>JAEWHN010000156.1 GCA_023387775.1 Pseudomonadota bacterium | reverse complement strand
ATCGAGAAGCTTGGCCAGCACCCGGCGCGCGGCATCGGCGAAAATGGCGGACCGCCGCTGGATGGCGGAGAAGGGAACGACAGCAATGCAGCGTGAAATCCGCGGCGGCCTGCCCGCCGAGTTTCGGGCCGACGATAGTGCGGTGAAGGTCTCCGGCTATGCGGCGGTGTTCAATCAGCCGGCAGACATCGGCGGCTTCTTCAGGGAGATCATTCACCCGGGCGCGTTCGGTGCCGCGATCGGGCGCGACGACGTGTCGTTCCTGATCAATCATGCCGGCTTGCCCTTGGCCCGCACACGCTCCGGCACGCTCATCCTTGCCGAAGACGATCACGGCCTGAAGATCGACAGTGCACTCGATGCCGGCGACCCGGACGTGGCCCGCATCGTCCCGAAGATGAAGCGCGGCGACCTCGACAAGATGTCGTTCGCGTTCCGGGCGACACGGCAGGAATGGGATGAGACCGGCGAAATTCCGATCCGCCATGTCTATGAGGTGGACCTGTTCGACGTGTCGATCGTCACCGACCCGGCCTATGAGGGCACGGATATCGGCCTGCGCTCGCTCGAGAAGCACCGCGAGCAGATCCGCAAGGCCCACAACTTTCATGCGACATCCGCCCGGTTGCGCATGAAGATCAACCTCGCCCTGAAGGAGCGAGAGAACGGCAAGTAGCGCCTGCTGCTGCCTATCAACCTTCAATTGGAGAGAACCATGAAGAAGCTTGTCATTGCCGCAGGCCTGCTTTGCCTTGCGGTTTTTGCGACGGTCGCTCTTGTCAGCGGCTTGCCGGCCGACGCCGGCGCTCACGTCCTCGCTGTGCTCAGCGGCGATAGCACGATGGCCGCTGCGGTGGCCGGTGTGGCCATGAAAGACTTGCGTGAGCAGCAGGCTCGTATCGCTACCAATGCCCGCGCCAAATTCGATGAGATCAAGGACGACACACCGGCGGAGCGCGCCACCGAGATCGAACGCGAGTTCGATGCGATGATGGCCGAACACGACCAAATCGGCGAGCGCATGGCGCGCCTCCAGAAACTGGAGGATGCCGAGAAGCGCGCCAATGCTGGCGATCCCCGCCGCCCCAAGGGCGACAACGGCGAAGCCCGCGGGGCTGAGGACGATGTGCCTGTCGACTACAAGGACGTGTTCATCAAGGCGATGCGCTTCGGCGTCACCGAACTGTCCACGGAAGAGCGTGGCATCCTCGTGTCCGGCCGGAATCGCGACAGTGACGTCGACCGACGCGCACAGGCCACTGCGCCCGGTGCGGCTGGCGGCTACTTGATCCCGCAGGGCTTCTCTGGCGAGATCGACAAGGCGCTCGCCGCCTGGGGACCGATGCTCGACCAGGACGTCGCCCGCCAGTACCCGACCTCGACCGGCAACCCTATCCCCTGGCCGACCAATGATGATACGGCCCAGCGCGGCGAACAGCACGCCGAGAACGGTGCGGTCACCGATGACGGTAGCGGCGATGTGGTGCTCGGTCAGAAGACGCTCAACGCCTACCTCTACGACTCCAAGGTCGTGCGCGTGTCGATCGAGATGCTGCAGGATAGCTTCTTCTCGATGGACGGGTTGCTGATCGAACTGTTCGGCGAGCGGCTGGGCCGCACCGGAAACGACGTGCTGACCGTTGGCGACGGCAGCAACAAGCCTCATGGCGTGGTCTCCGGCTCGACTCTCGGCAAGACGGCGGCCTCCGCCACCGCGATCGTCGCGGATGAACTCATCGACCTGCAGCATTCCGTCGATCCGGCCTATCGCGCCTCGCCGCGCTGCTACTGGCAGATGAATGACACCACGCTGGCCGCGATCCGCAAGCTGAAGGACGGCCAGGGCAACTACCTGTGGCAGATGGGCGACGTGAAGACGGGGGCACCGGATACCCTTCTCGGCAAGCCCTACAAGATCAACCAGGCGATGGCGTCGATCGCCACCGGCAACAAGGCGGTGATATTCGGCGATCACAGCAAATACGTGGTCCGCCGTGTCGGCGACATGCAGATGATCTCCTTGCGCGAACGCTACATGGACAATCTGCAGGTCGGCTTCATCGCGTTCATGCGCCTCGACGGCAAACTTCTCGACGGCCGTGCGATCAAGCACCTCAAGCTGGCCTGATTTTGGCTCATCAAGGCGGGCGGCTCCGGTCGCCCGCTCTATGAACCAAAGGAGACCGTCATGGACTACGTCAAGATTAAGCTGAAATTGAGCGGCGATGTTCGCACCGTCACCGCGGACGAAGCCGACGCGCTGGTCGCCCGGAAGGCCGCGGTGCGGTTCGAAGGCGGTGTTGAAGCAGCGACCAAGAAGCCGGCACCGGAGAAGGCCGTCCGGGGCGGCGCTCGCGAGAAAGCGACCAAGGAGCCCGCGCCGGGGACGGCCACCAGGTCGGAGCCTGAGACGCCTGTCTCGCCAGAGGCGCCTGCCATTCCCGAAACCCCGGCGGAATAATCATGTGGGATCGCATCGAGCGGTTGGAGCAGCCGAAGGAAGAGGCGCTGACCCTGGACGAGGTCAAGCAGCAGTGCCGCGTCGACGGCGATGACGACGACGCCTTTCTGACGCGCTGCATCAAGGCCGCACGTGAAGCGGTGGAAGGCCCGCTTGGCCATGGCGTTGCTGTCATGGCGGCGCCCTGGCAGCTGTCGCTCGATGGTTTCCCGGAGGAAATCCGTGTCCCCATGGGTCCGGTACTCTCGATCGACGGCATCACCTATCTGGACCCCGCCGGCATCGAGCAGACGCTTCCCGCTTCCTCCTATCAGTGGCGACGCGGTTTCCTCGAGGCGCGCATCCAGCCGGCACTTGGCTGCTCCTGGCCGGCAACCAGCGGTCAACTCGACGCGGTTAAGGTTAGTTTCACTGGTGGCTATCGTGGCACCGAAAAGGACCAGGTCGATCGCTCGATGATCCCCGAAAGCCTGCGGGCCGCGATGCTGATGTTGATCGCGCACTGGGATGCAAACCGAGAGACGGTCAACGTCGGGAACATCACCACAGAGCTTGAATACAGCTTCGGCTACCTTATCAACCAGTTCCGGGTCGGAAGGATCGCGTGAATGATGGGGAAGGGTGCTCTCAGATACCGTGTCGGCTTTCTCAAGCGTGAGGCGGTCAACGACGGGCGCGGCAACACGGTCGGCAAGCTGATCGAGCAGTTCCAGTGCCGTGCCGCCTATCGTCATCTGCGCGGCGGCGAGAGCGTCATGGCAGGCCGCCTCCAGGGCAAGCACACGCAGATCATCATCGTGCGGGCATCGTCGCAGACGCGGCAGATCACCACCGACTGGGTCGTGCGCGACGTCAGGGCGTCGAACGAGATCGCGCCCGGTCGCTTCGATGGCGACGTGTTCAACATTCGGGACGTGACGCATGAGACCGATCGGCAGTGGATCAGCCTGCTTTGCGAAAAGGGGGTGGCCCCCTGATGGCCGTGATCGGTCTTGATCGCCTCAAGCGCAAGATGACGCAGACCATTCCGGCGCATGTCGAAAAGGCGACCGTCGCTGCCATGGAGCAGAGCGCCGAGGAAATCGTCGCGATGATGAAGCGTCTGGCGCCGGTCGATGCTTCCGCGAGCCGAGATCCGGAGCGGCCGCACCTTCGCGACACCATCGGCTGGACCTGGGGCGAGCCGCCGAAGGGCGCCATGGCGCTCGGCAAGAGCAAGGCGGCAGGCGGTAAGGGCCGCAGGGTCATCACCATTTATGCCGGCAACGAGCAGACACTGGTCGGCAGTCGCGACCAGTTTCAACTCGCCAGGCTCCAGGAGTTTGGAACCCAGTTGATGAAGGCCAGCCCATTCTTCTTCCCGAGCTACCGGGCGCTGCGCAAGCGTGCGCGTGGCCGGATCACACGGCAAATGCGCAAGGCGATCAAGGACGGGGCGAAATGAGCGTCACCGACGAGCTGCAGCAGCTGCTCTATGACACGCTGACCGGCGACCCGGTCGTCGCGGCGCTGGTCGATGGCGTCTATGATCATGTGCCGAACGACGCCTTCGGCGTGCGCAACGCCTATATCAGCTTCGGTGCCTCGGACGGCGCCGACGATGGCGCGGACTGCATCTATGGATCGCGCCACACCTTCCAGATCGATGTCTGGTCGCGCGCGGTCGGCAAGGTCGGCTGCCGGCGCATCGTCGATGCCGTCCGGCGCGCGCTGCACGAGCGCAGCCTGTCGCTGACCGAAAACGCGCTGGTGGAAATGCGGGTCGAGCTCTGGCGCGTGCTGCCCGATCCGGATGGGCTGACCACGCACGGCGTCGTGCAGGTCACGGCGCGCGTCGAGGAGCCGGCGGCATGACCATGGCCTGGGCGATCTTCAACCGCGAATTCAACTGGCGCCGGCCGCGCAGCGTCTATTCCTTCAACGCCAAGGCCTCGCCCGAGCCGCAGCAGCGGCCGCGCGACTTTATCGCGGCGGCGATTGCGGCCGGCGCCGCCGCACCAGTTCCCTCTCCGACTCGTGAGGGCAAGAAGGCCATCAGCGGCCGCAAGCGGGCAAAAACAGCCCATTCATGACAACCGGGCTTCTTGCCCATCCCAGCGGCTGGCGTCTTCGCCGGCCTATCAGCGCATGGAGAACACGATGGCTGAACCTGTCGAATACGCCCAGACTGCCGCTTTCCACGAAATGGTGATGGAGGTCGAAACCGAGACCGAGGGCACCTTCGCCCGCATCTGCGGCCTGACCTCGCGCGGCATCAACCGCAGCCACAATATGCAGACGACGGAATCGCCGCCCTGCAACGACGAATCCGCGCCGGCGCAGGTCGAGCGCGCGGTCCAGTCGTCGGAGGTCACGATCAACGCCAGCGGCGTGTGGGCGCGGCAGTCGCACCAGATGCTGCTCGACTGGTGGTACAGCGGCAAGACCAAGAACGTCCGCATCCATCACGTCAAGGCAGCCCCCGGCGACACCGAATACGAGACCGGCGCGGCCTACCTGGTGGTCTACCCCAACAGCGTCGAGCGCGGGCAGAAGGTCGCGACCGGCGATCTCGACATCCAGTTCGACGGTCTGCCGACGCGCACCGCCAAGGCCGAGGCGCCCTGATGGCGCGCGATCTGACCTGGGCCGGCGGCGAGCACGCCTTCGACTTGAAGATCGAGCACCTGCGTGCGCTTCAGGAACGCTGCGACGCCGGCCCGGAATGGATACTCAATCGGCTCGTCACCAAGCAGTGGCGGGTCGATGACGTGATCCAGCCGATCCGCCTCGGCCTCGAGGGCGGCGGCATGGACAAGGAAACGGCCCGCAAGCTGGTCAAGCAGCATGTCGAGGACATGCCGCTGACCATGTCCGTGCTGACCGCGCGGGCCGTGCTGATGCTGGCGCTGTTCGGGCCGGAGGACGACCCCGTGGGGGAACGGCAGGCGGGGGCGGGCGACCCGGCCCAAACCCGCTCCCCAGAGGAAAGTGGCGCTTCTCCAACTTCTACAAATGGGCCGGCGTCTTCCACCGCGACATCGGCAGGATGACGCTGTGGGAGTTCGTCGCCGCGGTCGACGGCTACGAGCTGGCCAGGGGCGGCAAGGAAGCGTCGGCGCCGCCGATGAGCATCGACCGGCTCAAGGAACTCGGCATTGTTGGTCTTGAGGATGCGTGATGGCTTCTGACACCGAGCGGCTGATTGTTGCCTTGGAGGCGCGCACGGCCGCGTTCGAAAAGGCGATGGCAAAGGCCTATGGCGTCGCCGACCAACGCTCGCGCCAGATCGAAAAGCGGTTCTCGGACATGAACGGCAACATCAACCGTTCCTTCCAGAACATGTTGAAGGGCGGCGCGTCGCTGCTCGGCATCGGGCTCGGCGTGCGCGAGATCCAGCACATGGCCGACGCCTGGAGCGACATGAGCTCGCGCGTCGGCCTGGCCGTGCAGAGCATGGAGCTGGCGCCGACGGTCATGGAGCGCATCTATGACATGGCGCAGCGGACCTATTCCGGGCTCAACCAGACGGCGGAGGCCTTCCTCGGCAACGCGACGGCGCTGCGCGAGCTGGGCTACAGCACCAACCAGCAGCTCGACTTCACCGAGGCGTTGAACAACGCGCTGGTGGTGTCGGGCGCCAAGGCCGAGCGCGCCGCAACTGTCAACGAAGCGCTGTCGAAGGCGATGGCGCTGGGGACGCTGCAGGGTCAGAACCTCAACACGGTCATCCAGACCGGCGGCCGCGTTGCCGAGCTGCTGGCCGCGGAGCTCGGCGTCGGCGTCAACCAGCTGCGCCAGGTCGGCAAGGAAGGCAAGATCACCGGCGACGTGATCTACAACGCGCTGACCAAGCGCCTGCAGACGCTGCGCGACGAGGCCGAAGCCATGCCGGCGACGATCGCGGACGGCATCCAGAAGCTCCAGAACGCATTGACGCGTTACGTCGGCACCATGGACCAGGCCAGCGGCGTCTCCGGCGCGGTGGCGCAGGGCCTCGTCCTCGTCGCCGACAATTTCGAATCCGTGGCGACCGGCGCCGCGGCGGCGGCTGCCGTCTTGATCAGCCGCTACGTCCCTGGCCTGGTGCGCGCCACGCTTGCGCAGGGCGCCATGGTCGCGACCAATCCGTTCCTGCTTTTGGCCTCCACGATCGGCGCAGCGGCGTTTGCGCTCTCGGCCTTCGGCGGCGAGATCCAGCCGGTGGCCGGCGAGATGGCGACCCTGCACGACTATGCCGGCGCGGTGTGGGACACGGTCACCGATGGCGTCACGGTCGCGGCCGGCGCGATCAGGGACACCTTCCTGGCCGCAATCAACCTCATGGTCGACGCCATGGGCGGCGTCGAGGTCGAGTGGTCGGACGTTCTGGCGTTCATCAAGGACGCCGGCAACAAGGTCATCGGCTATTACGTCGCGATCTACGACACTGCTGTCACCACCTTCACCAAGCTGCCGGCGGCGGTCGCGGATGGCGTCATCGGCGCCATGAACACGATGATCGACTACGTCGAGGCCGGCATCAACAAGGTGGTCGAGGCGGTGAACACCGCCATCGGCGCGATCAGCTCGCTCGGCTCCTGGGCCGGGATGGGCGGCATCGGCACGATCGATCCGGTGCAGCTCGGCCGCATCACCAACGACTACGCCGGCGCGGGCGCCGAAGCCGGTCGGGCGTATGTCGACGGCATCAAGGGCGCGTTCGATAAGGATTATCTCGGCGAGGCGTTCGGCGAGCTGCGCAAGCGGGCCAATGACCGTGCGGCGGCGCAGACGGCCGGGACCGATGATGCGGCTGCGCTCAACCGCGGCGGGCCGCGCGGGGCGATCGGCGGCGAGGGTGGCGGCTCCAAGGGACGCCAGAAGCGCGACGAGCTGCAGCGCGAGATCGACAAGATCAGGGAGCGCACCGCCGCCCTGCAGGCGGAAACGGCAGCGCAGGCGCAGCTCAACCCGCTGGTCGATGATTACGACTATGCCATCACCAAGGCACGCGCCACGCAGGAGCTGCTGAACGCGGCGCAGAAGGCCGGCATCGCCATCACGCCGGAGCTGCGCGCCAAAATCGACGAACTCGCCGAAGCCTACGCCCAGGCGACGGTCGCCGCAAACCAGCTCGACGAGGCGCAGGACAAGGCGCGCCGCTCGGCGGAAGAGATGCGCGACCTGGGCAAGGGGGTGATGTCCGGCTTCATCAAGGACTTGCAGTCGGGCAAATCCGCGTCCGAGGCGCTGGCGGGTGCCCTGCAGAAGGTCGCCGACAAGCTGCTGGAGATCGCCATGAACAGCCTGTTCGACGGCGGCGGCAGTCTCTTTGGCAACCTGCTCGGCGGGCTTGGAAGCATCTTCGGTTTCGCCAAGGGCGGCATCGCCGCGCATGGCCGTCCGCAGCCGCTGCCGGCCTTCGCCAAGGGCGGCGTGGCGCGGTCGGCCTCCATCTTCGCCGAGGCCGGGCCGGAAGCGGCGGTGCCTTTGCCGGACGGCCGGCGCATCCCGGTCGAGCTGCGCGACCCGGGCGCGCGCGGCGGCGGGTCCGAAACCATCCACGTCGTCCTGCAGGATGACAGCGGCCGCATGGCCGAGATTGCCGATCAGCGCATCCAGACCTCGGCCGGCCCGATGATCCAAGTCTCGGTGCAACAGAGTGTGCGGGCGGTCAAGGCGCAGATGCCGGGCCTGCTCGCCAATGCGCAGACGAGGAGCATGTGATGGCCACCATCCGCTGGCCGGTCGAGGTTCTGCGGCCGCAGAACGTGGCCTTCGACATCGCGCCGCGTTCGCTCGCAGCACCGGCCTCGATCGCGGGCGCCACGCAGGTGGTGTCTTCGGACGCCGGCATCTGGAAGGCGACCTTCGACAGCATCATCGTCAGCCGGCGCGAGCACGTGCTGGCGTTTCGCGCCATCGACAATCTGCTCGAGGGCCGGCTTGGCAAGATCCTGGTGCCGCTGTGCCGCGGCTATCAGCCGGTGCCCGTCAATTCCGAGGCACTCTATGCGCCTGTCCCGCATGCCGACAGTGCGTTGTTCGGCGACAGCACCGGCTATGTCGGGCGCGTCATCGACGTGACGCTGGCGTCATCGGCGCCGCTGCGTGCGGTGTCGGCAAACGTAAACATCGCCTATGCCGGCCAGCTGGAGCCGGGCCAGCACTTCTCACTGGGGGAACGGCTCTACCGGTTGCGTACGGTAGCGCACACGTCGGACACGACCGCCGCGATCACCTTCCGGCCGCCGCTGCGCGAGGCGGTGCCGATCGGCGCGGCGCTCGAATTCGACGACCCGGTGTGCCGCATGCGGCTGGCGACCGATTCCGAAATGGACCTTCCGCTGCAGCTGCGGAAGTTCGGCCGGCCGGTGGTCAACTTCATTGAGGATGTGTGATGGCTTTCTTCACGCCCGAGCAGCTGGCGCATCTCGCCTCATCGACGGTGCGCCTCGACATCTTGGCCAAGATGGAGTTCCGCTCCAAGACCGTCTACCTGTGGAACGGCAACACGGAACTGGAGACAGGCGGCCAGACCTGGTTGCCGATGCGCGGTGCCGCCACCGTCGACGGGCTCGGCGTCGCCGCCGGCACCGCCTCGGAAACCGTGGCCTTCCAGCTCGACGGGCTGCCGGATCAGGCCAGCGGCCTGCTGGCGCTGGCGCTGGAGGAGACGCCCGACGTGGCGCAGCAGCTGGTCACGGTCTACCTGCAGCTGTTCGACGAGGACTGGCAGCCGCAGGGCGCGCCGATCGGCATCTGGTGGGGCTTCATGCAGCCGCCGCGCATCACGCGCACGCCGATGCAGGGCACGGAAGGCGCGGTGCAGTCGATCGCGCTGACGGCCGAAAACGCGTTCTTCAACCGCTCGCGGCCGCCCCATGGCCGCTACACCGACCGCGACCAGCAAAAGCGCGCGCCCGGCGACAAGTTCTTCCAGTTCACGCCGTCGCTGCTGTTCAAGACCTTCACCTATCCGGACTTCTGATCCCGCGATGCTGACCATCGAAGAGTTCATTGCCGCCGAGGCGGAGAAGCCTTTCGCGTGGGGCGAGACCGATTGCGCCGCCACGGCCGACCGGTGGGTGCAGCTGGTTCGCGGTTTCTCGCCGATGGCGCTCTATGGCCGCATGCATGCCGGCGAGGCGGAGGCGCAGGCCTGGCTCGCCGAACCCGGCGGCATTGCGATCGCATTCAATCGCGTCATGCGGGAGTCGCGGTTCCAGCGGACAAAGACGCCAAAGGCCGGCGATCTCGGCCTGGTGCCGTTCGACGGGCGCATGTGCATCGCCATTCACGCCGGGTCATTCTGGTTTAGTCGCCACGCCGATGGGCTGATCGGCGCGCCGCTCGACAATGTGTGGAAGGCCTGGGCGGTATGAGAACGCGCTACATTTCCAGCACCCTGCACCTCGAGAGCACGACGGCGCTCTATGGGCCTGCGGTCGCACGCACAGGCTTCATCGAAGGAATGGTCTTCGCGGCCCTTGTTGCCTCCGGCTCGACACTGGCTGGCTCCGCGCTGGCCATCGGGATTCTGACCGGCGTCGTCACGATCGGCATCTCCGTTGGGCTGTCCTATCTTGCGTCCTCCCTGTTCGCACCGAAGGCTCCGAAGCCCGAGGACGTGCAGCAGTCCGTCCGGCAGCCAATCTCGGCGCGCGTTCGCCATTACGGCCGCGTCAAGGCATCGGGGCCATGGGTGTTTGCCGAGGCCAAGAGGGGCAGTTTCCACAAGGTGCTGGCCATCGGTCAGGGGCCGATCGATGGCATCGAGGAATACTGGCTCGACGACACCAAGGTGACGCCGAATGGTTCTGGACATGTGACGGCCGACCCGTGGAAAAGTAACGCCCGCATCCTGACCAGACTGGGGCTGCCAACTGAAACCCATTACAGCCAGCTTACGTCGACGTTTCCTGAGTGGACCTCTGCGCATCGCGGCGATGGTGTAGCGAGCCTGTACGCCTATCAGGACGCGCAGCCATCAGACCTCTATATGTCCAGCTTCCCGAACGGCATCAATACCAGCTACCGCTTGGTGCTGCGCGGGGCGAGGGTGAAGAACCCGGTGACCGGCACGGTTGCCTGGAGCGACAATGCCGCGGCGGTCATCCGCGACTACGCGACCCATGCCGATGGCATGCGGCTGCCGGAAAGCATCGTCACCACGCCGCTGGCCCAGGCCGGCTGGGTGACGTCCTACAATCGCGCCGCCGGGGCCATCGCCACCAAGGGTGGCACCGAGCCGCGCTACAGGTTGTGGGGCTCCTACAGCCTCGAGGAGCGACCGGCCGACGTGCTCGGCCGCATGATGGCCTGCTGCGACGGCCGGCTGGTGCCGACTGCGGATGGCGGCCTGACGCTGGACATCGGTAACTGGCAGGAACCCGCCGTCACCCTAGATGAAAACACCATCGTCGGCTTCTCCGAGCTGGGGCGCGGGCGCGACGTGCTGTCAACCGCCAACACCATCCGCGCCACCTACCTCGATCCAAAGCAGGACTATCAGGGCGCGGACGCCGACCCTTGGGTCAACGCCGCCGATGTGAGCGAGCGCGGCGAGATCTCGAAGGACATGCAGTTCATCATGTCGCCGTCGCACAGCCAGACACGGCGCCTGATGAAGCTGGCCGCCTACCGCGCCAACCCGACCTGGACCGGGCAGTTCCAGTGCAATCTGCGCGCGCTGGCCGCGCTGACCGAACGCTTCGTGCGGATCTCCTATCCGGCCTTCGGCATCAACGGCGTGTTCGAGGTGCTCGACTTCCGCTTCAACATCGGCGAGGGCGGGCTGCTGACCGGCGTCACGCTGCAGGTGCAATCGATGCCGGCGGCCGCCTATGCCTGGAACGCGGCGCAGGAAGAGGGCGACGCGCCGGTCTATGACGAGACGGATGTCGATAACACGGTGCCGCAGCCGGCCGCGCCCACCGTCGACATCCTCGCCGGGCCGGTGGCGCGGCTGTCCTTCCCGCCACCGCCCAGCAAGATCCTGCTGGTCGAGGCGCGCTACAGGCTCACCTCAAGCTCGACCTGGACCGGCATCGCGGTGGCTCGGGACGCCACGTCGGCCGACAGCCCCAACCTGGTGTCGAGCCAGCAATACGAATTCCAGATCCGCTACGTGACGGAAAAGGGCCGCCCCGGCGACTGGTCGGCCAGCACGGTCAAGACCACCCCCTGAAGCCGAGCCGGCATCCGCATCTGCAATTGTCTTGTATGGCCCAGCGGGGTCTCTAGCCTTGGAGAATACATATGGCGCAGACCGCCGGTACGATCTTCCGCGACTTTGTCACCGATGGCGTTCCTTCGTCCGGTGCTCACCAGCCCAGAAAGGCGGATATCCGAGAGTGGGGCACACACTTGGAGCAGATTCTGGCCGGAGCACAGGCTGGCGGCGGTGTGGTGTTCCAGACCAAGGCGGCGATGACACTGGGCCATGCGGCCAACCAGATGGCCTGGGTCATCGCCGATCCGATCGCCGCCAACAACGGCATCTATCAGAAACAGGGTGGATCCGGTTCCGGGGCGTGGGTGCGCGTTGGTGACTTGCCCTACAGTTTCATCAAGGCGCTGAACACGGGGGACGGTACGGCCAACGCGATCGAGGCAAAGGCGGATGTGCCCATCCCGGCGGCGGATGGCGGCGCCTTGATCAACTTCAACGTCGTGACCGACAACACGGGTTCCCCTGTCACTGTCTCCTTCAACGGCGGTGTGCCGCTGGTGATCAAGACCAATGCCGGGTTTGATCCTGAACCTGGCGCATTGTCCGCCGGAATGGTGGCGGCGGGTTTCAAGGTTGGTGGCACGTTCCGACTTTTGACCGACAATCTCTCGTCGGCGATCCTGGCCGCCATGCACACTGAGGCGAGCAGGGCGGAAGAGGCAAGCGACCACGCCCAGGATGCGGCCGATCACGCTGCTGGTCAGGCTGTCCTCGCCGCCTCCGAGGCCGAGGCTGCACGCGCGGCCGCCTTGTCGGCGCAGGGGCTTGTGGTGGCTGCGACCGCCGGGTTTTCGGGGTTCGACGAGAACCAGTCGTATGACTTCGGTTACGTCAAAGACGCTGCAACCTACTTCGATCAGGACTGGGGCCTGATCGCCGGCGCCTGAAATTCCCAGCAACATCCCAGCTTTTGAAAGGATTGTGAGGCATGTCCACACAGATTCGCTTCCGTCGCGGGACGACGGCAGAGCACGCGAATTTTACCGGCGCCATGGCCGAAGTCACGGTCGATATGGACAAGATGACATTGGTCGTTCACGACGGCTCGACCGCCGGGGGCATCCCGCTGGCCAGGGCCGATCAACTGAATGATGGTGATCTTATGCTGCTGCCAGTGGTGATGCCTTGACCATACGCGTTTTTGCTACCGGAACCTCTAACATCATTGGGCGCGGCGTCGACTATTCCGGGTGGTCGCGGATCGATGACAGGGTGAGGGTCTGGAATAACATCATCCCGCATGCAACCAACGGCAATGCGTTTGTGTCGGCGGCGGTGGCGCGGGCTGGCGGCACCTTTCAAAACACTGACAGGAACTCGTCAACGGTCTGGTTCTGTCACCGGCTGGCGCAGGTGCGGGGCGATGATGTCCGGCTAACCCTCGTCGCGCAGGGCGGAACAGGCGTGGAGGAATGGGCAAGCGGCGGCCCGATGCTGAATAGATGCATTTCTGTCTATGCAGCGACGGGGCAGGCTCCAGCCGATGTGTTCCTGTGGAGCCAATCAAATCTCACGATGCCGGCGGCGGAGTATCGCGGCCGGTTTCTTGCGCTGGTCGCCAACCTGAAAGCGGCCGGCATCATCGACAACAGCACCGTGATCCTCATTCAGGACATGGCGCACTCCGATGCGCAGCGGCTGGCATTCAATGCCAATGTCGTCCAAACCCTCGCCGACGAACACGCTTCCATCTTCCGGACGCGCGGCGACGGCCTCACAACCTTTGACGATGGCTCTCATTACGACAGCCCGTCGCTTTACACGCTCGGCGTCGAGCGCCACTTCGCGGCCTATGCAGAGGCGAAAGGAATTAAGATGGCTGATCTATTTGCGCTGGTGAACGAGGGCGGCATCCCCGGCGAGCCTGGGAGCGGCGAAAAGAAGCTCTACAACCTGATCAACCTGGCGCTGATCGGGATGAAGGCGAAGGACATCCGGCAAGGGCCGGCGTTTTCCGGTGCGGATCCGGCCGACAACCTTCTGACGGCTGGAATGCTGGCGGCCGGGGCCGTGGTCGGGTTCGGATCTGGTCCCAACGGGACGTTTATCCGGTGGGAAAACGGGCTGCAAATCTGCATGGTCCGCGCCGTTCTGGTGCATAACGCCTCGCAGACGCTGCGCTATGTGTGGACCTTCCCGAAGCCGTTCGCGGCGGCTCCGTTCGTCATCCATGCGCCGGTGGCGGAAAACATCGTCAACATGACATCGGCGAAGCGCGGCCCGACTGTGGCGCAGTGCCAGCCGCCAACCGCGCTGACTGTCGAGCTCCAGCTTTTGAGCAACAACCTGTTTACCGTCGGGGATGAAACGCTCGGCACTATGGGCTTTGCGGTGGGGTGGTGGAAGTAGCCGGACTAATCGCGCCCAGCGATGGCAGAAGAAGCCAGTCTGCGCAATTTATCACGGAGGCTGGCCTTTCTCGGCTTTTTGCTTTTCCTTGCTGCAAGCTTTGCAGCTGAGGTTTCAGGGGCCCTCGTTGTCGATGACCCGTCGATCACCTGGTCTCGCTGCTTCAGCGATTTCCATACAAAGCCTGAATGATCGTAGACGTGAATCAGCCGCCTCACGCCCGATGTAATTTCCCGGCAGTTGTACGAATAATTGGGTTCGCGGCCGAACCACTTGAGCATTTTAATCTCGTCAACCGGATCATGAACGTGGGAGGGGGTGCGATCCTTTTCCCATTTATACGGCACGCTAGCGATAACGGTCTTCCCGGTCGACAGAAGCTTTTGAGCGAAGGCTTGTGCGTCTGGGACGTGTTCGAGAACTTGCAGGCAAAGGACAAGATCATAGTGACCGTCTGGCTGCCAAGCTAAGAAATCGGAGGTAACGGAACTAACGCCCGGAGCTTCGTATGGCTTGCTGAGGTCCACGGATGTTTTCTTCTCGATGGCTGGGAACCAATCGAGGTATGGGCATCCGCAAGACCCAACATCAATGACAGAATTGGCATGCTTTCCGAGCTGCGCAGCGAGCACCCGCACGGCCTGGTAGTAGAGCGCGTCTTGGCGTTCTTGCCAGTATCTAGTCGCCAAATCGTTGACGGTGATCTCTGTCATCTGTTTTTGTTCCCCATAGACTAAGATTTCCACATAGCTGCTATTAATGTTTTTGCAACTGCAACCTTGTTGCGTGGGATTGCACGACCAGAGTGCGTTGGCACTTCATTTCCGTGCTGGCATGGCCGCCGGCACCACGCCACAGGCGGCCACCATCAAGGCAAAGCAGATCAGCAGCGCTATGCGTCGGGCGTTCATGCACCAGTGCTAGCGCTGATCTCACGCGCATTCACCTGAAAACTCCAGCCGCGCCTTCGGGCGGGAAAGGACCTGTCATGGATAAAACCGTTCCTGCCGGAGCGGCGATGCTGCTCGACTTCATCGGCGATCTCGAGGCGCCACAGGGCTACGGCACGATTTACGCCGACAAGCAGGGCAGGTTGCCAAAGCCGCTCACCAGCATGACGCTGGGCGAGGTGATCGATGCGCAGAAAGCCTGGTCGAAGAACCACGGCTCGAGTGCCGCCGGCCGCTACCAGTTTCTGCGCGCCACGTTGACCGATCTGTCGAAGGAGCTCGGGCTGCGCGGCAGCCAGCGGTTCGATGCGGATCTTCAGGACCGGCTCGGCTTTCACCTGCTCAAGCGCCGCGGCTATGAGGCGTTCATGGCCGGCAAGATCAGCCGCACCGAGTTCGGCAAGCGGCTGGCGCAGGAATGGGCATCGCTGCCGGTGCTGGCGGCGGCCAAGGGCCAGAAGCGCGACCTGAAGCGCGGGCAGTCGTTCTATGCCGGCGACGGCCTCAACAGGGCGCTGGTGGCGCCGGAGCAGGTCGAGGCGATGCTGGACGAGGTCAGGCAGGGGAGGGCGGCCCAGCCGGAGCGCGAGGCCCCAGCGCCGGCCCGCCCCAAGGAAGAGCCGCTGGCGAGGTCGAAGCGGTTCTGGACCTGGTTCATGACGGCGATCGGCACGCCGCTGGCGGCCTTCGGCGCGCTCGACTGGCGCGTGCAGCTCGCCCTCGTCGCGGTCATCGTCGGCTTTGCCATCTATGCCATCTCGGCCATGCCGCAGGTGCGCAAGGCGCTGGGGCTGTCGTGATGCGGGGCTATCTCCTCGCCGCCGGCGTGGCCGCCGGGCTGCTCGGTCTCAGCCATTGGCAGGCCTATCGCGCCGGCCGCACGGTCGCGCAGGCCGGCTTCATTCAGCAGATCAACCAGGAGAACACCCATGCCGGCAACGCGGCTGAGAAATGGCGCGCTGATCTTCGCCGCTGCAACGATGCTGGCGGCCTGTTCGACTTCGCAACCGGCGCCTGTGACCGCTGAGGGCTTGCGCAAGGTGGTCGGCACATCGCTGGTCGGCGCCCGCGGCGCGACGGCGGCCGACCAGCTCAGGATCGACGAGACGGCGGCCGGCTTGTGCGGCGCCGGCGTGTGGACGAAGAGCGAATGCGCCCGGCACGGCAGGGAGGGCAGGGGATGAGCGACACGGCAAAGCGGTTCGACGATCTGTCGCCGAAGACCAAGGACTTTCTCTCGAACCTGCGCGACGAGGAGGTCGAGACGCTGGGGGATGGCATTCGCCTGGTCAACGCGATCCGCACGGTCGGCACCTTCATGAAGTGGCTGATCGTCGGGTTCCTGGGCTTCGTCGTCGGCGTTGTGATGCTCGGGGAATCGGCGTTGAAGATCATGGCCTGGTTCCGGCCGCCGCCGTGATGTCCATTGCGGGAACCAAACAGCGTTCCACGCATTAGGTGTCTGCGCTCGCCTGTCCCCCCTTGCGAGCGTGCCCTTACTCATCAGCCCGCTGTCTCCTCGAGGCAGCGGGCTTTTTTCGTTTCAGGACTCCGGTTTTGCCTTTGGCTTCTTGCCCTTCGGCGGCTCCCCGCCTTCTGCCTCCAGGCTCTTGCGCAGGATGCTCGCCAGATCCTTGACGTTTTCCTTTGGCCGTGGCGCCGGCTTTGGTGCCGGCTTGCCGGTGCGCTTCGACTCGATCAACTGCCGCAGCGCATCCTCATAGGCATCCTCGAACTTGCTGGGGTCGAAATGGGTCGCCTTCTTGTCGATGAGCATGCTGGCGATCTCGGTCATATCCGGGTCGATCTTCACGTCTTCCATCTGCCCGAAGACTTTCGACGCCGGCACGATCTCCTTGGCGTTGCGCAGGATCGTCAGCAGGATCCCCTTGCCCAGCGGCTCTAGCAGGACATGGCGATCGCGCTGCCACAGCACGACGGATGCCAGCGCCACCTTCTTCGTCTTCAGCATGGCCTCGCGGACTAGGCTGAACGGTTCAAGCGACGCCTTGTCGGCCGGGGAGACATAATAGGGCTTGTCGAAATAGATCGGGTCGACCTCGGCCACGTCGACAAATCCGTCAACAGTCATGATGTGCTCGGACAGTGGCTTCAGGGCCGCGATCTCGTCCGGCTCGAGCAGAAGGTATTCGTTCCTGTCGACCTCGTAGCCCTTGACCTGGTCGTCGGGCTCGACGGTTTTCTCCGTCACCTCGTCGACATAGGCCGCTTTGACCGGTTGCCGGGTCAGGCGGTTGAGGATCTTGAAATGGATCGTCTCGGCCTCTGTGACTGCGCCCGTCAGCTTTACGCTGCAGGTGACGTTGCCCAGGCGAAGAAAGCCTTTCCACACGGCACGCGGGGCACTCATGTCGCTACTCCAACACAGGGCTGGAGAACGGCCGCCGGCCTCAATCGTTCCGCCGGGCATGTGCGCATGCTGTTGACATGGGCCTATGCCTGTTCTTATTTCGTTCCATGTCTGAATACCCGTTGGTCATCGATACGATCGGCAAGCTGATAGATGGCGGCTATGAGCTTGGGGCGCACTGTGCCGAGCGCGGCTGCAACCACTTTGGCTGGCTCGATCTGGAGATGCTGGCAAAGCGCCTTGGTCGCGATCACCGCAGCATGCGCGCTGACCTGGTGCCTCACCTGCGCTGCTCCAGGTGTGGATCGAAGAACGTCAGCATCACGCTCCACCCGCCAACCAGGTCTACCTACGGCGGCGAGACGGCCTGGATGGTCCCGCCGGCGCGCCGATCCTGAGCCGGGTAGTGGTGCGATTCACCGGTGCCAATTTCGCTTATTGTGGCATCGATTGTGGCATGATCTGGGGCATGAAATGCCACGAATTGTTATTTCTAACCCGCGCAACGCGGATAATCACTGAGCAATATCAATAGGTTATTGTTGATTTCCTGCAAATCGATCTGGTGCGGACGGCGGGACTCGAACCCGCAAGGCCAGAGGCCGGCAGATTTTAAGTCTGCTGCGTATACCATTTCGCCACGTCCGCCTCGGGCGACACTGGTAAACATGCCGGGCGAGATTGCAAGCCCCGGCAACAGACGAGGGTCCGGGTGGCACAGGAGCGGTTGCTTACATCCGCAGCAAAATGGCGGGTCGTTACTTGCCGTCGATGAAGTCGAGCACCGATTTGCTGTAGCCGTCCGGGTCCTGCAGCATGGCGAAGTGGCTGACATCAGGCAGGATGATCAGATTCGCGCCGGGAATCACCGAGGCCATGTATTCGGTGTGCTCGCGCTTGATGGCCTCGTCATGGTCGCCGGCGACGATTGCGGTCGGTACCGTGATCTTCTCCAGCTGCTCCTTGGTCCAGGCCGGCTGGCTCGCCCACATGTGGCTTATCTGTTCCACGAAGGCGTCGTACTCATCTGGGGTCCTGGAGAGGCGGGCATAATCCTTGCCCGAGCGGTCGATATAGGCGGCAAAGGTCTTGTTGGTGAGCACGCCGGGATCAACGCCGTCGGTCGTGACGTTGGCGGCTTGCGCATAGAGCCTGGTCAGACGCTCCGGGTGGTTCATGGCGATGTCGAGGCCGATGATGCCGCCATCGCTCCAGCCCACAAGCGCCGTCTTGTCGATCTTGAGGTGGTCGAGAAGGGCCAGATAGTCGGACGCCATCAGGTCGTAGCCAAAGCGCTGGTTGTTACGGGTCGAACGGCCGTGGCCGCGGCTGTCGGCAACGATTACCTTGTGCGTCTTCGACAGCGTTGCCACCTGGCTTGCCCAGATGTCGGCGTGGCCCAGCCCGCCATGGATCAGCAGGATAGGGTCGCCGGCGCCGTAGACGGCATAATACATCTCGATCCCATTGACCTTGGCGAAGCCGCTTTCGTTGGCCGGGGGCATGGGCGCCGGCTCGGGCAGGGTCTCCCAGCGCTCCAGCGCCTGGGCACCGGAGGAAAACAGGGTCAGGAACGCAAACGCCAGTGCAGTCCACAAAGCACGCATTTCCGCCTCCATTGCGATGAAGCAGTAAAGTCACCCCTTTTGCGAGAAAAATGTCAATGGCCGCTCCCCGTGGAGCGAGGCGATGCGGGTGAATGGGCGCGAATTTCGCCAGTGAAACGCGCACCTTAGAGGCCTGTCTTGATTCAAAACATCTGCACGGAGTTGATTGCGCGTTCCGGCGGTGGAATTACGCCGGGTTGGCTGGTCAAATCGCTGAAGCCTTGGCACAGTCGGCGAAAGAGGAGTTGCATACCATGGCCAAGAATCAGGCTTTCCACGCACCCAAACCTTGGTCGGAAATGGCGCCGACGCTTGTCGATGTGGCGATGGGGCGAAAGCCCGCCGATGTTGTCGTGCGCAATGGCCGCTGGGTGAACGTCCATTCCGGCGAGGTTATCCCCGGCACCGACCTGGCCATCACCGGCGGGCGCTTCGCCTATTGCGGCCCGGATGCCAGCCACGCAATCGGGGAGGGCACCAAGGTCGTCGATGCCGGCGGCCGCTATCTCGTGCCGGGCCTGTGCGACGCGCATATGCATGTCGAAAGCGGCATGGTGACGGTGACCGAGTTCGCGCGGGCGGTGATCCCGCATGGCACCACCTCGATGTTCATCGACCCGCACGAGATCGCCAACGTGCTGGGCCTCGAGGGCGTGCGCCTCATGCATGACGAGGCAATGGCCATGCCCATCAATGTGGGCGTGCAGATGCCTTCCTGCGTGCCTTCCGCGCCGGGACTGGAGAATGCCGGTGCCTCGCTGCAGCCGGAGGACGTCGCCGAGGCAATGACCTGGCCAAATATCGTCGGGCTCGGAGAGGTGATGAACTTTCCGGGCGTTGCCGCGAACAACCCGGTGATGGTGGGCGGTATTGCCGAGACGATGAAGGCGGGCAAGACCGTCGGCGGGCACTATGCCTCGCCAGATCTCGGCCGTCCGTTCCACGGCTATGTCGCCGGCGGCCCCGAGGACGACCACGAGGGCACGCGCGCCGAAGACGCCATCGCCCGCGTGCGCCAGGGCATGAAGGCAATGCTGCGCCTCGGCTCGGCGTGGTACGACGTCGCCACCCAGATAAAAGCGGTGACGGAACAAGGACTTGACCCACGCAACTTCATCCTCTGCACCGACGACAGCCATTCCGGCACGCTGGTGCATGAGGGGCATATGGACCGCGTCGTACGCCACGCCATCGCGCAGGGGTTGAAGCCGGTGACGGCGATCCAGATGGCCACGATCAACACCGCGCAGCATTTCCGTATGGAGCGTGAGCTGGGTTCCATCGCGCCCGGACGCCGTGCCGATTTCCTGATCGTTTCCGACCTGGCGGGAATGAAGATCGACGAGGTCTATGGCCGCGGCGTGCGGCTGGCCAAGGGCGGAAAGCTCGAAGTCGATATCCCCGCCTACGACTATCCCGAAAGCGCCAAGAACACGGTCAAGCTCGGCAAGCGACTGGAGGCGCGCGATTTCGACATCCATGCGCCGGAAGGCGCCAACGAGGTCCGGGTGCGCGTCATCGGCGTCATCGAGAACCAGGCGCCGACCCGGGCGCTCGAAGCCGACCTGCCTGTCGAGAACGGGCTGGTCGCCATGGATCGCCCCGGCGATGTCTGCCAGATCGCGCTGGTGGAACGCCATCGCGGCACCGGCAGCGTCACCAACGGTTTTGTCTCCGGTTTTGGTTACATGCAGGATTGCGCGCTTGCCTCCACCGTCGCCCATGACAGCCACCACATGATCGTGGTGGGCACCAACAAGGAGGATATGGCCGCTGCCGCCAACCGCCTTGGCGAGATCGGCGGCGGTGTCGTACTCTATTCCAAGGGCAAGGAACTGGCGGCGGTGGAAATGCCGATCGCCGGCCTGATGTCCGAAGAGCGCGCTGAAATCGTCGCGGAAAAGGCCGAAAAGCTGGTGGAGGCGATGCGCGCTATGGGCTGCACGCTCAACAACGCCTATATGCAGCACTCGCTGCTGGCGCTGGTGGTGATCCCCGAGCTGCGCATCTCGGACGTTGGCATCATCGACGTGACCAGGTTCGAGAAGGTCGACCTTTTCGTCTGACGGGAGGCCACCCGCTTCGGAGAGCTTGGCGGCCTACGTCCTCGGGCCGCCAACCACCACGCTCATTACCTCGAACGGCGTGGTGATGACGATCTCGGCGGCCGAGGTGATCGTCTGCGTGATGCCGCCGGCGAGCGTTCCCAGCCGATCGCCCACACCGCGTTCGCCGGTGCCAAGGCCGGCATCCTCGTGCAGCTTGTCGCCCAGAAGCTTCACCAGAACCGGGTTGTCGGCGAACTTGGTGTGGTTCAGCGAGTCGCCGGCGGAAACCTGGCTGAGGTCCACGACCGTCACGCCGAGGCTCGCAATGTCGGCGGCGTCCTTGTAGCCGCCGAGCCGCGGCTTGTTGCCGGCAATGATGCGCGACACTTCTAGAGCGCGGTCGTCGCCCGACAGAAGCAGGAAGAACGGCTTGTCGGGTTTGCCGTAGCGGCGCATCTGGCTCTTGAACACGTCGACGTCGATGTCAGGCGAGGCCAGCACCACGTCGCCAAGCCGGTCGCCAAGGTCGGGGTCGCCTGCGGCGGCGAGCTGCCGCAACGCTTCCATCGTCACCCAATTGCCCATCGAATGGGCGATGATATCGATGCGCTTGGCGCCGGATCTGGCCACCAGCCGCAGCGTCTCCTCCAGCGCGTCGCGCGCGGCGGTGGCGCTGTTGGTGTCGTAGACGTAATCGACCACTTTGCCGCTGGAAGCCCAGGAGAACAGAACCGGCGTGCCGGAATAACCGGAATCGTGGGCGATCTGCGTCAGGCGATAGACGGCGCTGTCGAACGCGGTGTTGTAGCCATGCACGAAGACGAGCGCGCGGCCGCCGCGCGAGGCGATGTCCGCGCGCAGGGATTTGGAGAACGCTTCGGCCTTGTCGAAGGTCGAGACCTTTTCCGCGATGAAGTATTTAGCAGGGTCGGGGCTCTGGCCGCGCTTGCGACGCTCGATGTTTCCCGGCTTGTGGCCGGCAGGAACCGTCATGTCCACGCGTGCGAAGCTGACTGTAGGCGCGCGCTCGCCTGCATAGACTTCGTTGGCGTCTGTGGCCTTTGCGCGCGTGGTGGCGACGAATATTTCGTGCCGGCCCGCGATGGCGCCCGCGGGCGCCTCCACGACACGGCTGCTGACCAGTTCGCGCATATCCTGCCCGGCACAGCCCGAGATGAGCATAGCCAGCGCCATTGCGCCCAATCCCGCCGCCACACTTCGAGACATCATTTGCTCCGGCCCATCCCAGGCTACCTGATAGCCGTTGGCGTACGCAGGGTCCAGCCAGGCAGAGGGCGCCGTCAAGCGTGGGCTGTCGGGTGTTGCAGCCGAGAGACGCCGGCCGTCAACGGCCCCAGAAGGTAGGGGTGAAGATGACCAGCACGGAAAGGATTTCGAGACGGCCAAGCAGCATGGCGGCCGAGAGAATCCACTTCGCGGCATCTGGCAGCGTCGCGAAATTGCCCACCGGGCCGATGATCTCGCCCATGCCCGGGCCGACATTGGTCAGCGCCGTCAGCGCACCGGTTATGGAGGTCATGAGGTCCAGGCCGGTTGCCGCAAGCAGGATTGTGGCGATGGCCCACAGAACGAAGAAGGCAGCGATGAACAGAACCACGCTGCGTTGCATGTCCTCGTTTATCGTGCGGTCGCCATAGCGCACCGGCTGCACCGTGTTGGGATAGATCAGGCGGCGCAGGCCGTTCGCCATCAGCTCGAACAGGATGAGGAACCGATAGGCTTTTATGCCGCCGGTGGTCGAGCCAGAGCAGCCGCCAAGGAAGGTGGCCACGAACAGGCAGGCAACGGCAAACGGCCCCCACTTCGTGTAGTCGTCGCTGGCGAAGCCGGTCGTGGTGATGATCGATATGAAGTTGAAGGTCGAGTGGGTGAGCGCGTCGAAGAAGGGAAT
>JAEWHN010000039.1 GCA_023387775.1 Pseudomonadota bacterium | reverse complement strand
CGGCATGGCCGTCAAGCGCGTGTAGACGCGGTTCTGCCACTGGCTGAGCGTCCATTTGCGGCGGCCCGTCGCAAGGCGCCGCAGGTCGCGGATGGTCAGGTCGCACAGCCGCTGCGCTCTCAGGCGGGTGGAAACGGGCGGAACGAGCGCCAGCGCCAGCACGCCGAAGCCGCAGCCGCCCAGCAGGCCCATCGCGTTGTTGAGATAGGCGATCGTGTCGTATGAGGTCTGGTTCGTCGGCGCCAGCAGCGGAATGAAGTTCAGCGTTGCCGGCATGAAATAGGGCGAGAGGGTCGGCACGGTCGACAGGGCGCCCAGAGGCGCGAGGCCCAGCGAGATGGCGAAGACGAGGCCAAGAAACGTCTCCAGGCCCGGCAGCACCGAGAACTTGATGATCGCGGCGATGACGGCGGCCATCAGGGTGCCGATGCCCTGGCCCATGGCTGCCCGCCTCGACCGCTCCTGCATCGGCGAAAACACCATGATCGTGATCGCCGCGAAAGTTATGGCCTGCGGCCCGTTCGGCCACTCGGAAAAGATCCAGAACAGGACCGCGGCACCGACACCCAGGAACACGCGAAACGCATTGACCAGGGCGGGAAGATAATCGGGCACGACGAAGCCGGAGGGCAGCCGGTCCCGTGCCCGTGCCGGATCATTCAGCAGCGCAAGTCCATTGTCGGCGGCTGCCAGGCCGGTGGCCGCGTCGGCGGTGCCGCGGGCGGTGAGATACAGCGAAAGGTCGTCGGCCCCGAGCCGAAGCAGGTTGCGCACCACCGGCGCGCTGCCGTCGGCGCCGAGGCCCCCGCGCGCAGTGCCCGTTCCCTCTTGCGGGCCCGCTCGCCAGCCTGGGGGGAGTTGATCGAGGACGATGCGCGCGCTTCGGCGGGCCTCGGCTTCGGGCGCGCTGCGCAGGTGCGTCTCCACGATCCGCACGCCCGAAAGCGCCTCGAACAGGCCGTTCAGTGCCGCGCGCAGCACCGATCGTCTCTGCAGCAGTTCCGGCGCTTCGCCGACGGCTTGTTCGATGATGGGGTCGAGGGCGGCCGCGCGTCGGATCAGGGCGCGCCTGGTCTCCACGCCGTGGCTGATCCGGGAACCGGCCGAGCCAAGTACATCGGCAAGATGGCCGGCCGTTTCCGCGATCAGCTGCGAGAGCATGGCGGCCAGCCGCCGCGGTGCATCGCCGGGGGTCGTCAGGGCCACGACCAGGGTTCCGGAGACAATTCCGATGCTGATCTCGGAGGCGCGACCCAGCGAGATCTCGAACACCCGGTCGGGCGCGGCGATGGACGTGCCGGCGATGATGATGAGCGTGTAGCCGGCCAGCATGGCGGCATAGGCGGCATAGTTGCGCAACATCGTGGACAGGAAGGAGCAGCCCGCCACCCACAGCAGCATCGCAAACAGGAACGCGCTGCGTTGCTGCGGGAAAACCGCCGTCAAAGCCACCGCGGCGACGGCGCCCACGGCCGTGCCGACCATGCGGAACAGGCCCTTGCGCAGCGTCGAGCCCAGAACGGGCTGGCAGACGATGCAGGCAGAGGTGCCGGCCCAGTATGGCGTCTCCAGTTCGAGATAGAACGCCAGGTAAAGCGCCAGCGAGACCGCCACCGTCAGCCGGGCGGCCTGCAGCAACGCGGGACCGCTCCTTGCAACCAGTCCTGCGAGGGGAGCCTGTGCGCGTGCGGCTGAGGCCACGGTGAGCATCGAACAGTCCAGGCCACGGTATGACGAGGATCATAGTCGTCCCGGCGCTCCCCTCTGTCCAGCAACAAATTGGTGCTTCGGCACCGCGAGCCGAGGCGCTGCGATGCGCGGTGTCGAGCGCCTTAGAGGAGAAAGATCATGATGAATTCGCATGGATCAATCTGATTGTTTCATTGCTCCACCGTGGCCATGCTCTTGACTCCTTAGCCTAATTGGGGATCGCTGGCTGGCTCAGGGGAAGAGGAGGACCACTTGAAAAAACTAATCGCACGACTGGCCGTCGGGGCCGCATTCGTCGCCTTTGCGGTTTCCGCCCATGCCGGGCAGACGCTGGACCGCGTCATGGAAAAGAAGGCGATGGTCGTCGCCACCAACAGCGGCTGGCCACCGCAGAGCTATCTCGACGACAACAACGAGATGGTTGGCTTCGACATCGACGTGTCGCGGGAAATCGGCAAGCGCCTCGGGGTTGAAGTGAGCTTCGAGACGCCCGAATGGGCGACGCTGACCGGCGGACGCTGGCAGGGGCGCTACGATCTCGGCGTCGGTTCGGTAACGCCGACCAAATCCCGTGCCCAGGTGATCGATTTCGTCGGCATCTACTACTACAGCCCCTACGTCTACGCCGTGCACAAGGATAGCAAGGCACAGTCGGTCGAGGACCTCAATGGAAAGGTCATTGGCGTCGAGACGGCGACCACGTCGGAAGACTTCATCAACCGCCGGCTCGAGATCGACGCGCCGGGCCAGCCTCCGATCGAGTACAAGCTCGAGCCGGGCGAGGTCCGCACCTTTGCCGATTCCATGCTGCCCTTCGACGACCTGCGCCTTGGCGACGGTGTTCGCCTCGATGCGGTGATTGCGCCTGAGCAGACGGCGCTCAACGCCATCAAGAACGGATATCCGCTGCGCGTGCTCGACGGCGACTACGCCTTCCGCGAGCCGCTCGTGGTCATCGCGGAGAAGGTCGATCCGGACTGGACGGCCAAGGTCGGCGGCATCATCGAGGAGATGAAGAAGGACGGCACGCTCGGCGAGCTCACCACCAAGTGGTACGGAAAGGACTACAGCGCAGACTGAGTCGACAGGCACGGGCCGATCTTGCGCCCGTGCCGTTCCCTTTCAAGAAGACCAGGCGCGCGATGACCTATCCAGACACCTATTACAAGCGGACCATGTCCGATCCCAGGCAGCGCCCGGCGCTTGCCGGCGTGGAAGAGTGCGACACCGTTGTCGTCGGCGGCGGCCTCGCTGGTCTCACGACGGCGCTGCAGCTCGCAAGGGCAGGGCAGGCGGTGGCGGTTCTCGAGGCCGAGAGCGTGGGCTTCGGCGCTTCGGGCCGCAATGGCGGGTTCGTCGGCCCGGGCTACGCCACTGGCACCGACCAGATTGCCCGGATTGCCGGAGAGGATGCCGCCCGGCGTCTCCATCTGATGTCGCTCGAAGGCGTGGATTTCGTCCGCGAAACCATCCGCGCGCTGTCGATCGACGAGGCGAAGCCGCAAACCGGGCTGATGAGCGTGCTGCGCCACGACGATGGCGCGAGCCTCAAGGCCTATGTCGAGCAGACCCGTCGGGCCTATGGCTATGAGCTGGAATTCCTGGACCGCGACCAGGTGCGGTCCGTCCTGAAATCTGACCGCTACTTCCAGGCGGTACGCGACGGCCAGTCGTTCCACATGCATCCCCTCAATTACCTGCGCGGCGTCGCGCGCGAGATCGAGCGGCTTGGCGGCCGCATCTTCGAAGCCTCGCCCGCCAAAACCATCGACCTGCAGGGCGCGCAGAAGCGCGTCACCACGGCCGGCGGCGAGGTGCGGGCGCGCAATGTCGTCTTCACCACCGGCGGCTACACCGGCTCGCTGCATGGCAGGCTGAAGCGCTCCTTCCTGCCGATCGCGACCTATGTGATGGTCAGCGAGGAAGCGCCGGAGCTGATCGCCTCTGCAATCGCGACGACCGACGCCATCGGCGATAATCGCCGCGCCGGCGACTATTACCGCGTCGTCGATGACGGCCGGCGCCTGCTCTGGGGCGGGCGCATCACCACGCGCGCCGCCTCCACGCAAGCGCTGGTGCGCGAACTGCGCGCCGAGATGGTGGGAACCTATCCGCAGCTTGCCGGGCTCAAGACCGAGCTCGCCTGGTCGGGCCTCATGTCCTATGCGCGCCATCTCATGCCCCAGATCGGTGGCATGAGCCCCGGTGTCTGGTACTGCACCGCCTTTGGCGGACACGGGCTCAACACCACGGCAATCGGCGGCAAGGTGGTCGCCGAAGGCATTCTTGGGGAGTCTGACCGCTACCGGCTGTTCGAGCCCTTCGGCCTGGTCTGGGCCGGTGGCCTTGCCGGCCTCGCGGTCGCGCAGCTCACCTATTGGAAACTCCAGGCCCAGGACTGGTGGCGCGAGCGCGCTGCCTGACAGGCGGAAAGATCGAAAATCATGCTCGGCCGATTGATACTCACCTACCCGGAAGCGTCGCGGCGGGCCGCCGGCCTGTTCGTCCTCGCTGCTGTCACGCTTGCGCTCTACCAGCTGGGCATCAGCGCTGCCTGGATCGGCCGCGTGCTGCCCTCGGCCGAAGCCTGGCTTGGCGAAAACCCGGCCGCTGGCAGGCTCGTCTCGGCGGTCATGGTGGCGCTCATCGTCGCCGCCAACTGGAAGGCGCTGCGCCAGCTTTCGCGCCGCCAGCAGGTGGTCGCGGTTTGGGTCGAGCTCTTTGCGCTCCTGATGCTGTTCTTCTATTCTTTCGACCTGTCCTTCGCCTTCATCGCCAAGAAGATCGGCTTCCTGATCTCGCAGGGCGTGGTCACCACGCTCTACATTTCCGCGATCTCCATCGTGATCGCCACAATCATCGCGCTTGCCGGCGCCATCGCCAAGCTGTCGAGCAACGGCGTCGTCTACGGACTTGCCACCTTCTACACGTCGCTGTTTCGCGGCCTGCCGCTGCTGATGCAGATCTACATCATCTATCTGGGGCTGCCGCAGGTGGGCTATGTCATCGGCGCCGTGCCGGCCGGCATCATGGCGCTTTCGCTGTGCTACGGCGCCTATATGACCGAGATCTTCCGCGCCGGCATCCAGAGCATCCCGCGCGGCCAGTCGGAGGGCGCGACGGCGCTCGGCCTCAGCCCGTCGCAGACCATGGCGCTGGTGATCCTTCCGCAGGCGATGCGTGTCATCATTCCGCCCACGGGCAACCAGTTCATCGCCATGCTGAAGGACTCTTCGCTGGTGTCGGTGGTCGGCGTCTGGGAGATCATGTATCTCGCGCGAACCCAGGGCCAGACGGAATTCCGGCACATCGAGATGCTGATCACGGCCTCCATGATCTACTGGATACTCTCGATCTGCCTGGAATACGCCCAGTCGCTCATCGAGGAACGCTTCGGCCGCTTCAATAACCGCTGAGGCGCGCCGTTAGGCCATCGGTTCGCCGATGGAACCGATAGAGTTTGACCTCTGATGCCCGGGAACTCGCGCCGGCGGCGGGCGAAACCCGTTCCCTGTAGCCGCCGCCCTCGCGTTTCTTGCCGGCTGCGATCCGCGTAGGCGGACCAGAAGTCGATTATCGACTACAATGTCTTCGCAGGCTTCGAGCGGCGTCTGATCCGGACGCCCCAACACAGGAGCAGAAGACCATGAGCAAGAAGATCTATTGCGCATTCGGCACCGACATCGACTCGGTGGCAGGCTGGATCGGGTCCTATGGCGGCGGCGACAGCCCGTCCGACATTCAGCGCGGCATCTTCGCGACCGAAGTAGGCGTGCCGCGGCTGCTGCGCCTGTTCAAGAAATACGACCTGCGCACGTCCTTCTTCATTCCGGGCCATTCCCTGGAGACCTTTCCGAAGGAGATGCAGATGATCGTGGACGCCGGCCACGAGATCGGCGCGCACGGCTATCTTCACGAAAATCCCGTTGCCATGACGCCCCAGCAGGAAGAGGACGTGCTGGTGAAGTCGATCGAGCTGATCGAGAAGCTGACCGGCAGCGCGCCGCGCGGCTATGTGGCGCCATGGTGGGAGATGTCCTCCTCAACCGCGGCGCTGCTCAAGAAATACGGTTTCAGCTACGATCACAGCCAGGGTTATCGCGACTTCCAGCCCTTCTATGCGCGCGTCGGCGACGAATGGAACGTCATCGACTACACCAGGAAGGCCAAGGACTGGATGCATCCGCTGAAGCACGGCAAGGAGATCGACCTCGTCGATATCGCGGCGAACTGGTACGTCGACGACCTGCCGCCGATGATGTTCATCAAGAAGTCCCCGAACAGCCACGGCTTCGTCAATCCGAGGGATATCGAGGAAATGTGGCGCGACCAGTTCGACTGGGTGTATCGTGAGATGGATTACGGCGTCTTCGCCTTCACCATCCATCCCGATGTGTCGGGCCGGCCGCAGGTTCTGCTGATGCTCGAACGGCTCATCGAGTACATCAGCGGTCATGAAGGCGTCGAATGGGCGACTTTCGAGGAAATCGCCGACGATTTCCGCAAGCGCTATCCGTTCGAGAGCGACAAGCGTCCGGAGGTGATCTGATCCGTGTGCAGCGCCTGTGGTTTTCCGTCTCTGCCGGGCCACTGGACCGATGCCGGGGCGTTGCGCCCCGGCAGCCGGCTGCGGCTGCGCTTCACGCGCCTGGCGATCATCAACAGGCTGCTGGCGCCCTATCGGCTGACCGCGCATGACGATGGGGCGACGCCGGGGCTGCAACTGATGGCGCCCGGCGGCGAACGCGTGCTGGTGGCCGATCTCGAGGCACTGTGGACGGAGGCGGCGCGGCTGGCCGGAACACCCATCGATCCGTTGTCAGCCCGCGCGCTCGGCGATGAATGAACGGCGACGCCGCGACGGCCGCCTGCCGCTGACCATCATCGGCGGATTCCTGGGCGCCGGCAAAAGCACCTGGCTGCGCCACCAGTTGCATGAGCAGTGCTTCGGCGCGGTGCACCTGATCGTCAACGAGGCGGCTGAAACGCCGGTCGACAACCTTCTGCTGGGAAAAGCCGAGCAGGTCGAGGTGCTGGCGGGAGGATGTGCCTGTTGCGAAGGCCGCGAGGCGTTGATCTCCGCGCTTCGGAACATTTGCGGCAGCCAGGATGCGCTCGACAGCCGGAGAATCGATCGCATCCTGCTCGAAACCAGTGGGCTAGCCGATCCGGGCGCGATTGCCACCGCCTTGTCCGAAGATCCCATGCTCGCGCGTCGCCTGGTCGTTGACGGCGTCATCG
>JAEWHN010000026.1 GCA_023387775.1 Pseudomonadota bacterium | reverse complement strand
GTCATGATCAGCGCCTGCGAGTCGAAAACGAACAGGGGCGGCAAATGGCTTGCCGCCCCTGTTCGAAATCTTCTGCCGGACCGCTCGCGCTGCCCGGTATGCCGGAGGCAAAGTTACTTCGCCGCGTCCATCTGGTCGATGGCCTTCTTCAGCTCGGGATCGGTGACATCGACCTTGGCCGCGCTGCGCAGCGACTTGACCAACTCGAGATACTTGTCGCGCAGCAGAAGCGAGCGCACCTGAGCCTTGACCTGGTCGAAGGCCGGCGGCTGCTGGACGCGCTTGTCCTCGACCTTGATCACATGCCAGCCGAACTGGCTCTGCACCGGTTCCTTGGTGTAGGTGCCCGGTTCGAGGGCGAATGCAGCTTTCTCGAATTCCGGCACCATCTGGCCGGGGCCGAAATAGCCGAGATCGCCGCCATTGGCGCCCGAACCGGCGTCGGCCGACTTCTCCTTGGCGATGTCCTCGAACTTGGCGCCCGCATCGAGCTGCTTGATGATGGCCTCGGCTTCTTCCTTGGTCTTCACCAGAATGTGACGGGCGTGGACCTCGTTGACCGGCGGCGCATCGGCGATTTCCTTGTCGTAGCGGGCGCGGACCTGATCGTCGGTGATCGCCTTGGCGACCTCCCGGTCGACGACCTGACTGTGCAGGGCACGATCCTGGAGGAACTTCATGCGGCGCTGGAAGTCGGGGTCCTTGTCGAAGCCCTTGGACTGGGCCTCGGCTGCCAGCAGCCGGATCTCGATGATCGCCGACAGCGCGGCGGCCCGGCGCTGTTCGGCCGGCAGCCGCGAAAACTGCTGGTCAAGGTCGCTTTCGGCCAACGTCAGGTCGGCTTCGGTAATGGGCTGGCCGTTGACGGTCGCCACCACGGCGGCAGGGTCGACGGGCTTGGCCGGAGCTTCCGCCGCGGGCGGAGTTTCCTGCGCAAACGCCTGCTGGGAGGCGGGGACCGCCAGAGCGAGCATCACGCCGAGGCCGGCAAGTGAGGCACGTCGGAAGGAAAGGGGCATCGGAAGTCTCCGGTAGGATTGATGAAACCTTCTGATCAGCACAAATATGGCCGAATTTGGCGCGGGCAACTGCGGCGTTGCCACGTTGACATCGCTTCGGCCCCCTCTTATCTGTCCTTCGACTTGGCGTCCAGAACCGTTTTCCGGGCGCTTTTCGGTGTTACCTGCTCTATATGGACCTTGTGTGGGTTCCGCCGCCACCGGTCGGCACGAATTCGAACTGAAAGGCCTTTTGATGGTCAGTCTCGGCGGCATCGCCCGTAAGATCTTCGGCTCCTCCAACGATCGTCGCGTCAAGGCGACGAGGCCGCGCGTAGCGGCGGTCAATGCTCTTGAAAACGAACTGCAGGCGCTGACGGACGACGAGTTGCGCGCCCGCACCGTGAAGTTCCGTGAGGAACTGGCCAACGGCGCCAATGTGGACGACCTGCTGGTGCCCGCCTTCGCCACCGCGCGCGAGGGTGCCCGGCGCGCGCTGGGCCTGCGCCCCTTCGACGTGCAGCTCATCGGCGGCATGGTGCTGCATGACGGCGGCATCGCCGAGATGCGCACCGGCGAGGGCAAGACGCTGGTGGCCACGCTGCCCGTCTACCTCAACGCGCTGACCGGCAAGGGCGTCCACGTCGTCACCGTCAACGACTACCTTGCCAAGCGCGACTCGGAATGGATGGGCCGCATCTACAAGTTCCTCGGCCTCACCGTCGGCGTGATCGTGCACGGCATGAACGACGACGAGCGCCGCGCGGCCTATGCCTGCGACGTCACCTACGCCACCAATAACGAGCTCGGCTTCGACTATCTGCGCGACAACATGAAATACGAGCGCGCGCAGATGGTGCAGCGCCCGCATCATTTCGCGATCGTCGACGAGGTGGACTCCATCCTGATCGACGAGGCGCGCACGCCGCTGATCATCTCGGGCCCGCTCGAAGACCGGTCCGACATGTACAACACCGTCGACGGCTTCATCAAAACGCTGCTCCCGGCCGACTACGAGATCGACGAGAAGCAGAAGACCTCGATCTTCACCGAAGAGGGCACCGAGAAGGTCGAGAACATGCTGCGCGATGCCGGGCTGCTGCGCGGCGAGTCGCTGTATGACATCGAGAACGTGGCCATGGTGCACCACGTGAACAATGCCCTGAAGGCGCACCAGCTGTTCCAGCGCGACAAGGACTACATCGTCAAGGACGGCGAGATTGTCATCATCGATGAGTTCACCGGCCGCATGATGCCCGGCCGCCGCTTCTCTGAGGGCCTGCACCAGGCGCTCGAGGCCAAGGAGCACGTGCAGATCCAGCCCGAGAACCAGACGCTGGCCTCGATCACCTTCCAGAATTACTTCCGCATGTACGAAAAGCTGGCCGGCATGACCGGCACGGCGTCGACCGAAGCGGAAGAATTCGGCAACATCTACGGTCTAGAAGTGACCGAAGTGCCGACCAACCTGCCCGTCCAGCGTATCGATGAGGACGACGAGGTCTACCGGACGGTCGAGGAGAAATACAAGGCGATCGTCAAGGAGATCCGCGAGGCCATCTCGCGCGGCCAGCCGACGCTGGTCGGCACCACCTCGATCGAGAAGTCCGAGCAGCTGGCCGAACGCCTGCGCAAGGAAGGCTTCAAGAACTTCGAGGTCCTTAACGCCCGGCACCATGAGCGCGAGGCGTCCATCGTCGCCCAGGCCGGCAAGCCCGGCGCCATCACCATCGCCACCAACATGGCCGGCCGCGGCACCGACATCCAGCTCGGCGGCAATGCCGAGATGCGCATTGCCGAAGAGCTCGGCGACATGCCGGAAGGCCCCGAGCGCACCGCGCGCGAGCAGGCGATCCGCGACGACATCGCCAGGCTCAAGGAGCAGGCGCTGGCCGCCGGCGGCCTCTATGTGCTTGCCACCGAACGCCATGAAAGCCGCCGCATCGACAACCAGCTTCGCGGCCGTTCGGGCCGTCAGGGCGACCCCGGCCGCTCGAAGTTCTTCCTGTCGCTGCAGGACGACCTGATGCGCATCTTCGGCTCCGAGCGCATGGACGGCATGCTCCAGAAGCTCGGCCTGAAGGAAGACGAGGCCATCATCCATCCCTGGATCAACAAGGCTCTCGAAAAGGCGCAGACGAAGGTCGAGGCGCGCAACTTCGACATCCGCAAGAACCTGCTGAAATACGACGACGTGATGAACGACCAGCGCAAGGTCGTCTTCGCCCAGCGCATCGAGCTGATGGACAGCGTGAACCTGTCCGAGACGGTGGCCGAAATGCGCCAGGACGTCATCGAGGACATCGTCGCCAAGCACATCCCCGAAAACGCCTATGCCGAGCAGTGGGACGCGGCCGGTCTCAAGCAGGAGGTTCTGCAGTATCTCAACCTCGACCTCCCGATCGAGGACTGGGTGCAGGAAGAGGGCATCGGCGAAGACGCCATCCGCGAGCGCATCACCGAGCGCGCGGACGCCGCCGCGGCCGACCGCGCCGAACGTTTCGGCCCGGACGTGATGGCCTATGTGGAGCGCTCGGTCGTTCTGCAGACGCTCGATCATCTCTGGCGCGAACATCTGGTCAACCTCGACCATCTGCGCTCGGTGGTGGGCTTCCGTGGCTATGCCCAGCGCGATCCGCTCAACGAGTACAAGTCGGAGGGCTTCGAGCTGTTCCAGGCGATGCTCGGCAACCTGCGCCAGGCGGTGACCGCGCAGCTGATGCGCGTGGAACTGGTCCGCGAGGCAGCCGATGCGCCGCCGCCACAGGCGCCCGTGGCTCATGGCCACCATGCCGACCCGCTGACCGGCGAAGACGATTTCGGCGACGGCGGCGCCACCCTGGTGCTGGACGACACCCGTGTCGTGCCGGCCGAGGAGCGCGACCCGAAGAACCCGGACACCTGGGGCAAGATCGGCCGCAACGAGCTTTGCCCCTGCGGCTCCGGCAAGAAATACAAGCACTGCCACGGCGCTTTCGCCTGAGCGGCGAGCGATCTCAAACGTCTCGCTGAGAGGCCCGCCCCTTCACGGTCGGGCCTTTTTGCTATTGGCGGAGATGGCCGTAGGTGGCGATAGCTGCCTTTACTCCAAGCCTTGCCATGAATTCCGGCGGGTTGAAGCCGATCTGTCGGTGCATGTCGCCGACCGCCTTCTTGGCGCTCTCGATTGCCGCCTCGTTCTCCCACTCGACGAGCGTGACGAGATTGTATTCGCCCTCGCTAGACGACCTCTCCAGCATGAAATCCTGAAGGAAGCCGGGCTGCGCTCGCAGCAGTTCGTGCGTTTGGCGCACCCGGTGCAGAAATTCGTCGCGCGCCGGCGCGGGGACGGCGAACTGATCCATCCGGTAGATGTGGTCGTTTCCTGTATTGCCTCGAAGCATGTTGTCCTCTCTGGGATGGAGACCTCTCCCGAACTGCGGTTCATGCGGGCGAGGCCTGAGTGGACACAGATATGCAACCTCAACTAAAGCTGAGGTCAAGACGAAATTTTGGCGCCGAACCATTTCTTAAACAGTCTCCCATATGGCTCGGCGATCATGAGGAAGATCGGGGAGTAGTGCGTGCGCTTTTCCGCAGCAATGACGGCCGAGCGCTTCTTGCCAGCCCCGCTGGCGCTGCGGCTGCGGCCGCTACTCAGCCAGATCGACGCCGTTCTGTTCTCCGCCGACGAGCGCGGCGAAGCCGGCCGCATGTCGCTGGTCGCCTTTGCCGTCCGCATCGTCAGCGCCGTCATCGCCTTCGTCAGCCAGGTGCTCTTGGCGCGCTGGATGGGCGGATTCGAATACGGCATCTTCGTCCTGGTGTGGGTGACGATGGTCATCGTGGGCAATCTGGCCTGCCTCGGCTTCCACACTTCCGTCATCCGCTACATCCCTGAATACCGGGAAAAGGGCATGCTGGCCGAATTGCGCGGCATGCTTCTCACCAGCCGGATTTTCTCGCTGATTTCCGCCACGCTGATGGCCGGCCTTGGCGCGCTGGGCATCTGGCTCTGCGCCGACCTGATCGAGAGCTACTACGTCATTCCCTTCCTGCTCGGCGTCATCTGCATGCCGATGATCGCGCTCTCGGACGTGCTGCAGGGCATTGCGCGAGCTCATTCCTGGGCGCTCTCGGCCCTCTCGCCCACCTATCTCACCCGCCCGATCCTGATTCTCGTCTTCATGGCCGGCGCCGTGTTCCTGGGCTATCCGCCCGCGGCGACGACGGCGGTGTTTGCCGCGGTCCTGGCCACCTACGCGACAACCGTGCTGCAACTGGTCAGCGTGACGCGCCGCGTCGACGACAAAGTCGGTCCAGGCCCGCGCAAGACCCATCTGCGGGCCTGGTTGATGGTCTCGCTGCCGATCTTCCTGGTCGAGGGCTTTTTCTTCATCCTGACCAATGCCGACGTGCTGATGGTCGGCCTCTACATGGAGCCGCAGGACGTCGGCGTCTACTTCGCCACGGTGAAGACGCTGGCGCTGGTGCATTTCGTCTATTTCGCCGTCAAGGCCGGCGTGGCCCAGCGCTACGCGCAGTTCACCCATGGCGATCCCGAACGCCTGGCCGCCTTTGCGCGCGAAACCGTGTCCTGGACCTTCTGGCCCTCGGTTGCGATGGCGCTGGCGGTGCTGGCGCTGGGCAAGCCGATGCTGATGCTGTTCGGGCCCGGCTTCGACGCCGGCTACCCGCTGCTGTTCCTGCTGACACTGGGCGTGGTGGCCCGCGCGGCGGTCGGCCCTTGCGAGAGCCTGCTGACCATGAGCGGCAACCAGAATGTCTGCGCGTTGGTCTATGCGCTGACGCTGGCCATCAATGTCGGCCTGAACGTGCTTTTCATTCCGCTCTTCGGTCTCTGGGGCGCGGCGATCGCCACCGTGGCCGCAATGGCCTTCGAGGCCAGCGCGCTTTCCTTCACCGTCTGGCGCAAGCTCGGCATCGTCATGGCCATCTTCATGCCGGCCACGCAAACACGGGGAGCCTGCTGATGGCAGCCATTCCGCTCATGGAGGAAACCAGCGGCAGCCCGGCCGGCTCGATCGTTGCCGGCCTAGCCGGCTTTCCCGACCGCATCGCCGACCCCGCCCATGTGGAGCTTGCGGCAAACAGGCGCCCGCTGCGCCGTCTGGCCATCTATTCGGCTTCGGCCGGTTTCGACCTGGTGGAGGAACTGGACCACCTGAGCACGCGGGCGGTCGAATCCAACATCTTCTTCAACCCGCGCTTCCTGGCGCCTGCCATGCCGCGGCTGGAAGACCGCGAGGTGCGGCTGGCGGTGATCCGCGACGGCGACGAATATCGCAGCCGGCTGCGGCTGCTGGTGCCCTATTCGGTGGAGCGCCCGAGCATTCCGCTCGGCGTGCCGATCCTGCGCGCCTGGGCGAACCCGTTCGGCCCGCGCGGCACGCCGCTGCTCGACCGCGACGACCCCGAAGGTGTGGTCGAGGATTTTTTCGCCATGCTGGCACGGCCGCATCTGAAGCTGCCGAAGGTCTTCGTCGTGCCCGACATATTGCTCGACGGGCCGGTCGCCGGCGTGCTGCGGCGGGTGGCCGAAACGCGGGGGCTGACGATGATAACCGCCAACGCGACGGAGCGCCCGTTTCTGGAAAGCGAGCTCGAGGGTGACGACTATCTGCGGTCGTCGCTGCGCTCGCACCATTATCGCGAATTTCGCCGCTTGAAGCGGCGGCTGGAGGATAACGGCAAGCTCGAACATGTCGTGGCGCGTGGCGAAGAGGAAGTCCGCAACGCGCTGGAAACCTTCCTGACGCTCGAGGCCGCAGGCTGGAAGGGCCGTCGGCGCACCGCCATGGCGGTCGACCGCTATCGCGCGGCTTTCGCGCGCGAGGCCATACACCGACTGGCCGAACGCGACCTTTGCCGGATCCACCTGTTGACGCTAAACGCCGAGGCCATCGCCTGCCTCATCGTCTTCATCGAAGCGGGCGTCGCCTATACGTGGAAGACCGCCTATGACGAATGGTACAGCGCCTATTCGCCAGGCACGCTCCTGATGATCGAGGTGACCAGGCAGCATCTCGACGATCCCAACATCATGGAAACCGATTCCTGCGCGGTGCCGGACCATCCGGTGATGAGCCGGCTGTGGTCGGAGCGGCGCGCTATCGGCACCGTGCTGATCGGCCTCAACCCCGATGCCGACCGCGCCGCGCGCCAGGCAGCGTCGCAGCTTCACCTCTATACCGAGACCCGCAACCTTGCGCGCCTGCTGCGAAACCGCATGCGCAGCCTGCTCAAGCGGACGGATTGACGCCCAAAAGCCTCACAACCCCGCCTCGCGCCTGGCGCGCTGGCGAAAGATGCGGCGGATCACCTTGCCGCTGGTGGTCAGCGGCATGGAATCGACAAACTCCACCTCGCGCGGATATTCATGCGCCGAAAGCCGCTCGCGCACCCACAGCCTGATTTCGTCGGCCAGCGCCGCATCGCCGGCAAAACCGTCCTTCAGCACGACATAGGCCTTGACGATCTCGGTGCGCAGCGCGTCGGGCTTGCCCACGGCCGCGGCCAGCGCCACCGCCGGATGGCCGGTCAGGCAGTCCTCGACCTCGCCGGGGCCGATGCGGAACCCGGCGGAGGTGATGACGTCGTCGTCGCGGCCAAAGAAATGGAAGTAGCCATCCGCGTCCTCCACGCCCTGGTCGCCGGTCGTCATCCAGTCGCCGATGAATTTTTTCGCGGTGGCATCCGGGTTCTCCCAGTATTCGAGGAACATCACCGGGTCCGGCCGCCGCACCGCGATCTGGCCGATCTGACCCGCGGGAAGGCAACGCCCCTCGCGATCGATGATCGCAACCTGATGCCCAGGAACCGGTCTGCCGATCGCGCCGCCGCGGCTCACGCCGATCGAGGCGCAGGAAGAGAGAACGAGATTGCATTCGGTCTGGCCGTAGAATTCGTTCACCGTCAGGCCAAGCTCGGCTCGGGCCCATTCATAGGTCTCGCGCCCTAGCGCCTCGCCGGCCGACCCCACGCTGCGCAGGCCGAGCCGGAAGCGCCTGCCTATGCCGGACACGCTTTTTAGCATCCGGAGCGCGGTCGGCGGGATGAAGGCATTGCGCACCCCCATCCTCTCGATGAGGCCAAGCGCAGCCTCCGGATCGAACTTGTCGAATCGGCTCGCCACCACCGGCACGCCGAGATAAAGCGCCGGCAGCAGCGCGTTGAGCAGGCCACCGGCCCAGGCCCAGTCCGCCGGCGTCCACATCAGGTCGCCCGGCTTGGGCAGGAACTCATAGGCCATCTGCACGCCGGGCAAGTGGCCCAGCAGCACTCGATGACCATGCAACGCGCCCTTGGGCGGCCCGGTCGTGCCCGAAGTGAAGATCATCAGCGCCGGATCGTCCGGCGACGTGTCCACAGCAGCAAACCAGGTCGGCTGACTGGCAAGCAGCCGATGGAAGTCTTGCGCGCCGCGCTCGGCGCCATCGATGGAGACGATGTGCTCCAACTCCTCGAGGCGCGCGGCAATGCCGGCGAGTTTGGCACAGCCGGCCGCATTTGTGACCACCAGCTTCACGCCGGCGGTCTGAAGGCGATATTCCAGCGCCTCCGCCCCGAACAGCAGCGCCAGCGGCACCGCTATAGCGCCAAGCTTGTAGATGGCAATGTGCGCGATCGCGGTTTCGAAGCATTGTGGCAGCAGCAGCGCCACACGGTCGCCGCGCTCGATGCCGAGCGCCCGCAGCGCATTGGCGAAGGCGTTCGAACGGGAAGCAAGCTCGCCAAAGGTCAGACGCGTGGCGTCGCCATCGGCAGAATAGTCCAGCAGCGCCGGACGGTGAGGATCGCGCGCGGCCCAGCGGTCCGACACTGCGACGCCGATGTTGAAGCGTTCCGGGATGTTCCAGCGGAAATCGCGGTGGAGACTCTCGTAGTCGTCGCGCCGTTCGAGCAAAGGTGGACCCTTGTTGCGCCCGCGGAAACGGGCAGGAGCAAGGGCTGGAATAAAGCTGCGGGGCGCACGACGTCAACGAGGAAGCTTCCCCACACGCCGAAACAAAGGCCTGGCGCAGGAAGAGCCGCCTCCCTGAGAAAGGAGGTCTTCCGGCAACCAGGCCTTCGCGCCGGCGCGGGGGACGGGCGCGGGCGGGAACAGGGCCGTTAGCGGCCGGCCCTGTTCCATTGGCGATCAGCGAAAGAGGCCGGGCCAGAGCGGCTGCACCTCGTACGAGCAATTGAGATAGACGTCGGTTACTCCGCCCGGACCATAGGCACCGCAGAACCAGGGGCCACTGCCGTTTTTATCCCTCTGGACTTGGACGAATACATGCGGAGGCTTCTCCGGCTTCGGCGGTTTCGGAGGTTTCGGAGGTTTCGGCGGCTTTGGCGGCTTCGGGGGCTTCGGGGGCTTTGGCGGCTTGTGATGGCCGTTTCCATTGCCATTGTTGTTTCCGTTGTTGGAACCCGAGTTGTTGTTGCCGTTGTTATTGCCGTTGTTGGAGCCCGCTTTATTGTTGCCGTTGTAGTTACCGTTATAGGAACCGGTGTTTACATAGCCGTTGTCGTT
>JAEWHN010000143.1 GCA_023387775.1 Pseudomonadota bacterium | reverse complement strand
GACCTCGCCAATGCCCCGACGGTCCTTCTGGCCAAGGACAGCCAGTACAGCTTCTGGCTGTGGCTGGTGAAGGAGTTCGGCTTCAAGGACGAGCAGGTCCGCCCCTACGGCTACAGCCTTGCCCAGTTCCTCAGCGACGAGAAGGCCGTGCAGCAGGCCTACGCCACCGCCGAGCCTCTCTATGCGGAGAAGGAAGGCGCGAAGGTGACGACCTACCTGCTGGCCGACCATGGCTACAGCACCTACGCCAACACGATCGAAACCCGCCAGGAACTGGTCGACAACAACCCGGATCTCGTCCAGCGCTTTGTCGATGCGACGATCGTGGGCTGGAACAACTTCCTTTATGGCGATCACAGCAAGGGCTATGAGCTGATCCTCAAGGACAACCCGGACATGAGCGCCGAGACGCTCGACGGCGAACTGGCGATGCTCAAGAAGCTGGAGCTCATCGACAGCGGCGACACGCTGGAAAAGGGCATCGGCGCCATCTCCATGGATCGCGTCAAGGAATTCTACGAGCTCGCTGTCAAGGCCGGCATCGTGACCGGCGACAAGATCGAGATCTCGAAGGTCGCCACCGACGCTTTCGTCAACAAGGGCGTGGGCCTCGACATCAAGAAGCAGTTGAACCCCTAATCGAACGCCAGGGAGCGAGGGGCTCAAAGCCCCTCGCCGGGAAACGATCTGACGATGAGCCACGACAACGCCGATACTCCGGAAAACGGCGAACCGAGCGGCCGCGAAAAGGTTCTCGAACGTCGCCGTCGCATCCTTGCCGCGATCAGGGATGCGGCGATCGACGAGTTTGCGAGCAAGGGGCTGGCCGGCGCCTCCACGCAGTCGATCGCCCAGCGCGCGGGCCTCACCAAGCCCCAGCTGCACTATTACATCTCCAGCAAGGAAGAGCTCTACGAGGACATTCTCGTCTATATTCTCGACGAGTGGAAAGAACTGTTCATCAGCGCCTCGACAGGCGACGATCCGGCCCAGGTCATCCGCGCCTACATCCACAAGAAACTGGAATACGGCCAGAAGAACCCCAAGGCATCGCGCCTGTTCACCACCGAGATCGCCAACGGCGCGCCTTTCCTCAGCCGGCACTGGGCGCAATACCAGGAATCGACGCAACAGGCGGTGAAGCTGATCCAGTCCTGGGTCGAGCAGGGCCTGATCCGGCCCGTCGATCCGCTGCTGTTCCAGATGCACATCTGGGCGGTGACCCAGCACTATGCGGACTTCGAGGTCCAGATCCGAAACTTCATGCAGCTGAAGGACGACGAGGAACTCGACATGGTCCATGTCGAGGAGGAAGTGACCGCCCTCTTCCTGCGGGCCTGCGGCCTTCAGCAATAGGCTCCGCCCCGGCACTCGAAAAACGCCTCCCCACACCTGCGGCTTGCCCGGCCGCGCAAACACGAAATTGAATTTGAAAGGCCCAGCAATGCCGCGCATCATCTACATCACCCATGACGAGCAGCGCTTCGAGGTGGAGGCAACCAATGGCGCAACCGTCATGGAAACGGCGGTAAAGGCCAACGTGCCCGGCATCGAGGCCGAATGCGGCGGCGCCTGCGCCTGCGCCACCTGCCATGTCTATGTCGATCCGGAATTTGCGGAAATGGCGGGCCAAGCCGGGCCGATGGAAGCCGACATGCTGGACTTTGCATGGGAGCCGACAGCGAACTCGCGTCTGTCGTGCCAGCTTCGAGTGGGCGACACGCTGGACGGTCTCGTCGTGCGCATTCCCGCAAGGCAGGGCTGACCAACCGGCGCCGCGCCGATCGGCAGACCCGGATTGGCGGTGGAGGCCCAGCACAGGCCACAGCGCAACCAGAGCCAGCGCCGAGCCTCCTGACTGCCTCGCAGGACAGCACCGCTATTGTCTGAACATCCACAAGGGATTCCAAGTCGGGGAAAGCAGCACGGCTGGCCTAAGCCAGCGCCGCCTTGTCCCGCACCCAGGGAGGGGGAACCCCGCGACGCACGCTAGTGCGCCCCCCGACCCGGCGATGGGGAGATCGCCAAGAAACCAGAAAGCTGAGCCAATCGCGGCAGCCTTGCCAAGGTCTGCCGCCTTGCGGAGCCTACCGCGGAAGAGAACCTTCGGAGCGCCGGAGAGCCTTCAGACCGCGGGCGCGCCGGCGGCGCCGGCGTTGGGCACGTGAATGTCGATCTCCAGCGTCGACATCGTCTCGCCGCGCTCCATGGTAATGCGCACATCGTCCTGGCTGATCTGGACGTGCTTGCCGATCACGGCCAGGATCTCCTCGCGCAGCACGGCGACGAGATCGGGCTGGTTGCGGTTGTTGCGCTCATAGGCCAGCAGTACCTGCAGCCGCTCGCGGGCTACAGGCGCACTGGCGCGACGCTTGAAGATGTCGAACAGGCTCATGCCACTCTCCTACCCAGGAGACGGTTAAGGAGGCCTTTCTTCTCGACGGGAAGGGTCATCGGCACTTCCTCGCCCTGCAGCCTTCTGGCGGCATCGGCATAGGCGCGCGCAGCGACGTTGCCGGGTTCGCTGAGCGTCACGGGCGAGCCCACATTGGAGGCGCGCAGCACTCCCTGGCTCTCGGGGATGATGCCCAGCAGAGGCGTGGACAGGATTTCCAGAATGTCGTCGATGCTGAGCATCTCACCGCGGGCGGCGCGGGCCGTATCGTAGCGGGTGACCAGGATGTGCTTGGCGACGCGCCCGCCCTGCTCGGCCAGCAGGGTCTTGGAGTCGAGCAAGCCGATGATGCGATCGGAATCGCGCACGGAGCTCACCTCCGGATTGGTGACGATGACCGCCTCGTCGGCATAGCGCATGGCAAGCTGGGCGCCGCGTTCGATGCCCGCCGGGCTGTCGCAAATCACGTAGTCGAATTTCTCGCGCAGCCTTCCCACCACGCTGGCCACGCCCTCCTCGGTGAGGGCGTCCTTGTCGCGCGTCTGGGAGGCCGGCAGCAGGAAAAGCGTTTCCAGGCGCTTGTCGCGGATCAGCGCCTGCGAAAGCTTGGCCACGCCCTGGGTCACGTTGACGAGGTCGAACACCACGCGCCGCTCGGCGCCCATGACCAGATCGAGATTGCGCAGGCCGACGTCGAAGTCGATCAGCACGACCTTCTTGCCGCTTTGGGCCAGAACGGCTCCCAGGGCTGCGGTCGAGGTTGTCTTCCCGACGCCCCCCTTGCCAGATGTGACGACCACTACCTTGCCCATGCATGTCTCTCCAATGTTGTCAGTTGAGGGCCGTGACCAGAATTGCGCCTTCGTCCAGATAGGCCTGTATCGCCGCGCCGCGCGTGGATGGCTCCATGTCCTCCGCGATGCGATACCACCCATCCACCGCCAGAAGCTCGGCTTCGTTCCTCCGGCAGAAGATGCGCGCGTGGCGATTTCCCGAGGCGCCGGCGATGGCGCGCCCGCGCAGTGTGCCATAGACGTGGATGGAGCCGCCGGCGATGATTTCGGAGCCGAAGCCGGCCGAGCCGAGAACGATCACATCCCCGTGGGGGTGGTAGACCGACTGGCCGGAGCGGATTGGGTCCTCGATGATCAGCGAAGTCGATGCCGCCGGCTCTTCCGCCTTGGCGGGTGCGGCCGACGCGGCGGGTTCCTCGACCACGGCTTCCCTGGCCCCTATCAGGAGCGGCGGCAGATCCGGCCCCAGTTCCTCAACGTCCTTGCTCTCGATTGCGTAGATTCGAATGCCGCGCTCGGCAAGCTGGGCGACCAGTGCGCCAATTTGACTCACCTCCGGCTTGAGCGCGTTGAGGTCGAGCACGACCGGGCGGCCGGCGAAGAAGCCGGGGGAGTTCTCGATCCAGCGATCCACGCCTTTCAGCCATTCGTCCACGGGTGCTTCCGGCACGAGCGCGAAGGCAACGAACGAACGGGCGCGAAAGCGTATGGGGGTGTTCTGCATTGGGGGGCGACTCGATTCAGGGGTGGGTCGGTACCAACCGCTTCGCGGGTGTAGGCCATGGTGAACGAAACGTAAATCGCTATTCACCACCCCAGGCCGGTAGCGCGCTTCGGCAATGGGCGCCGCGTTGCCGCCCGGCCACTATCTGCCTGGCAATGTGGACGCGAGTGCAAGGCCATCGATGCTAAGACGCGACAACCATGAGGAAAACCGGCATCATCGCCCGGCTGATGCCGTCGCTCTCCTTCGTCGTCGCTCCCATAGGCCTCCATCTTTGCTCAAGGCACAATGACCATGAAGAATTCCGGAACTCCGACGTCGAAACCGCGCGCCCGCGACCTCGGCCTGCCCTTCCGCGGTGAAACCGGCCCGCTCAACGCCATCACCGATGTCGAAGGCATCGCAGTCGGTTTCCGCACCATTTGGGAAGACGCTCCGCGTGCCGGGCGCAAGCGGCCGGTGCGCACCGGCGTCACAGCAATCGTTCCGCATGCGCAATCCGAGACGCCCGTTCCCGTTTATGCCGGGGTGCATCGGTTCAACGGCAATGGCGAGATGACCGGCACACACTGGATCGAGGATGGCGGCTATTTCCTCGGGCCGGTTCTCATCACCAACACCCATGGCATCGGCATGGCCCATCACGGCGCCATCAAATGGATGCTCGAGCGCTACAGCAGCACGTACGACACGGATGATTTCCTCTGGATCATGCCGGTGGTGGCCGAGACCTATGACGGTGTGCTGAGCGACATCAACGGGCTGCACATCGGCGAGGGCGACGTTCGGGCAGCCCTGGACGCGGCTGCGCCCGGCCCGGTCGAGGAGGGCAATTGCGGCGGCGGCACCGGCATGATCACCTATGGCTTCAAGGGTGGAACCGGCACCTCCTCGCGCGTCGTCGAACTCGACGGGAAACGTTACACGATCGGAACACTGGTGCAGGCCAACCACGGCCAGCGCGACTGGCTGACCATCTGCGGCGTTCCAGTGGGCCAGCATATGCGCGACGGCACGCCGCAGAGCCAACTCAAGGAGCGCGGGTCAATCATCGTCGTGATCGCCACCGACCTGCCGCTTGCGCCGCATCAGTTGAAACGCGCGGCCCGTCGCGCCTCCATCGGCATAGGGCGCAACGGAACGCCGGGCGGCAACAATTCCGGCGACATTTTCCTCGCCTTCTCCACCGCCAACCCCCGCCCGATGCTGCATCGCGCGCCGCCGCGCATGCAGCTCGAGATCGTCAACGACGAGCTTCTGGATCCCGTCTACACGGCCGTGGTGGAGAGCGTGGAGGAAGCCGTGGTCAACGCCATGCTTGCGGCCGAAGACATGGGCGGCACCGATTACGACCGGTTGAAGGTCGAAGCGATCCGGCACGAGCCGCTGCTTGCGCTGATGCGCCAATATGGACGGGTCGGCGCCTAGCGCAGGAGCGCCCATAGAGGCTTGCGCCTTGCCCGATCAGAGCGCCGCATGCAAGCGGCGCCGGCAGGACGCGCCTCAACCGGCATGGTCGGCTTTTGCTTCCACATGGCCGCCGAGGAAGAGCTGGCCGACACGCGGGTCGGCAAGAAGGCTTGCTGCCTTGTCGTGCATCCGCGTCTGGCCAAGTTCGAGCACGAGGCCGTAGTCCGACATGGCCAACGCCGCCTTGGCGTTCTGCTCGACCATCAGGATCGTCACGCCCTGGTCGCGCAGCCTGATCAGCGTCCTGAACACTTCCTGTACGAGGTTCGGCGACAGGCCGATCGAGGGTTCGTCGATCAGGATCAGCTTGGGATCGAGAAGCAGCGCGCGCGCCACTTCCAGCTGCTTCTGCTGGCCGCCGGACAGTTCGATTGCCTTGCGGTCCCGGAATTCGCGCAGCATCGGAAACTGGTCCATCACCTGCTCGATGCGCTGGCGCACCTTGGCCTGGTCGGGCGCCGTGATCCCGCCGAGCTCCAGATTGTGGTAGACGGAAAGCTGCGGCACGACGTTGCGCCCCTGCGGCACATAGGTCACGCCACGGGCGATCATCTGGCGCGGCGTCTGCCGGGTCACGTCCTTGCCGTCGAGCAGCACCTGGCCGGAATGAATGTTCAGCAGGCCGAAAATGGCCTTGAAGACGGTGGACTTGCCGGCTCCATTGGGCCCGATGACCGTGGTGATCGAAGCCTTGGGGATGCTGAACGACACCCCGTTGAGAATGGTGATCTTGCCGTAGCCGCCGTAGACGTCCTTGAGCTCAAGCATGCTCAGCCTCCGAGATAGGCGTCGATGACGGTCTGGTTAGACCTGATCTCGTCGGGCGTGCCCTCCGCGATGACGCCGCCTTCCGCCAGCACGATGATGCGGGTGCACAGGCTCATCACGAACTCCATGTTGTGCTCGATCACGACGAAGGTGGTGCCGTGCTCGGCATTGTAGGCGACCAGGCGCTCCCTGAGGTTGGCAAGCATGGTCAGGTTGACGCCGCCGGCGGGCTCGTCCAGCAGCACCAGGCCTGGCCCGGCCATGAATGCCATTGCCGCGTCCACCAGCTTCTGCTGCCCGTAGGATAGGGAACCGGCCAGCTCATCGCGCAGATGGGTGAGCCGGAAGAAGGAGATCAGCTTCTCGGCTTCCGCCGTCAGCCCCGCGTCCGGCGCGCTGAAGAGGCGCGACAGCATCGTCCCGCGATGCTCCTGCCCGGCAAGGATGATGTTGTCGATGACCGACATTTTCGGGAACACCGACAGCTGCTGGAAGGTGCGGCCCACGCCTAGCCTGTTGAGGTCGGATGCCCGCATGCCGGAGACGTTGCGGCCATTGACCTCGACTTCGCCGGCATCCGGCGGAAGCTGGCCCAGGATGCAGTTGAACAGCGTCGACTTGCCGGAACCGTTCGGGCCGATGAGGCCGAGGATCTCGCCCCTGTGCACGTCGAAAGACACGCCGTTGACGGCGCGGACGCCGCCGAAGCTCTTTTCGATGTTGCGGACGGAAAGAACCGGTGCGCTCATTTCAGGCGTGCTCCCTCTGTCATGTCGGCACGCACCTGGTGACGAGGCCAGAATTTCGCGCGGAGCTTTGCCCCCACGCCGAGCAGGCCGGACGGGACGAACACCAGCATCACGATGACGAGCGCGGAATAGATGATGAGATAGTAGCCTTCGGTGAAGCGCAGGAATTCCGGAAGCAGGATTACCACTCCTGCCCCGACGAAGGGCCCGAAGAAATAGCCGGAGCCGCCGACCACGACCATGAGCAGGATGCGCAGCGAGTGGCCGACCCCGAACGATCCGGGCTCGATGAACTGGACGAGCGGCGTGACCAGCGCGCCGGCCAATCCGCCATAGGTGGAGCCGATTGCGAAGGCGAGCAGCGTGATGCGGCGCGTGTCGACCCCGAGGCTTTCCGCGCGGATCGGATTTTCGCGCAGCGCCTTGAAGGCGCGGCCCCATGGCGACCGCACGATGCCCCACATGGCAAGCGCGGCGAGGATCGTGACGCCGAGCGTGAAGTAGTAGAAGTGCAACTGCTTCATGGTCGTGAAGAGGCCGAAGTCCGGCCGCGGCATGCCGACGAGCCCGTAGTTGCCGCCGGTCAGCCAGTCTTCGTTGCGCAGCACCAGGAAGACCAGCGTGTTGAAGGCCAGGGTCACGAAGGCGAGAAAGTGGCCCTTCACCCGAAGAGCCGGATAGCCGAGCACAAGGCCGACAATGAAGCAGGCGACGAGCCCGAGCGGCATGGCCAGAACCCAGTGCCAGCCGGCAAGCGTGAGCAGCGCCGTGACATAGGCTCCGATCGCCATGAAGGACGCCTGCGCCAGTGAGATCTGGCCCGCATAGCCGAGCGTGAGGTTCAGCCCCATGGCCGCGATGGAGAAGATGAGCCAGGAGGTGAGGACGTAGACGAGGTAGTTGCCCTGCCCGATCGGCGCCAGCATGGCGAGCGCGATGAGCAGAAGCACAAACAGGTTGCGAGTGCGCCCGTGCATCAGACCGCCCTCCCCTCGGACGTTCCCATGAGGCCCTGCGGGCGCACCAGGATGATGACGATGAGCAGAAGCAGCGGCAGCGCAGCTCGATACTCCGCCGTGACATAGGTCGCCGTCAGATTGTCCAGAACGCCGATCAAGAGCCCGCCCACCAGGGCGCCGCGGATCTGGTTGAAGCCGCCGACGATGGCCGCGATGAAGGCGATCAGGCCGAGGGTCTCGCCGTTGGAGAATTTCGCGAGGTACACCGGCGTGATGAGGAAGGAGGCGAGCGCCGCAAGTGCCGCGTTGATCAGGAAGGCGTAGAGCACCATTCGCTTCACATTGACGCCGAGGATTTCCGCCACCGCCGGGTTCTGGGCCGTCGCCTGCATGCAGCGGCCGGTGCGGGTGCGGTTGAGGAACAGCGTCAGCAGCACGACGATGCCGAGAGAAATCGCGAGATTGAGGATATCCTGCAGCGACACCACGGCACCGAAAACATCGATCGGATCGCTCGGGAACATCGCCGGAAATGGCTGCGCCTCGGCGGAATAAAACTCCTTGACGCTTTCCTTGAGCAGGATGCCAAGCGCCATGGTGGCAATGATGAGCGTGATGCCCCCATGCGGAAGGATCGGCTCCACGATCAGCTTCTTGAAGGCCAGGCCGAGTATGACGACCGACATCGCAAGGCCGAAAAGCAGCGCGATCCAGACCGGCATGCCAAAGTAGCTCACGCCCACCAGCACGAAGAAGGCCGGGAGCATGACGAACTCGCCCTGGGCAAAATTCACCGTGTGGGCTGCCTGCCACACAAGCGTAAAGCCGATAGCGACCAGCGCATATATGGAGCCGGTAGCAAGACCGGACAGCAAGACTTGCAGGAACTGGGACATCGCGCGTCTTTTCGGGTTGATGGCCGCGGCGACAGGCGCCGCGGCCATGAAGATCAGTTGGCCGGAACGGTGCCGATCACGACCGGCGCGCCGTTCTGGACCTGGACCATGAAGCTCGGGCGGGACATCTCGCCGCGCTCGTCCCAGCAGGTGTCGAGCAGGATCTTGGGATGGTCCGCCACCTTGAGGCACAGGCCGTGCATCTTGTCGGCAAACGCTTCGCCATTGAACTCGCCAACCATCTCGGTGACGTATTTGGTCGTCCAGGCGCCAACATAGCCCTTGATGGCGTCATGGGTCGGCTTGCGCTTGAAGGTCTCTTCGAACTTCTGCGCGAATGCGCCGATGCCCGGCACATCGGTTGCCGTCGCGGTCACGCCGACATGGGCGATCGCGCCCTCGGCCGCGCCGCCGGCGAGCTCGATGACCTTGGCCTCGGTGAGCGTGACTTCGCCGACGAGCGGCATGGCCAGGCCCTGCTTCTTGGCCTCGATGAGGAAGCGGGCGGATTCTTCCTGGTTCATGTAGACGAACACCGCGTCGGGGTTCGCCTCCTTGAGCTTGGCGACGTCGGCGGCGTAGTCGGTCTGGGCCTGCTCGGAAGGCACGTCGGAGATGACCTCGACGCCGGCCTTCTTCATCTCTTCCACGAAGACGTCATGGCCGCCCTTGCCGAACTCGTTGTTGACCCAGGCCACGCCGACCTTCTTCGCCTTGAGCGTGTCGGTGAAATAGGCGGTCAGCGCGGGAACGCCCTTCTGCGCGCCCGACGAGGTGCGGAACACGAAGGGGTTGCCCTTCTCGACCACGGAGGGAGCCTCCGAGCCGACGAATTGCGGCGTGCTGTTCTGCTGGGCGACGAGCATGTTGACCATGGTCGAGCCGGAATAGATCGTGCCCAGGATGGCGTAGGCGCCCTCGTCGATCGCCTTCTGCACCAGCGCGCGCGAGACCTGCGGGTCGGTCTGGGTGTCGTATTCGGTGACCTCGACCGTCTTGCCCAGGATGCCGCCCTCGGCGTTGATCTCCTCGATGGCGACCTTGATGCCGTCGCGCCAGTTGGTGCCCGCCGGAGCACCGGCACCGGAAAGCTCGGCAACCATGCCGATCTTCACCGTCTCCTGGGCCTGGGCGGCGCCAAAGGTGGCCAGCACGGCGGCCGACATTGCAAGCAGGGATTTACGATACATCTGAATTCCTCCGGTAATCAGCAATTGATCTATGTCGATACCGTCTCCACAAGGACCACCGGACAAGGTCAATCATCGGGAGGCGAAACCCACATCTTTTTATTGAAATCGGCCCTCTCCGGTGTCGCGCAGGTTGAAAATCAGGGAGGTTTTTCGGCTCCCGGCAGGACGGCCCGAAGAATCACTAAGCGGGCTGAAAGCCATACCGAGACCAATCGGAAGCGCCGTTCCTGCCTACAAAATCAGGATGATTCCCGTAGCTGCCAGCGCGGCGGTCCAGATGAGATCGAAGTTGATCCAGCCGCGCCGCAAGAAGGAAAGGCCGAGCCATTCATAGACTGACAACGCCATCGCGAGCGTCACTGCGAGCATGGCTGCCGTGTGAACGCCGACCGCGGCCAGCGCGATCGGTAGGGACCCAGTCGCCGTCAGTTCCCGGGCCGGACTTGCCGCCAGGCACAGGGGAATGAGCACCGGCACCAGCATGAGGCCAGCGCCATGGGCCGTCGCCATCAGGAACGACCAGACCCCAAGCCCGACCATGCCCGTCGTCATGCCGATGCGGACGCGGTGGCGATGGCCGTAGGCGAGGTAATAGATCGCCCAGCCGACCAGCAGCACGCCGGCCGTGATCTGCAGCAGGCGCTCGTCGACGACGAAGCCGAGGGCGACCACCGCCGCGGCGACCACGGCAATCGAGATGGCGTGTCCTATCGCGATGGGAACGAGTGATAAAAGCACCACCTTGCGGCTGCCCCTGTGCAGGCCGAGGGCAACCGCAAAAAGCCAACCCATTGCGGGGTTGAGACCGTGAAAGGCGCCGAGGCCGGCAAGCACCAGCCAAGGCGTTAGTGGTGCCATCCTACGAAACCATCCTGTTTTGCATCATCAAGGATAGCAGTAGGAATCGGACGAGCAATCGCCTCCCTCCAGTCGCACCTGATGCGGCCGGCGACCTTCCGGCCATTCGATGAAGAAGTCCTCGTCGAACTTGAGGCCGCCATTCTCCCCGGCATTGAGCTTCACCATCCAGCCGTCCAGTCCCTCGGGATAGAACTGCGGGTCGATGGCGCCATAGAGCGAATTGGTGAAATAGACACGCCTTCCGTCGCGGCTGATTTCCACCATCTGCGGGCCGCCTTGCAGGGCACCGTTCTTTGCCTTGGCATGCGACGCCCGGGACACGATGCCGCCGATGCGGACCCTGCCGGTTTCCTTCGGCTCGAACGGGTCGGACACGTCGTACTGGATCATGTCTCCGGTGCCCCAGCAGGAAACGTAGAGGAAGCGGTCGTCCATCGACAGGTCGATGTCGGTCACCAGCGGCGCCACCGCCATGAAGCCTTTCAGCACCGGCGGCAGCAGGTCGGGATCGGCCGGCTCGGCCGGGATCTCGATGACCTTCTTCACCGCCCATTTGTCCCCTTCGCGATACCAGGTCCAGATCGAGGCGGAGAGATCCTTCAGGCTGATGACGCAGCCGACGAAGCCGTAGGCCTTGGTCGGGTCGTGCGC
>JAEWHN010000361.1 GCA_023387775.1 Pseudomonadota bacterium | reverse complement strand
GTTCACGTCGACCTGTTCCTTGGTGCCGTAAAGGGCCGCATAGATGTTCCAGGCGCCAAACCCCTCTTCCTTTTTCATTTTCTCGATGGCGTCCGTCGGCATGGCGCCCTTGCCATCGTAGTATTTGGACCGCGGAAAGACAGCGGAAGCCTCGTAAAGGACGTATGCGAACACCACCGCATTCGGGATCGTTCCGGAAATACGCAGCGGGCGCATCATGTCCACGATGGTGGCGATGTCGTCATCGTCGGGGAACTGGATGCAGAACGGCTTGTAGACTGGCGGCTTCGGCATGAGCCAGAGGCCGAGCTTGGTGACAATGCCGAAATTGGACTGGGTGAAGAGGCCGTCGAGATAAGGTCCGAATCCCCATTTGAACACCTGCCAGGCGTTCGTGCCCTCGACGCCACCCATGGCGGTGCGCAGGACTTCACCGTTGGCGAGAACGACTTCCATCCCGCATTGCATCAGGAAATGTTCGCCATAGGGGGTGTAGCCTACCCCGCGCTCCAGGGTGTTGCCGACGGGCGAGGCGATTGCCGACGGTGCCGGGCAGGAGACCCACAGAGGTATGTTCTTCTCCTCGAGATAGTCGACCAGCTGCTGATACGTCACTCCCGGCTCGAGCAGCGCGGTGCCGAGCTCAGCATCGACCTCAAGGATCTTGTTCATGTGACGAAAGTCGATCACAACCTGGTGACGGTGGCCTTTTGCGTTTCCCGTGCCGTAGGTGCCGTAGCCGAAATTGCGCCCCGTCGAAGTCGGCCAGACCGGAATGCCATGTTCGTTGCAGACCTTGACGATGGCCTGGACCTGCTCGGTGGTGGTGGGCTGAAGAACTGCCGACGCAGCATATTCAGCGTCTTCCACGGGCATCATGGTCTTGTAGTAAGGGGTGAGGCGATCTTCCTCCGTCAGCACGTTGTTCTGCCCGACGATCTGCTCGAATTTCGTGATCGCCGCCAGGAAGTCAGCCTTGCTCACGCCTTGCGGCAGGACCGGCACTTCACGCTCGTTGGTCATTTGGGCGCCCCTTTTGCCTGGGTGGCGACATAGGCTGCCAGCTCGTCAAGCGTGGCATTGTCGATCATGGATTCAGTGAAGGCGGGCATCCCCCGGAAGCCATTGCGAACGAAGTATTTTATGGTGTCGGCGTCATACCCCTTACTGAAGAATTCGGGCCCCACAGAGTCCGGACGACCAGTATGGCAGCGTGCGCATATCTTTTCGAAGGCTTCCTGGCCCGACTTGAACATACGATTATTGTCCAGGCGCCCAGTGGCCGCATCTTGCGCCATGGCTGCAAGGCCGGACAAATTGAGCATGACCAGAGCGGCGACGGAAATCCCGAGTTGCTTGCCAGGTGTCATTTCGCACTCCTGTGCGGCTATGCGGCCTTCACAACGACGCTGTAGGACGGCCCATGGCGGACAGGATCCACCACCGCCCTGCCTGCCTCGTTCAGCGCCGCCTCAAGCAGAACTTGCGTGGCATGATCGATGTTCGCCACGATGCGCAGCTCGGACGGGGAGCCGAACAAGCCCCTCATCGTCCTGTAGCGTTCGAGTTGAGGGCCCGAGAGACGAATATGCCGAAGCGCCCGTTCGGCAGGCGCCATCGGCGTCTCGACACTGTCGATCGTAACGACGGGACTGGCCGGTTGCGCGGCCACAGGACTCTTGGAGAAAACGCCCGTCGCAAGTGCGGCAGCTACACCTGTCAGGCCTTGGAGAAAGATGCGCCTTGAAACCATGGCTCGTCCTCTTGCCGCCAGTTTACAGGAGAATCCGCGAAATTAAAATTCGAAGTCTCCATCGATGCGCGATTTGGGACGGCTGTGGTTGCGCCCGCACGCCCACGGCGGGCGCGCGGGTACAGAGACATTCCGGGGCCGAGAACAGGCGCGACATGGATGAGGAATTCGTCCACAAGCCCCAATTCGAGCCGATGGAAGCCGCAGCATTTCAGCGGGATTTGACGAAGCGCTCCAGTTTGCCCAGGGTTTGCAGCCCCAGTTCCACAGCACCGAAGCCCTTCGCCTCCTGAAACTCGGCCTCCGTGCTGAACACCATGCCGAGCGTAACCTTCGTTGCCCCTCCTTGGTCCTCGAACGAGGCCCAGGCGTCGGCATGTTTCGGCCCGTTCTCGCCCCATAGCAGCGTATAGCCGAGCCTCTCCTCGGGCCGGACGTCGTTATAGAGATGGTGGTTCGGGAAGACCGTGCCATCAGGCGCGATCATGTCGAATACCCATTCGCCGCCCTTTCGCAGGTCGATCCTCTTCGTGCGGCAGGAAAACCCATCCGGCCCCCACCATTGCGGCAGCGTCTCAGAGTTCATCCACGCGCCCCACACCATGGATCGCGGCGCCTGAATCACCCGCTGCAGCACCATGGTTCGCTCGGCAACTCCGGCGAGATTGTCCAGTCCCGCGTCGAAGCCCTGCCGGTAGCTAGCCTCCATATCCTCGGCGAGCGAGGAAAGCTGCACCGTCACGACCAGCCGGCTTCGCTCGTCCGCGCCTGAGAAATCAGCCGTCACCAGCGCCGCCGATTGGGTCACGCCCGCGGACGAGATCACCTCGTAGTTCACGCTGCGCATCGCCGGCAGCAATTCAAGCCAGCCACATTCACAGCGGATGTCCGGTTGGCCTTTGACCTTGCACAGCGAGACCTCGCGTCCACCCACCTTGGTGTCGGCTTCCAAAAACTCCACGGTGACCGAGGGCGTCGGTGCGGCCCAGACCGCTCGCGCGGCCGGCGCCGTCCAAGCCTGCCACAGCACCGACGGCGGCGCGGCCACGTCCCGCTTGAAGGTCAGCGTCGCGAAGCCGCCCTTCCTGTCATCAGACGCCGCACGGGTCGGGCTGCTTGTATTCAGGTTCGAAGTCATTTTGCGCTTTCCTCCATCACGTTCATCACAAATGCATCCAACCGGTCGAGCCGGGCCTCCCAGATGGCCCGCTGTTCATCGAGCCATGTGCGCACCGGATCCAGCGCCTCGGGAACGATGGCGCAGGTGCGTATCCGCCCGTCCTTGGACGTGGCGATCAACCCTGCCTCCTCCAGCACGGAAAGGTGCCGCATTACCGTGGGCAGACGCAGTCCCGTGGGACCAGCCAGATCGGTCACCCGCGCGGGCCCTTCGGCTAACCGAGTCAGGATCGACCGACGGGTCGGGTCCGCGAGAGCGTGGAAGAGCAGCGAGAGATCCGGATCATGCTTAGCCATGATGCTAACTATCGTCCGATTGGCCGACGGCGCAAGCGAAAACTTCGTCAACTAGCTAAGTTTTATTATCTAGGCTCGTCGAGCCTTTGGAAGTGGGGCTCTGTTCCCGGGCCGCCAGGAAGGTCGTTCGCGACGGCCCGATGCCCGTAATCGAAGGGCCAAATCCTGGCACTGCCAGGTCCGACAACCACTAATGGCGGCCCCTCGGGACGTCCGAGAGGCCAGCGCGATCAGATCTCAGTTCCCTCGGCGAGGGTGACGCATCTTCGACATCCGCGCCGGGATTTTCGCTTCGGGGGAACGACCAGCGTCAAGGGCGCGGAATGGCTACGCCGCCGGCAAGGCCTCAAGCTGGGCCATCATCTTCTCGCGGGGCGCAACGAGGCCGGCCAGCAGGCAGCGATGCCTGACGCCGGCCGGCGAACTGCTCTAAAGGGCGAAGACCTGATCGTGAGTGCCCACGAAGAACTTGCCTTCGGGCGTGACCCAGCCGCGGAACATGCCGTCGGTGTTGTAGGGCGCGGCGATATTGCCCTTTGCGTCGACGGCCACCAGCCCGGCGCCGATGCTGCGAGGCTGGAACTCGTCGATGATGATCTTCGAGGCCGCCTGCTCAAGGCTCTCGCCGAGATAGGCAACGCGTGAGGCCACCTCATGCCCGACCGCGTGCAGGATGAAGAACTCACCCTTGCCGGTGCCCGACACGGCGCAGACGCCGTCGCGGGCATAGGTGCCGGCGCCGATGATCGGGGAATCGCCGACGCGACCCTCGGGCTTGTTGTTGTAACCGCCGGTGGAGGTGGCCGCCGCGAGATGCCCCGCCGCGTCGAGCGCCACCGCACCCACCGTGCCGTGCTTCTCGGACTCGCTCGCCTTGGCTGCGGTGCCCTGCCTTTCATGTTCCTTCATGGCGGCAAGCGCCTTGACCCGGCGTTCGGTGGTGAAGTGGCTGTTTGGCACCACTTCCAGCCCGGCCGCCGTGGCGTAGTCGTCGGCGGCATGGCCCGCCAGAAGCACCGCCTCGCCGCGCTCCATCACCAGGCG
>JAEWHN010000330.1 GCA_023387775.1 Pseudomonadota bacterium | reverse complement strand
TAAATGCCTTCCGCGAACGGTTCGACGTGTCGGTCGAGCTGGCGGTGACGGCGACGGAAACGGAGCATTTCCCGGTCATGAGCGCATTGCGCGATGTCGAACTGGCGCCGTCGGACATGGCGTTCCTGAACGGGAACGCGTGATGGCGGTCTACACGGACGTTTCCGAGAGCGAGCTCGGGGCCTTTCTCCAAAACTATTCGATCGGCGACCTGCTTTCCTACAAGGGGATCGCGGAAGGCTCGGAGAATTCCAACTTCCTGCTTCACACCACCAGCGGGTCCTACATCCTGACCCTCTACGAGAAGCGGGTCGACGAATCCGACCTGCCATTCTTTCTCGGGCTGATGGAGCACCTGGCGCGCAAGGGCATATCCTGCCCGCTGCCGGTTCACCGCCGCGACGGCAGCGTCACCGGCATGCTGGCCGGGCGCACGGCCGCGGTGATTACCTTCCTGGAAGGCATGTGGATGCGCCGGCCCACGGTGGCGCATTGCCGGGAGGTGGGCAAGGCGCTGGCGAGCCTGCATGTAGCGGGCATGGATTTTCCCATGTCGCGCCGCAACGCGCTCGACATTGCCGGCTGGCGCAAGCTGTGGGAGGGCTCGCACGACCGCGCCGACGAGGTGGAGCCGGGGCTCGCGGAAGAGGTCGATGCCGACTTCGCCGAATTCGAACGCAACTGGCCGAAGGACCTGCCGTCGGGCATCATCCATGCCGACCTGTTCCCGGACAATGTGTTTTTCCTGGGCGACCGGCTGTCGGGGCTGATCGATTTCTACTTCGCCTGCAACGATATCTATGCCTATGACCTGGCGATCTGCCTGAACGCCTGGTGCTTCGAGAAGGACAATTCCTACAACCTGACCAAGAGCACGGCGTTGCTGGCCGGCTACCAGTTCGTGCGGCCGCTGAGCGAAGCCGAAAAGGCGGCGATGCCGATATTGGCGCGCGGCTCTGCGCTGCGCTTCATGCTGACCAGGCTCTATGACTGGCTGACGATACCGGATGGGGCGCTGGTGCAGAAGCGCGACCCGATGGAGTTCATCCGCCGCGTGCGGTTCCATCGCCAGATCCAGTCGCCTTCGGAATACGGCCTGAAATGAAGACCATCGAGATATTCACGGACGGCGCCTGCTCGGGCAATCCCGGCCCCGGCGGCTGGGGTGCTATACTGCGCTTCAATGGCGTGACGAAAGAGCTATCCGGCGGCGAAGCCCAGACAACCAACAATCGCATGGAACTGATGGCGGCAATCTCGGCGCTCAATGCGCTGAAGGAGCCCTGTGAGGTGGAGCTTCACACCGACAGCAAATATGTGATGGACGGGATCTCCAAGTGGATCCACGGCTGGAAGCGGAACGGCTGGAAGACGGCGGACAAGAAGCCGGTGAAGAACGGCGAGCTGTGGCAGGCCCTGGATGAGGCCAACAGGCGCCACAAGGTGAACTGGCACTGGGTGAAGGGCCACGCCGGCCACCCGGAAAACGAGCGCGCCGACGAGCTTGCCCGCATGGGCATGGCGCCATTCAAGAAGTAGCCACCTTGCCCCGCGGGGCACGGTGGCTAGCAAGGCGCGCACCGGCACGGGCCGGCGCGCGCCCGAAATCGTCAGAGCTGCTCGAGCAGCTTGGCAGCGCCCGACTCGACGGCCTGGCCCGGCGCATCCTCGACATTCAGCGCGGTCACCTTGCCGTCCTCCACAATCATGGAAAAGCGCTTCGAGCGCGTGCCAAGGCCGCCAGCGCTGAGATCCATGTCGAGGCCGGCCGCGCGCACGAAATCGGCGTTGCCATCGGCCAGGAAGAGGATCTTGCCGTTGCTTTCGGTGGCGCGGGCCCAGGCGTCCATGACGAAGTGATCGTTCACCGCCACGACGGCGATGGCGTCAACGCCGCGCGCGACGATGGCGTCGTGGTTTTCCAGATAGCCGGGCAGGTGGTTGTTGCTGCAGGTGGGGGTAAAGGCGCCCGGCACGCCGAACAGCACCACCTTCTTGCCGCCGAAGATTTCGGCGGTGGTCAGGCTCTTGGCACCGTCGGCGGTGACGGTCTTGAAGGTGGCTTCCGGCAGTTTGTCGCCAACGGTGATCATGCTTGCACTCCCTGATCGTGATTGATCGCCATCTGTGGGTAACGGCATATTGCTCGAGAGACAATCACGGAGCCGGCAGCATCGACAGAGCCGTGTGGGAAACTCTCAAGGGTAGGGGAGAATGCCGCTGACCGCACCGCGGTCGGTGACCAGCGTATAGTGCAGGCCGCCAGCGGCGGGGTTGAGGGCGGGGCGGTCGAGCACTTCGACGGAGAAGACGGTCTTGCCGTTCTTCTCGTTGCGCTTGGGGGCCGCAAAGACGTAGCCGTCGTCGCCCGCCAGGAAGAGCTCGGCAGAGGAGGCACCGAAAGGCAGGGCAGCGGCAACGAGCAAGGTCTTGTCGTCTTGCCCGACGATGGTTGCTCCGAAGTCGGACCGCGCAGCCATCGGCAGGGCCTGGATGGCCCTTGCCACGCTGGTGGCGTCGGCGGGATCGTCGGGCGCGCTGGCCGGGTCGAGCGTGAAGTTGGCGTGAACGGGGATGCAGATCGCCTCGCATATGCCGAGGAACACGTCGGCGGAGATTACTGCCGGTTTGTCCGGCGAGGCGATGTGGAACGTGATCGGCAGCGCTAGGGAACGATCATAGCCGGCCCAGAGCGAATAGCCGTCGTCATGGCGCTGGGGCGCCGGAAAGCTGACCTCCGCACCGGAAACATTGGTGCTGCCCGTGAGGTTCAGCGATGGCGGCACGCCGGCATCGCCGGGATCGCGCCAGTAGGTCTTCCAGCCGGTATCCAGATGGATGTCGAGAATGCCCTTGAGGCGGCCTTGCGCATCCGGCATGCCGGTGGTGACCAGCCTTATGCGCCCGCCCTGCGCCTCGAACCAGTCGGTGGAAGACGAATGGGCGGGAACGCTCCACGATCCGGCGGCAACGAGAGCGAATGCTGCGACTGTAGCGTGCTTCATGGCTACGGTTTGCCCCGGCCGGGAGGGTTTCGCAACACAAGGGCTGGTGGAGCCGGTATCATTTTTGCGTGAAGCCATGCGAATCCCCGTGCCTCGGTTCGCGCGACTCGTATCTTTCAAGTGTGGCGAAAACGGACTAGGTTTTTCCAATGGATATTCCGAACCAGAAAAAGACCAGCCGAGGCTTTCTCGATGACCAGTTCCTGATTGCCATGCCCGGCATGAAGGATGAGCGGTTTGCGCGCTCCGTGATCTATATCTGCGCCCACTCGGAAGAGGGGGCCATGGGGCTCATCATCAATCAGAGCCAGGAGCTGCTGTTCCCCGACCTGCTCGTGCAGCTCGGCATTTTGGACGAGCAGGAGGCGATCCGCCTGCCTTCGCCGGCGCGCGACATCGTTGTGCGCAATGGCGGCCCGGTCGACCGCAGCCGCGGCTTCGTGCTTCACAGCGACGACTACCGGGTCGAATCCTCGCTGCCGATTTCGGACAGCGTCTGCCTGACGGCGACGGTGGACATATTGCGTGCGATCTCGATCGGGCGCGGACCGCGCCAGGCGCTGATGGCCCTGGGCTATGCCGGCTGGGCGGCCGGGCAACTGGAAAACGAGATCGCACAGAACGGCTGGCTGACATGCCCCGCCAAGCCGGAGTTCTTGTTCGACGCCGACATCGACCGCAAATACGACCGGCTGCTGGCTTCGCTCGGGGTGGACCTGGCCCATCTAAGCAGCGACGCCGGGCACGCCTGAAGCCAGCCCGGCCAGGCGCTGTCTGACCGCCGGCAGCATTAGTGACCGGTGCTACGAAGCGCCCGGTCAGGTCTGAGCCAGCGGGTATTGCTCCTTCAGCAGCTTGAGCACGGCATCGCCGTTGATCGGCGTGCCGAACATGAAGCTCTGCACATATTCGCAGCCCATCTGCCGCAGTTGCAGGGCGTCGTTTTCGTCCGATATGCCCTCGGCCACCACCGACATTCCCAGTTCGTGGGCCATGTTGACCATCGATCTCAGGAGAACGTCGCGCTTCGGCGACGAATCGTCGAGGAAGCTCTTGTCGATCTTGATGGTGTCGAAGGGGAAACGCGTCAGGTAGGACAGCGACGAGTAGCCGGTGCCGAAATCATCGAGCGACAGGCCGATGCCGAGCTGCTTCAACTTGTTGAGCACATGCGCGCTCTGCTCCGGATTGTCCATGACCAGTGATTCGGTCAGTTCCAGCCGGAAGCAGCGCGCTTTCAGATTGGCGCGGGCGATGACGGAACGCACGTCGCTGACAAGATCGCGGCGGATGAGCTGGCGGCTGGACAGGTTGACCGAGACCGACAGCGGCGCGTCGCCTATCTGCTTCTGCCAATAGGCGAGGTCCTCGGCGGCGCGCTCCATGGCGAACAGGCCGAGCTGGACGATGAGCCCGCAACTTTCGGCCACGGGAATGAAATCGGCGGGGGGGATCATGCCGCGGCGCGGATGCTCCCAGCGCAGCAACGCCTCGAAGCCGGCGACGCTGCGGTCTTCCAGCCGGACGATCGGCTGATAGGCGAGGGTGAATTCCTTGCGCTCGACAGCGCGGCGAAGGTCCGATTCGAGCTGCAGCCTGTCGGTGCCGACCGAGCGGAAGGCGGGGCGGAAGGGCTCGATGCGGTCGCCGCCGAAACGCTTGGCCTGGAGCATGGCAAGCTCGGCGTCCTTGACCATGTCGTCGGCGGATGCCTGCGCGGGCGTCCAGGTGATGAGGCCGACGGACGCGGTGAGCACGATTTCGCGCTTGGCGAAGGTGATCGGCGAGCCGATCGCCTGCTTGATGGCATCGGCCACGGCGGCGATCCGCGCCGGGTCCTGTTCAGACAACAGCATCAGCGCGAACTGGTCGCCAGCGAAGCGCGACAGCGAATCCTTGGGCTTGAGCAGGCGGTGCAGCCGCCGGGCTATGGTGAGCAGGATGGTGTCGCCGGCGGAGATGCCGAGGCCGTCATTGACGTGCTTGAAGCGGTCGATGTCGATGACGAAGACCGTCGGGCGGATATTTTCCTCGGTCTTGGCGATCGACAGAACCGCTTCGAGCCGGTTCATGAACAGCTCGCGATTGGGCAGGCCGGTGAGATTGTCGTGCACGGCGTCGTGCAGGAGCCTTTCCTCGGCCTTCTTCTGCTCGGTGATGTCGAGCAGCGTGCCGACGCAGCGAATGACCTCGCCGTCCGAGCCGACCACGGGCCGGGCGCGCAGCGCGAACCAGTGGTAGTGGCCGTCGGCGCCGCGCAGGCGGAAATTCTGCGCCACGCGCCCGCGCCGGTGCTCCAGCACCACGTCGAGCGTGGTGCGGAAGGTGTCGCGGTCGTCGCTGTGGAGCACGGGCAGCCAGTTGCGGGCTGGGCCGCCAAGCGTGTTGGAGGGCAGGCCGAGCTGCAGGCTGACATCGGGCCGCGTGACCACGCGGTCGCGCAGCACGTCCCAATCCCAGACGATGTCGCCGGAGCCGGCGACCGCCAGCGCCTGGCGCTCCAGGTCGCTGAACAGGCCCTGATGCAGGGCGCCGCCGGCGAAGGCGTGCTGCATGACGGTGAAGCCGATGAGCAGGATGATGAGGATCAGGCCGCCGCCCAGCGCCGGCTGCACCACGTCGTTGTCCAGAAGCCCGGTGACCGCCATCCATGAGCCGCAAAGCCAGATCAGCACCATGACCCAGCTGGGGATCAGCATGATGGCGCGGTCGTAGCCGCGTATGCCCAGAAGCACGATGAGGCCGATGCCGCTTATGGCGGTGGCGGCAAAAGACAGGCGCGCGACGCCCGATGCCACGGCGGGGTCCACGACGGCCACGCCGGCGATCAACACCAGCCCGAGGATCCACGCCAGGGCGCCGTAGCTGAAATGCCCGTGCCAGCGGTTGAGGTTCAGATAGGCGAAGAGAAACACCACCAGGGTCGCGGCAAGGCTGACCTCGGTGCCGGCGCGCCATATCTGCTCGCTGCCGGGAGATAAGGACATGATCTTGTTGAGGAAGCCGAAGTCGACGCAGATATAGGCAAGAACCGCCCATGACAGGGCGGCAGTGGCCGGGAACATCGACGTGCCCTTGACCACGAAGAGAATGGTGAGGAACAGCGCCAGCAGCCCGGCGATGCCGATGATGATGCCGCGGAACAGCGTGTAGGAATTGACGGAGTCTTTGTAGGATACCGGGTCCCACAGATAGACCTGCGGCAGCTTGGGCGAGGACAGCTCGGCGATGAAGGTGACGACCGCCCCCGGATTCAGCGTGACCAGGAAGACGTCGGCGTCGGGGCTTGGCTGGCGATCCAGCGAGAAGCCTTCGCTGGGGGTGATGGCCACGATGCGGCTGGAGCCGAGGTCGGGCCAGAACAGGCCGGAGTTCACAAGGCGGAAGTGCGGCGCCACGATCAGCCTGTCGAGCTGCTGTTCGGTGGTGTTGGCAAGAGCGAAGACTGCCCAGTCGCCGCCGGAGCGGGTGTCGTTGGCTTCCACCTCGATGCGCCGGACGATGCCGTCGGGACCGGGCGCGGTGGAGACCTGAAAATTCTCGCCCTGATTCCGGTAGATTTCCACAGCGCCCGAAAGGTCCAGCGCAATGTCGTCACGCGCGATCTTGATTGGCTCAATGGCGGAGGCGGAGGATGCCGTCCAGAAGACCGCGAATGCCGCGAGAAATATGGCCAACAGGCGTCCGATCCGCAGAGAGTTTGTCAAAATCAGCCCTTTGTCGTGACACCACGCCGATCGCCCGCGATCAAGGCGTAGAGGTAGTGATCCTGCCACTTTCCGTTGATTCTGAGAAAGGAGCGCAACAGTCCTTCACGCTGAAATCCGGCTTTTTCAAGCACGCGGATCGAGCGCTTGTTGCCGGGAATACAGGCGGCTTCGATCCTGTGCAACCTCAGCGTTTCGAAGCCGAAGTCGACGACCAGCAGCAGCGCGTCGAGCATGAGCCCCCTGCCGGCGAAGCGTTCGCCGATCCAGTAGCCGATCTGGCCGCTTTGCGAGACGCCGCGACGAACGTTTCCAAGCGTGATTCCGCCGACCAGCTTGCCGGAGGCGTTGTCGAAGATGAAAAAGGCGCTGGCGCTGCCGTTGGCGTGGTCCTCGCGGTAGCGGCTGAGTCGCTGGCGCCAGGCCGAACGTCCGAGCTCGTCAGGCGACCATAGCGGTTCCCACGGCTCCAGGAAGGCGCGGCTTTCCGCCCGCAGCGCGGCCCATTCGCGGTAATCGCCGGGCTGCGGCATGCGAAGGTGCACGCGCTCGCCCTTCAGCGCCGGCATGTCTCGGCGGAGAAAGGGGAGCGCGAACATGGCTTCCCGCGCGGCTTACCCGGCCAGCTTCTGAATGCTGCCGGCGGATTTGGGAAGTGCGTCGCTAATCGCCTCGTAGTGCGGAAGCGTGCCGATGGGGCCGACGGCGGTAACCGTTGGCTTGGTCGAGAAGAGGCGTCCCGAAAGGTCGGTCAACCGCTCGATGGTGAGCGCGCCCAGGCGTTCCATCAGCTCTTCCTTGGCGATGGGGCGGCCGAACAGCAAAATCTGCCGCGCGATCTGCGAAGCCCGGCTGGATGCGCTTTCGGCCGACATGATGAGGCCGGCGCGATATTGCGCGCGCGCCCTGTCGAGCTCTTCCTGGGAAATGCTTTCGCTGGCGCGGTCGAGTTCCTGGATGATGACCGGAACCAGGCTAGCGATGTCGGTCTGCCCGGTGGCGGCATGGACGCCGAAGATGCCGGTATCCGAAAAGCCCCAGTGGAAGGCATAGACCGAATAGCAAAGGCCGCGCTTTTCGCGAACCTCCTGGAACAGGCGGGACGACATGCCTCCGCCGAGAATCATGGACAGGACCTGCGAGGCGTAGAAGTCGCGCACATGATAGGCGCGGCCTTCGAAGCCGAGCACGATCTGGGCGTCCATCAGGTCGCGATGCTCGCGGTAATCGCCGCCGACGTAGTTGGCGAATTGTGGCACGATGCCTTCGGCCTTGGAGCGGAAGCTGCCGAGCCGCCTTTCGACATCGCGCACGAAGACGTCGTGCTTCACATCGCCGGCCGCAACGACCACCATCTGCTCGGCGCCGTATTGGCGCTCCATGAAGGCGTGAAGCTGCTTCGAGGTGAAGGACTTCACCGTTTCCGGCGTGCCGAGGATGGACCGGCCGATGGTCTGGTGGCGGAACGCCGTCTCGGTGAAATGATCGAACACGACATCGTCGGGCGTGTCGTGGGCCGCACCGATCTCCTGCAGGATGACGTGCTGCTCGCGCTCCAACTCGTCGGGATCGAATTTCGATTCCGTCAGGATGTCGGCAAGGAGATCGAGGCCCAGCGGCACGTCGTCGGCGAGCACGCGAGCGTAGAAGGACGTCGTTTCAACGCTGGTGGCGGCGTTGATTTCGCCGCCCACGTTCTCGATCTCGGAAGCGATCTGGAAGGCGCTTCGCTTGTTGGTCCCCTTGAACGCCATGTGTTCAAGAAGGTGGGCCATCCCATGCTCGTCGTCGCGTTCGTTTCGGGCCCCGGACTTGACCCAAACACCCATTGCGACGGATTCGATACTTGGAAGGGTCTCGGTGGCTACCGTCAGGCCGTTCGACAGACGGCTTACCTCAACACCCATAAAGATACTCCCTAGAGCGCCGCCCGCGCGTGGCGACCAATGTAATCTTCCACCATTTTCAGGTCGGAGGATAGTATCGTGTACTTTTCCTCCTTCTCCATCAACCCCCCAAGCCAGGCGGGCAGCGCCGGCGTGATGCCGCTGGCTTCCCGCACGGCGTCGGGGAACTTGGCCGGATGGGCAGTGGCAAGCACGACCATCGGCGTGGCGCCGGCATGCCGGCGGGCCACATGCATGGCGGTGGCGGTGTGCGGATCGAGCAGATAGGAGCTCGCGTCCAGCGTCTCGCGAATGGTGGCGGCGGTTTCGGCCATGTCGGAGCGCCCGGCATCGAACTCGCCGCGGATGGCCGCGAGCGTCGGCGCGTCGATCGAGAATGCGCCGGACTGCTTCAGGCCAGCCATGTAGCGCCGAACCTCCCCGGCATCGCGGCCGGAAGCCTCGAACAGCAGGCGTTCGAAATTCGACGAGACCTGAATGTTCATGGAGGGCGAGGTTGTCACGGTCACGCCAGCGGTGCGG
>JAEWHN010000275.1 GCA_023387775.1 Pseudomonadota bacterium | reverse complement strand
GTTCTGCCTGCCCCGGTCTACATCGAGGACGAGGAGATCGAGGAAGAGGAGATGGAGGCCGAAGAGGCCGAAGTCGCCGAGGAACAGCCCGTCCAGGCCGAGAAGGCCGAGGAAGGAGACCATCACGAGCGCAAGCGCCGCAAGCGTCGTCGCCGGCGCGGCGGCAGGGACCGCGAGCATGCCGCCCCGGCCGAAGCCGCGACCGTTTCCGAGGAAGCGACCGACGAGGAGGCTGAGGAAGCGACCGCCGAGACGATCGAGGCTGTGTCTGCCGATGAGGCGGGTGATGCCGGAGAAGCCGAGCGCAAGAAGCGCCGCCGCGGCAAGCGTGGCGGCCGGCGCAACCGCAGGGAGGAAGGCGAGGCCGAACTGACGCACGAGGCGGGTTCAGCCGAGGCCGGCGAAGGCGAGGAAGCCGAAGAAGCGCGCGCCGAGGAGACGGAAGCAGCCGTCGAAGCGGCAGCCGACACCGAAGCCCCAGCCGTGGAAACCGTCCTCGCGGCCGAGCCGGCTGCGGAAGAGGTTGTGGCCGAAGGCGCGCAGGCTGAACAGGCGGTAGTCGAGGAAGCCCCGGCCGAGAAGCCGAAGAAGACCACCCGCCGTACCACGCGTTCGAAGAAGGCCGCGGCCGAAGAGGTTGCAGCCACCACCGAACCCGCAGCCGAAACGGAAGCTGCCGCTACACCGGCGGAAGAGAAGCCCGCGAAGAAGCCGAGGGCTCCGCGCCGCAAGGCAGCGGCTCCTGCCCCTGCCCCCGAGGCTATCGAGGCAGCGCCCGAGGCGCCGGCAGCACCGGAAACAGTCGCTGCAGCTCCGGTAGAGCCCGCAGCGCCCGCCGCCGAGGAACCGCAGCCTGTGGCTCCGGAACCGGAGCCGGTCGCAGCCGAGCCTCAGGCCGACGACAAGCCGAAGAAGAGCGGCTGGTGGCAGCGCAAGAGCTTCTTCTAAGCGCCAACAGCAGAGACTAAACGAGAAAAACCCCGCGCACCCAAATGCGCGGGGTTTTTCTTTGTGAGTGGAAGTGACGGCTCAGGGGGCGAAGACGGACCAGTTCATGGCCCTGGCGAGCTTTTCCAGCGCGATAGAACCCAGCCGCGAATTGCCGTTTTCGTTGAGGCCCGGCGACCACACCGCGATGGATGCAACGCCGGGCACGATGCCCAAGATGCCGCCGCCCACGCCGCTCTTGGCCGGTATGCCGACACGGAAGGCGAAATCGCCCGAGCCGTCATAGTGGCCGCAGGTCAGCATCAAAGCCAGGATGCGCCGGGCGCGCTCGGCCGAGACGACGGAATGGCCTGTGGCCGGATTGCGGCCGCCATGGGCAAGGAAGCGCCCGGACATGGCCAGTTGCCGGCAGCTCAAGGCAATGGCGCAATGATGATAGTACACCCCCAGCGCCAACTCGGGCGCGTGCTGCAGATTGCCGAAGGCTTTCATGTAGTTGGCCAAAGCAACGTTGCGAAAGCCGGTGGCCTGCTCGGAGGCTGCGACCTCGCGGTCGACGATGATCGTGTCGTCGTCGGCCAGAAACTGAACAAAGCGCAGGATCTCGCCGATCGCCTCGCGCGGCTGGTGGCCGGCCAAGAGCACGTCGGTAACAACGATTGCGCCGGCATTGATGAAGGGATTGCGCGGAATGCCCTGCTCGTTCTCGAGCTGGACGATGGAATTGAACGGATTGCCGGAAGGCTCGCGCCCAACGCGCCGCCACAGCGCGTCACCGACCTTGCCCAGCGCAAGTGTGAGCGTGAACATCTTGGAGATGCTCTGGATCGAGAACGTCTCGTCGGCATCGCCCGCAGTGACGACCCGCCCGTCGGTCAACGCCACGGCGATGCCGAATCGCTGCGGATCGATCTTGCCAAGCTGCGGGATGTAGTTTGCGACATCGCCCCGGTCGGACCGCTCCGCCATTTCCGCGGCGAGCGCCGGCAGCACTTCCTCCAGGTCCGCCACAGGCTCCCCCTTGCTTTCTATCTCAGCCAGCGTTCGATGCGGGCGACAGCCTCGACCATGTCCTCATGGCTGCCGGCATAGGACAGGCGCATGAAGCGGTGGCCCGAATGCATGTCGAAATCGCGTCCCGGTGTGGCCGCTACATGGGCCTCGGCCAGCATGCGCCGGGCAAACTCCATGCTGTCATTTGTCAGCCGCGAGACATCGCAGAAGGCGTAGAAGGCGCCGTCCATGGGCGCGGCAAGCGCGAATCCGAGCTCGGGCAGGCGTTGCATCAGGAGTTCGCGGTTCCAGGCATAGCGCGCCTTCACCACCTCAAGCTCATCCGTCGCATTGAAGGCCTCCGCCGCGGCCACCTGCGACAGCTCGGGTGCGGAGATGTAGAGGCTCTGCTGGATACGCTCGATCGGCCGCACCAGCTTTTCCGGCAGCACCATCCAGCCGATGCGCCAGCCGGTCATGCAGTAGTATTTCGAAAACGAGTTGATGACCGTCACGTCCTTGCCAAGGGAAAGAGCGGTGACGTCGGGCCCGGCGTAGGACAGGCGATGGTAGATCTCGTCGGAAATGACTGAGATGCCGAGGTTTTCGGCTCTTGCGACCAGATCTGCGAGCTCCTTTTCGGGAATGATGGCGCCGGTGGGATTGGCCGGGCTGGCAAAGAGCACGCCCTTCAGCGGCGTGCGCTTGTGGGCAGCTTCCAGGTGATCGGCCGTGAGATATGCAGCGCCCTCCATCTCGATCTCGACCACGTCAAGGCCCAGCGCAGCCATGATGTTGCGGTAGGCAGGATAGCCCGGAGCAACGACCGCCACGCGCTCGCCCGGATCGAACATTGCCAGGAAAGCCAGGTTGAACGCCGCCGAAGAGCCGGTGGCGACGGCGATGCGGCCCGGCGAGACCTCTACGCCATAGTGCTCGGCATAGTGGGCGGCGATCGCTTCGCGCAATCCGGCCACGCCGAGAGCGTCGGTATAGCCGATGCGTCCGTCGCGCAGCGCGCGCGCCGCGGCGGCGCGAACGGCTGCGGGGGCCGGGTCGGAGGGCTGACCAACCGCCATCGAGATAACCGGTACGCCGAGCGCCTTCAGCCGATTTGCCTCGGCCAGCACGTCCATCGCATGGAACGGCTCGACATCACCGCGTTTCGAAAGCGCAACCACCATCTCTTATCCTTGTCACTGCCCGCACGTGATGCCGCACAAATGCCCGAATGATGTCGGCATCACAAGTTCACGAAGTTTTGTTACCGAGCTTTTCATCTTCCCTTTGCTCGTCTACCAGTGGTTTTCACTATGCAGACATCAATTTTCCCCGCGCTGGTTTCAAAAGTCGCCCGGCCTTTTGCCGCGGCTTCGCTGGCTGCTGCGCTGGCGCTGTCGGCTTCCGCCAGCGCATTCGCGCAGAGCGGAATTGCCATCGTGCGCGACGCGGAGATCGAGGCGCTGGTGCGCGACTATGCAAGGCCGATCCTCAAGGCGGCCGGCCTCAAGTCCGGCGTGGATATCATCCTCGTCAATGACCGCAGCTTCAATGCTTTCGTGCTGGGGCGGCGCATGTTCATCAACACCGGCGCCTTGCTGCAATCTGAAACGCCCAACGAGATCATCGGCGTCATCGCGCATGAGGCCGGGCATATCGCCGGCGGCCACCAGGAAAGACTGCGCGAACAGCTTGCTCGGGCGCAGACCATGGCGATCGTCTCCACGCTTCTGGGCGCCGGCGCGATCGTGGCGGGCGCCGCGACCAACAGCAACGAACTGGCGCAGGCCGGCGGCGGCATCGCCATTGGCGGCGGCGAAATGGCGCGGCGCAGCCTGCTTGGCTACCAGCGCACCGAGGAAACCACGGCGGACCGCTCCGCGATCACCTATCTGGAGGCAACAGGCCAGTCGGCCAAGGGCATGCTGACCACGTTCAAGCGGTTCCAGAGTGCGCTGTCTCTGTCCGGCGCGCGGGTGGACCCTTACCAGATCAGCCACCCGACCCCGCAGGACCGCATTTCCAATCTGCAACAGTTGGCCGCCAGCAGCCCGAACTACGAGCGCAAGGACTCGCCCGAGTTGCAGCTGCGCCATGACATGATGCGCGCCAAGATCGCGGTCTACACGGACGGTCAGGCAGCGGCCTCGCGCCTCTTCCGCAACAATCCGCGCGGGCTGGCCGCACAATATGCGGACGCCATGGTCACGCACCTCCACGGCAATCCCCGCTCGGCCCTGGCCAAGGTCGACGGGCTGCTCAAGCAGCAGCCCAAGAACCCCTATTTCCACGAACTGCGCGGCGATGTGCTGATGAAGGCCAACCAGCCGGCGCAGGCGGCTGAAGCCTATGCCACGGCAGTGCGCCTCGATCCGGTCAAATCCGGCGTCCTTCCGGTGTCCTACGGCCAGGCGCTCCTGGCGATAGGCAAGCCGGACGCGCTGAAAAAGGCGGTTGCGCAGATCCGCAGCGGACTGGAGCGCGATCGCGAGAACGCCTCGGCCTATCGCTACCTGGCACAGGCCTACGGCCAGCTTGGCGACATCCCCGAAGCGGAGCTGGCCACGGCCGAGGGGCACTACTACAGCGGGGCCTACCAGCAAGCGAAGATTTTCGCTGCCCGCGCCCAGCAAAAGCTCAAGCCCGGCTCGCCGGGCTGGGTACGCGCGCAGGACATCATCAACTACAAGCAACCGGGCAAGAAGAAATAGGCGGGCACGCGCGGGCTCAATCACGGCATTTTTTGTCACCAAAGACTGGATTTTGCCTCTTGGAGACCAAACTCCTGCTATGGAGTGCCAACTCGGCGAAATTTGCGCGCCCAATCACCCGGCAACAGCAGAATTCAGGCAAGGACAGGTTTTAGGATGAACAAGGCAATTCTGTTGGGTGCGGGCGGCACCGCGCTTGCTCTTGCGGTGCTTGCCGCTGGCTTCGTGGCGGGGCGCTCGCCGGCAACCGATCCCGTCACGGTATCGCAGATAAGCAAAGCCGAGACCGCGGGCCAGTTCACCCGCAAGGACGTCGAGACGATCGTGCGGGAATATCTGCTCGAGAACCCCGAAATCATGTACGACGTCCAGCAGGCGCTGGAGGAAAAGCAGCAGGAAAAGCAGCGCGTCGCCCATCAGGCGGTGATCAAGGACGCCAAGTCGGAAATCTTCAACTCGGCCTATGACGGCGTCGTCGGAAATCCCAACGGCAAGGTCACGATCGTCGAGTTCTATGACTACAATTGCGGCTACTGCAAGCGCGCCCAGCAGGACATGCTGGCGCTGACCGCCGCCGACCCGGAACTTCGCTTCGTGCTGAAGGAATTCCCTATCCTCGGCGCCGATTCGCAAAAGGCGCATGTGGTTTCGATGGCGTTCCGGGCGCTGGCGCCTGAAAAATACGGCGAGTTCCACAACCAGCTTCTCGGCGGCAAGGGGCGTGCCGACGAAGCCGCAGCCATCAAGATCGCGACGTCGCTGGGCGTAGACGAGGCAAAGCTTCGCGAAGAGATGAAGAACCCGGCGATCATGGAGGCGTTCGCCAACACCTATGATCTTGCCAACAAGCTTTCGATCAGCGGAACGCCGTCCTATGTGGTCGGCAATGAGGTGGTGTTCGGCGCACTCGGCAAGGATGCGCTGACCGAAAAGATCACAGCGGCCAAAGCCTGCCTTGACGCGGGCTGCTGATTTGAGCTTTTGCGGAGTATTGCGGCCGGGAAAAGAGCGCGCTTGTGGACAAGAAAGCCGCTACGCTCTTTTCGCAGACGTTTAAGACAATTATAGAGATTGCGGCGTGCCGGTTGGCGACTGGCGCGGAGAAAGGTCCATATATTGAAAACGGTCTACGTTTTGAACGGCCCAAATCTCAACGCGCTGGGCAAGCGCGAACCCGGGATCTATGGCGGAACGACCCTGTCCGGCATAGAGGACGATTGCCGCAAGGCAGGAGCGGCGCTGGGGCTCGCCATCGAGTTCCGCCAGTCCAACCATGAGGGCGACCTGGTCGACTGGATCCAGGAAGCCGGCGACAAGGCTGCGGGCATCATCATCAATGCCGGCGCCTATACCCACACATCCATCGCCATTCACGACGCCATCCGCGCGGTTTCGCTGCCGGTGGCGGAAGTGCATCTTTCCAACATCCATGCACGTGAGCCGTTCCGCCACGTCTCCATGGTCGCGCCTGTCGCGGTCGGGATGATCTGCGGCTTCGGCCCACTTGGCTACACACTGGCGCTACAGGCGCTCGCTGCTCGCATCTGAGCGGCCGGACAAGAAGAAAAGGCTCAAATATGTCGATAAAAAAGACCGGTGTTGACCAGCAACTGATCCGCGACCTTGCGGGCATCCTGAACGACACCAATCTGACCGAGATCGAGGTTGAGCTCGGCGACCTGAAGCTGCGCGTGTCGCGCCACGCGCCGGCGGTGCACGCCATTGCTGCCCCGGCTCCCGTTGCCGCGCTGCCTGCCCCGGCCGCTGCACCGCAGATTGCAGGCCCGGCTGCCGCGCCGGCGGCCGAACTGTCCAAGAACGCTGTGCCCTCGCCCATGGTCGGCACCGCCTACCTGGCGCCGGCGCCAGGCGCCGCGGCGTTCATCGAGATCGGCCAGACGGTGAAGGAAGGCCAGACGCTGCTGATCATCGAAGCGATGAAGACGATGAACCAGATCCCGTCGCCGCGCTCCGGCACCGTGACGGCGATCCTGGTGGAGGATGGCCAGCCGGTGGAATACGGTATGCCGCTGGCGATCATCGAATAGGTCCAGGATGTTCCAGAAGATACTCATAGCCAATCGCGGCGAAATCGCCCTCCGGATCCTGCGCGCAGCCAAGGAACTGGGCATAAAGACCGTGGTCGTGCATTCGACTGCCGATTCCGACGCGATGCATGTGCGCCTTGCCGACGAGGCCGTCTGCATCGGCCCGCCGCCCTCGCGCGACAGCTACCTCAACATCCACCAGATCGTGGCGGCCTGCGAGATAACTGGCGCCGACGCCGTGCATCCGGGCTACGGCTTCCTGGCGGAGAATGCCAAGTTCTCCGACATACTGGCGGCCCACAACATCACCTTCATTGGCCCCTCGGGCGACCACATCCGCACCATGGGCGACAAGATCGAAGCCAAGCGCACAGCCAAGCGCCTCGGCATTCCGGTCGTTCCGGGCTCTGAAGGCGCGATCACCGAGGAAGGCGAAGCCAAGCGCGTTGCCGCCGAGATCGGCTATCCGGTCATCATCAAGGCTTCCGCCGGCGGCGGTGGCCGCGGCATGAAGGTGGCGCGCAGCGAGGACGATCTGGTTGCTGCCCTGCATACGGCCCGTTCTGAAGCCGGTGCGGCCTTCGGCGACGATGCCGTCTACATCGAAAAATATCTCGAAAAGCCGCGCCACATCGAGATCCAGGTGTTTGGCGACGGCGCCGGCAAGGGCATCCATCTGGGCGAGCGGGACTGCTCGCTGCAGCGCCGCCACCAGAAGGTCTGGGAAGAGGCGAACTCCCCTGCCCTGAACGAAGAGGAGCGTGCGCGCATCGGCGAGATCTGCGCCAACGCCGTGGCCGACCTTGGCTATTCGGGCGCGGGCACCGTCGAGTTCCTCTACGAGAACGGCGAGTTCTACTTCATCGAGATGAACACCCGCCTTCAGGTGGAGCACCCGGTGACCGAGGCGATCACGGGCATCGACCTGGTGCACGAGCAGATCCGCGTCGCCTCCGGCGGCGGGCTGTCGGTGAGGCAGGAGGACATCCGCTTCCAGGGCCATGCCATCGAGTGCCGCATCAACGCCGAAGACCCGCGCACCTTCGCCCCGTCGCCTGGCACGATCACGCACTTCCACACCCCCGGCGGGCTTGGCGTGCGCGTCGATTCCGGCGTCTATTCCGGCTACCGCATCCCGCCCTACTACGACAGCTTGATCGGCAAGCTGATCGTGCACGGCCGCAACCGCGTGGAATGCATGATGCGCCTGCGCCGCGCGCTGGACGAGTTCGTGGTGGACGGCATCAAGACCACGCTGCCGCTGTTCCGCGACCTGGTCGGCAACATCGACATCGCCAACGGCGACTACGACATTCACTGGCTGGAAAAACACCTCGCGGCCACGGAATAGCGTATAATCGGCCTGAACCGAAAATGTTTCGGATACGGAACATGAGCAGGACCGATGGGCCCGTACAACAAGACAGCGCCCGCGGGGCGGGCGTTGTCGGTTTGGAGGTACGGCCATGACCCGCCCCTACGCGCCCGGCTATCGCATACCGCCCGACCTGCTATTGAAGGCCTATGCGTCGGGCGTATTCCCGATGGCCGAGAGCGCCACCGACCCGGAAGTCTTCTGGGTGCGCCCCGAGATGCGGGGTATCATCCCCCTCGACACATTTCACGTGCCGAAAAGCCTGCGCAAGACGATGCGCCAGCACCGGTTCGATATCCGGATCGATACGGACTTTGCCGGGGTGATCGACGGTTGCGCGGAAGAGCGCGCCGAACGCGAGACCACCTGGATCAATGCGCCGATCCGGGAGGCCTATATCGCCCTCTTCGAGCGCGGCCATTGCCATTCGGTGGAGGCCTGGCGCGACGGCGAACTGGTGGGCGGGCTCTACGGCGTGAGCCTGGGCCGCGTCTTCTTCGGCGAAAGCATGTTCTCGAAGGCGACGGATTCGTCCAAGGCGTGCCTGGTGCGGCTGGTGCAGCGGCTGAACGAGCGCGGATTTGTTCTGCTGGACACGCAGTTCACCACCGAGCACCTCAAGCGCTTCGGCGCCATAGACGTGCCGCGCGGGACCTATGAGAAGCTTCTGGAAGCGGCGTTGCGGGGCGAGGCCACCTTCTACCCCTGAGCGCGCCGATAGCGTTCTGTGGGCTTGGTAGGGCGGCTGCGCGCACGCGCACTCTAGCCTGGAACCCTGCGCGCCGCCGGCCGGCCTCAGTTGCTCTTCGACGCTTCCGGGGCCGGCACGTCGGACTTCGCCTTGCAGCCCTTCAGCCACACGTCATAGATCGCGTGCTCGACGGCGTTGAGGCCCGGGCTTTCGGCAAACATCCAGCCTGTGAAAATGCGGCGGATTTTCCGGTCCAGCGTGATCTCGTCGACCTCGACGAAGGAATCGGTGCGTGGCTCCTCGCCGTCGGCGCGCGCATAGCACACGCGCGGCGTGACCTGCAGCGCGCCGAACTGCACGGTCTCATCGACATAGACATCGAATGTGATGATACGGCCGGTGATCTTGTCGATGCCGGCAAATTCGGCGACCGGGCTGCTGGTGCGCTCCGCAGCTGCTGGCGAGATCAGCGAGGCGATGGCCACGGCCGACGCCGCCCAGACGGTTGCCACCCGTTTGCCCAGCGAAATCCGACCGAAAACCGTCATCTGAAAATACCGGAAATTGCGCCTGACCACCCCAAGGCGGCCAAGCATGTCGCCCCATCAATCATCGAGTGGTTAGCCGCAAAATGTGGCGAGAAAACATTCTTTGCCGGCGCGATGCTCACGCGCCGGGCGTCCAGGCGTCGTAGTCGCCGGTAACCACGGGGCGATGGCCGGTGCCCAGAACCGAGCCCTTCGGCCGGTAGGCGGCCGCCGTGCCGGTCAGGTTGGACTGGTGCGGCTTCTGCCACGGATGCGGCTGGTAGTTTTCCTTCGAGGGAGGCGTGTCGACGCGATGATGCATCCAACCATGCCAGCCTGCCGGGATCTTGGAAGCCTCGGCTATGTCCTTGTAGATGACCCAGCGGCGGGTACGGCCTTCAGAATCGGTGCCGCCCTCATAATAGATGTTGCCCCACTCGTCGCGGCCCACTTCGGTGCCGTTACGCCAGGTGTGGAAACGGGTTCCGAGCGTCTGCCCATTCCACCAGGTAAAAAACTGCAGCAAGAACTTCTTCATCGGATTCCTCGCGGCCGAAGCGCGTCGAACAACTGGATGCCTTATGGCTCCCGCGGGGCCTAATGGCAAGGGTTAACGCGGCTATCACCGCGTTTGGCAGGGTAGTCGGACGGCTAAAGCTTCAGCTTGAAGCCGGCGTGGCTCTGTTCGAAGCCGAGCCGCGCGTAGAAGCGATGCGCATCGGTGCGCTTGAGGTTCGAGGTCAGGTAAACGGTGCGCACCCCAGCGGCCGCGCCCTGCGCTATCGCGTGCTTGATCATGCTGGCGCCGATGCCCCGCCCGCGCATGTCCTGCCGCGTCTGCACCGCCTCGATTCGCAAGGTGGCCGCGCCGCGCCCGGGCATGCTCACGATCAGCGTCGTCTGGAACGTGCCCACAACCTCGCCGTCCAGTTCGGCCACGTAAAGCTCGTCATTCGGGCTCGCAGCGATCCTGTCGAACGCCCGTTGATAGAGGGGCAACGCTTCGGTGTCGGTGGTGTCGCCGTGGCCGCCAAGTGCATCGGCGGCGAACATCGCCACGATTGCCGGGACGTCTTCGCGCCGTGCGGGCCGGATCGTCACCGTATTGGACAAGTCGGACATTGCAGGCTGTTCCCTCTTCAGACAAGCGGCTTTTCGAGAACCACTGCCGCTACATCGAAGTCCCCCGGGCCAGACATCTCGGCAGTTCCGGTGCGGACAAACCCGTTTGCCTCGTAGAAAGCCAGTGCAGGTGCGTTGGCAGCTTCGACCTCGACACGTATCCGGGACGCGTCGGGAAAGCAGCCCTCGATTTCCTCGAGCAGGAGGCGGCCAAGGCCGCGCCCCTGGCAGGCCGGGTGCACGTAGAGCTGGTGAAGCACCACCACCGTCTGGTCGCCGGTGGCGGTGGCAAATGCCATGCCACCGAGCCTCTCGCCGTCGTCGACGACTACGAACTCGGAGTTCGGCCGGCTCAACCGCGCCTTTAGAGACGCGATCGAGTGCCAGTCGTCGGTCAACTCGGCAATCTGATGCTCGCCGTAGATCGCATCGTAGGTCGCCTGCCTCGTTTCCACCAGAAGCTCGCGGATGGCTGGCAGGTCGCGTTCGCTCGCGGAACGGACGAACATCGCTACTCGACGATCTCGAGCTTGGCCTTGACCAGGTCGTTGACCGCCTGCGGGTTGGCCTTGCCGCCGGTGGCCTTCATGACCTGGCCGACGAACCAGCCGGCCATGCTGGGCTTGGCGCGGGCCTGCTCGGCCTTGTCCGGGTTGGCGGCGATCACCTCGTCGACAGCCTTCTCGATGGCGCCGGTATCGGTGACCTGCTTCATGCCGCGGCTCTCGACCAGCTCGCGCGGATTTCCGCCCTCGTTCCAGACGATCTCAAACAGATCCTTGGCAATCTTGCCGGAAATGGTGCCTTCCTTGATCAGGTCGATGATTGCGCCGAGCTGGTCGGGCGAAACCGGAGCGTCTTCGATGGTCTTGCCTGCCTTGTTCAGGGCGCCCAGCAGGTCGTTGATAACCCAGTTGGCGGCAGCCTTGCCGTCGCGACCGGCCGCAACCTTCTCGAAATAGTCGGCAATGGCCTTTTCCGACACCAGGATGGAGGCGTCATAGGCCGAAAGGCCGAGCGCATCGACCAGGCGCTGCTTCTTGTCGTCCGGCAGTTCCGGCAGGTCTTTCGCCAGGGCGTCGACGTAAGCCTGGGTAAACTCGAGCGGCAGCAGGTCCGGATCGGGGAAGTAGCGATAATCGTGCGCCTCTTCCTTGGAGCGCATGGAACGCGTCTCGCCCTTGTTGGGGTCGAACAGGCGCGTTTCCTGAACGATTGTGCCGCCGTCCTCCAGGACCGCGATCTGACGCCGCGCCTCGTATTCGATGGCCTGGCCGACGAAGCGGATGGAGTTGACGTTCTTGATCTCGCAGCGCGTGCCGAAAGCCTCGCCCGGGCGCCGCACCGACACGTTCACGTCGGCGCGCATGGAACCTTCATCCATGTTGCCGTCGCAGGTGCCGAGATAGCGCAGGATGGTGCGCAGCTTGGTGAGATAGGCCTTGGCCTCGTCGGACGAGCGCATGTCGGGCTTCGACACGATCTCCATCAGCGCCACGCCGGAGCGGTTGAGATCGACATAGGACATGGTCGGGTGCTGGTCGTGCATCGACTTGCCGGCGTCCTGCTCCAGGTGCAGGCGCTCGATGCCGACTTCGATATCCTCGAACTCGCCTTGTCTGTCGGGACCGACGGAGACGATCACCGTGCCCTCGCCGACGATCGGCTGCTTGAACTGCGAAATCTGGTAGCCCTGCGGCAGGTCCGGGTAGAAATAGTTCTTCCGGTCGAACACGGACTTGAGATTGATCTGGGCCTTGAGGCCAAGACCGGTGCGGATCGCCTGCTTGACGCATTCCTCGTTGATGACCGGCAGCATGCCGGGCATGGCCGCGTCAACGAGGCTGACATTGGCGTTGGGCGCCGCGCCGAAGGAGGTCGAAGCGCCGGAGAACAGCTTGGCGTTCGACGTTACCTGCGCGTGCACCTCCAAACCAATGATGACCTCCCAATCGCCGGTGGCGCCGGGGATCAGGCGTTTCGGTTCTGGCGTGCGGGTGTCAATGATTGTCATGGCGTTCCGGAAACGTTTGGGACCTAATCCGCGGATCAGCCGATGCTAGCGGATCAACAGAAAGCTGACTTTCGCTAGATCAATCGGCCGGCTGTTGCAAGCTTTCCGCAAAAACTGGACGATCTGCTGCTTCGGAAGCCACGCATATCGGCATCTCAGCGAGTCTGGAAAACCCAATCCCCCCGCACCACGACAACGCGCGCCGGGGGGCGCCTCGGACACCGGGTCGGCACCCTCACATCAGGCCGTGGCGATGTAGGTTTTCATCTCTTCGGCCTCGCGCTCGACGTCCTCGATCCGCCGCTTGACCACGTCACCGATCGAAATGATGCCGTCCAGCCGGCCGTCCTTTTCCACCGGCAGGTGGCGGAACCGCCCCTTGGTCATGATCTCCATGATCTCGTGTACGGTGTGATTTTCGTTGCAGATATTGACCTTGGGCGTCATCACCGCGCGCACCGGCTGTTCCAGTGCCGCCGGCCCTTCCCTGGCCAGTACACGAACGACATCGCGTTCCGACAGAATGCCGACGACCTTGCGATCGTTGTTGGTGATCACCAGGGCGCCGACCCTGTGCTCTGCAAGCCGTCTGATCGCTTCCGCCAACTTCTCGTTTGGGCCGAGCGTGAAAACATCGTGCCCCTTCGCCTCGAGAATCGCCTTCACCGTCATGGCGGCCTCCTCTGACTTGCAGCCCGAAATGGCCAGGGACCTTATGGTGCGCCCACGCGCCCCTCATTTCAAGGCCGAACGAGGCGCCCGGTAACCGGAGGGCAGTTCTACCGTTCTGCGGCGCGGCGCCTGCGATCAAAGAACTGGATGCCGAAGAAGCCCACGATAAAGCCGCCGACATGCGCCTCCCAGGCGATCCGATCCGATACTCCAGGCACGAAGCTTACAACGCCGGTGATGAAGTTGATGACCATCCAGACGATCAGAAAGGTCATGACGGTGCGCGACCGGAACACCATCTTCACGGGCAGCGGCTCGCCGGAAAAGGCGGCTTTGCCCGACGACCGATCGATAACGAACCCGAATCGGGCAGCCGCTCCCATCATGCCGGCAATCGCGCCGGAGGCACCGATCACCGGCGAAGCATCGAGCTGGTGCACGCTGTAGTGAAGCGCCACCGCGGCCAGCCCGCAAACCGCCCAGAACAGTGCGAAACGCGCAGGGCCCAGCCGGTTGGCCAAGGGCGAGCCGAACGCAGCCAGCCAGATCATGTTGACGATGAGGTGAGCGAAACTTCCGTGCAGGAAGGCATAGGTGAATGGGCTGGTGAAGGCGTAGACGTCGAGTCCGTCCTGGCCTGAATAGCGGATCGGTATGAATGCGCCATGCACCAGCAGGGCCAGATCCTGCTGCGGCGTAAGCACGTAGAGCCGCAAGAGGTGGACGCCCACGCAGAGCGCAACCGCCAGCAAGACTATGCCCGGCAGATTGAAGACGGGCTCGCGGCCGCCCTTTGAAGACGGGCTTGTGTGGAGGGGATCCTGGGGATTGTTGGCCTGCATTCCGGCTTCCGAGCGTCGTGTCATGCGTCGCCTTTAACGCAGCACAGGCGAATCATAAAGAAAAGCCGTCCAAAGTTTTCCCCTGGACGGCTGGTCGAGCCCCCCTGCTCGCCCCAAATCTTTTGACTGAAGTGCTGCGGCAGCCTTGGCTACCGATGACTTGAGCGTGCCACAGCATGGATTGCCGGGCAACATCAACCATTTGTTAACCTTAACGGCCCGGAACGGTTAACAAACCGATAACAGGTCTGGCACGCAACCTGCCTCGCCAAGCATGTAGTTCCTCGAACAACGCCTTTCTGTTCGCCGATGGGACACAAGACGACAGACTGCGCGGAGCGGAGCAGCATGAAACAAGACGGATCGATCAAACTGTTCCACTATTGGAACCGATTGCGGAATGGGCGTCCCGCGCCCAAGCGGACCGAAATCGAGCCGGCCGAGATCAAGACCCTGCTGGCCGACACGTTTATCCTGGAACAGGACAGCCGCGGCGAGGCCGTTTTCCGCCTGGCCGGGACTCGCCTGTGCGCGACCTACGGGCGCGAATTGAAAGGCTTTTGCTTTCCGTCGCTCTGGCGCGAAAAGGACCAAAGGCTGGTCGCCCGCCTGACCCATGGTGTTTTTCATGCCAAGTCCGTCGTCACCATCGCTTTCGACGGATACTCCTCGAACAGCCGCATCAACCCGTTCGAGCTTCTGCTTCTGCCCTTGGATGGCGGACCTGATAGCCCACGCGCGCTGGGCATCGTCAGCCCCTGCGAAAGGCCGTTCTGGCTGGGCGCCGACCCGCTCGTCGACGCGATGATCGACTCGGTGCGCGTAATCGATCCCGACCGTGAGCCGATGTTCCTGAAGAACCGGCCTGAGATCCCCGTGCCCTCGCTGGCGCCGAGCGACCACGCCCTTTCCGATTCGATGAAGTCGCTGGGCGCGAAGCGCGTCCGCCACCTGGTGGTGCTGAAGGGCGGCCGCGAGGAATAGGGCCCGGCCCGCGCCGGCCGTCTTACCCGTTGTTAACCTCTAGGCGACTAAATTAACCCTGCCGCCGCGCGAAAGCGTGTGGCCGTTTGCATGCGACAGGGGCAGTCATGAGAGCAGCGGCGATCAGCCAAGCGCCGTCAACGGTCGAAAAGCGCAATTTCCAACGCGTTCGCGTCCATATCCATGGGCGCCTGATGCTGGAAGACCGCAGCGAGCATCCCTGCAAGGTCATCGACATGTCGCCGGGCAGCGTAGCCCTTTTGTGCAACGGGATGGGCCAGCCCGGCCAAAAGGTGATCGCCTATCTCGATCACATCGGCCGCGTGGAAGGCGCCATCACGCGACTGCTGCCGAATGGCTTTGCCATGACCATCGCAGCCTCGGAACGCAAGCGTGACAAGCTCGCCGCCCAGCTGACATGGCTGGCCAACAAGCACGAACTGGACCTGCCGGAAGACCGCCGGCACGAACGCGTGTCGCCGCGCAAGCCGATGAGCACGCTGCGGCTGGCGGACGGTCGCCAGTATGACTGCCGGATCATCGATCTGTCGCTGTCTGGCGCGGCCATCGAATTGGACGTGAAGCCTGCGTTGGGCGTGCAGGTGATGCTCGGAACCATGCGCGGCCAGGTGGTTCGCCACTTCGAGGAGGGCATCGCCATCGAGTTCGCAGTGGTCCAGAGGCCTGAAACCCTCGATTCCGAATTTTCCTGAGGCCGTCCGCTACTCTTCCGTCTCGTCGGGAAAGAACCGTTCTGGAATGGGTTTGGCCCGGCTTTCCATGTCCCAGGCCTGGGAAGCTATGCGCCAACCATCGTCGTTGCGCACCAGCAGGAACATCTCCACGCTGCGACTTGCCCGGCCGGCGTTCTCGACCTGCTCGCAAACGGCGGCCGCCACCGCGACATTGCCGAACACGCAGATCTCGCAGCGCTCAAGCGATTCCTGGAACATTCTCAGCGTGGTCTGCTCCAGGTTCTTCATCCGATCCATGAACGCCTGGACGGTCTGGCCGCGCGCAGGACGGGCGCTTGGATAGAGCAACGCTTCGGGCACGAAGTCTGCCGAGAAGGCATCCCAATCGGCTGGATTGTTCGGCGTCCAGTTCACGCTTGAAAACTGCCGCGCAATCAGCGCCCTGATTGCCTGCCGGTCTTGTTCCTGGAGATCGGCCTTGCTGACGTCGTTCTTCATTGCGCACTCCTCCGTGCGGACTGAAGTCGATTAGAAACAGCTCCCAAGCCGCCGCCTTCCAGCCAAGCTCGGGCGCGTACAACGCAGCATACGCGCCGCCCCTGCCGTGAGCAAACCGCAACCGGCCGGGCACTCGGCGGCGCCACGAAGGTGAACGGTTTCCACCATAATCCGTTCAAATTTTCAGAAAACTTGAATTCAGTTTTATTCTTGGTTTCCTCAAATAACTACTTCATTTGACGCGCATTTCACTCAACATCTACCGCGATGTTTTGCGTGGAATAAATCTGCTCGTGTCAGTGTGACCGCAAATGGGATGTGTCACAGTGACAAGAACAAAAAGACTGGCGTTGGTCTTGGCGGCGTTTCTGGGCCTTGGCGGGCTGGCCGGAGAGGCTTACGCCGCCGAAGCATTCATGCAGGTGGGCGCACGCACGACGCAGCCGGTGGGGCATTATGATCTCTGCCGCCAGCTGCCGAAGGAGTGCAGCCAGAAGACGGAGAGGAACTCCGAGCTTGAGCTGACGCGCAAGCTTTGGGCTGCGATCGTCGCCGTGAACAACGAGGTAAACAGCCAGATCCAGCCGCGCACCGACATGGAGAACTACGGCGAGGAAGAACACTGGGCCTATCCCGAAAACGGCTTCGGCGACTGCGAGGACTACGCGCTGGAGAAGCGCCGTCGCCTGATGGCGCTCGGCCTTCAGGCAGGCGACCTGCTGATGACGGTAGTTCGCCAGTCCAACGGCGACGGCCACGCCGTTCTGACCGTCCGGACCAGCCATGGCGACTTCATCCTCGACAATCTGGAGCCGCGAGTGCTGGCCTGGACCGACACCGGATACACGTTTCTGAAGCGCCAGTCGGAGCGGCATTCCGGCGTCTGGATGCAGATCAACGACGGCCGTGCCGACGCGGTGGCAAGCCTGTACTGAGCGGGACGACAGAAAACCCGGTCCTGTCCCCCCTTCCCCAAAGGCCGGGCTTTGGGAGCCGGCCCCCAATAGGTCGGCTCCCTTTTTCTTGCCCGGAACGGAAGATGCGGGGCCGGCTCAGAGCTTCTGCAGCCCCGCCTTGAAGCGCCTGGCGTTCTCGACATAGTGCGTCGCCGACTCACGCAGCCGTTGGACGGCCCGATCGTCCAACATGCGCACCACTTTTGCTGGCGAACCCACGATCAGCGAATTGTCCGGAAACTCCTTGCCCTCGGTGACCAGGGCGCCCGCGCCGACCAGGCAGTTCCTGCCGATCTTCGCCCCGTTCAGCACGATCGCGCCCATTCCAACCAGGCTGTTTTCGCCGATGCTGCAGCCATGGAGAATGGCCCGATGGCCGATGGTGCACCCCTGCCCGATCGTGAGCGGAAAGCCGGGATCGGTGTGCATCACCGTATGTTCCTGGATATTGGTGCCGGCGCCGATTTCGATCCGCTCATTGTCGCCACGGATGACCGAGCCGAACCAGATGCCAACGTCGCGGCCAATTCCGACGCTGCCGATCACGGTTGCGTCCGGCGCGATCCAGCTGCTTTGCTCGTCCTCGAATTCGGGGCTCGTTCCATCGATTGCGTAAAGAGGCATTTCTTCTCCCACCTGTCATGTAGCGCGGAGAACAGCCTAGCGGGGCGGAGCGCCCGGCGACAAGCCGTGGCCGGAAGCCCCCGGCGCACGTTTACCAGCCATTTACCATGAGATTGCAAGGTTGGCTGCATCGGCCACCAGGAGAGCCAACATGAAGCGGGCCGCTATGCCGCAGCCGCAAGAGGCCGTCAGGTCCGTCAATAATGCGCTGATGAAGAAGGTCCTGCACATCTTCGTCGCGCTGGGACTTGTGTCCGCCGCCATCAGCTATGGCGGCCAGTGGCTCGGCCGGTCTCTGGCGTTGGCCGGGCACACCGACGACACGCGCCTGCATGAGGTCGTGATCGGCAACAATGTTATCTCCGCACCGGCAAATGCGATCCGCTTCGAAAAGGCCAGACGCGACGGCGTCGCAACGCGACTCGACCTCTATTTGCGTTGGCCGGAAATGGAGGGGTACACGACGGCGACCCGGGATGACTTCAACAACGCCGATGGCGGCCGGCACATCCTGTTTCTCAGTTTCGACGAGCGAATGATGTCGCGCGACATGAGCGGACGCTTTGCGCCGATCTACAGTTCCTTGATCGAGCGGCCGGGAACGGCCGGTCCGGGCGGACTCATGCTCTACGGCTTCACCGAGAAATCAGGCTATATGAATGAAGAACTGGTGGTTGCCGAACGCCCGGGCGAGGAGCCCTTCGTAGCGCGCTGCCTTGTCGGCCCGAGTGCGGAGGAATCGCTTGCTCCGTGCGAGCGCGACATCCACCTCGGTGACGAATTGAGCCTCAGCTACCGGTTTTCCAGAGAGCTCCTGGAGGACTGGCAACGCCTGGAGGCGAGTGTGCGGGCCAAGGCTGCGCAATACGTGAAGACCGGCCGCTGACAGCGGCCGGCAGGGGCAGATCAGTCCAGATCGACGTCCAGAATGGCCATCGAGAAGTTGTAGTCGCCGTCGTCCTCATCCTTGAAGACGATGCCGAGGAACTCGTCGCCGACATAGACTTCGGCCGAGTCGTTCTTGCGCGGCCGCGCCTTGACCTGCAACTGCGGATTCTGGAAGGTCCGCTTGAAATATGCGTCGAGTTTTCTGATTTCTTCCGGCTTCAACACTCTTCTCCCGGTGGCGGGGTGGTTCGATGAACAGCGCTTCTGACACGCCTTGAACGGCAATGTAAAGGCGCACGGCACAAACTCACCGGACAAATGGCAGCGCCCGCCAGCAGCTGCCGGAAACGCCGGAGCTCAGATGTCGAAACTGATGACGTGGTCCATGGCCTGCGAGGGCAGGAACTGATCCATCTGGCGCGAAGGCTGGTCGCAACCGGTTTCACCCACGACACGGGCCGGAACTCCGGCCACCGTCTTGTTGTGCGGAACGGAAGACAGCACGACCGATCCTGCCGCAACCTTCGCGCAGTGACCCACTTCGATGTTGCCGAGAATCTTGGCACCGGCGCCGATCAACACGCCGTGGCGGATCTTGGGATGGCGGTCACCTCCCGCCTTTCCGGTACCGCCCAGCGTGACGCCATGCAGGATCGAAACGTCGTCCTCGATCACCGCCGTCTCGCCCACGACCAGCCCAGTCGCGTGATCGATGAAAATGCCCTTGCCGATTTTCGAGGCCGGATGAATGTCGGTCTGGAAAACGGAAGAGGAGCGGCTCTGGAGATAGAGCGCGAAATCACGCCGGCCGCAGTTCCACAGCCAATGCGCCAGCCGGTGTGTCTGGATGGCGTGGAACCCCTTGAAATAGAGGATCGGCATCAGGAAGCGATCGCAGGCCGGATCGCGATCGTAATAGGCCTGGATGTCCACCCGTACCGTCGCCGCCCAGTCCGGATTGTCGGCCAGCATGGCCTTGAAGGCCTGGCGGATGAGATCGGCGCCGAGGTCCTGATGCGCCAGGCGCTCTGCCAGGCGATGCATCACCGCATCCTCGAGCCTGTCCTGGTTCAGGATGGTGGAGTAGAGGAAAGCGGCAAGCACGGGGTCGCGCGATACGGCTTCCCTTGCCTCCTCCTGCACCGATCTCCAGATCGGGTCGATGGGTTGAAGCGCTCCGTGGCGAGTTGCGCTGCTAGTCGTCATGGGAAGTCTCCGTTGCCAGGCGGCATCAACGTCAGGCTGACATATAGGTCAGAAGATACCAGGTTTGAACCCAATTTTCCTGAACCGAGCTTCAAGGGATCGTGCTTGCTGGAGCTAAGGGTCGAAAAGGGAAAAAAATGCCCGCGCCGGGAGCCGGGCGGGCAGTTTGAAGTTCCAGACTCTTATCTTGCGAAGAGAGGCGCCCTGCCACGGCAGGGGTGAGGACAGTGCGGCGCGTCAATCTTCCGCGTCGTCGTCCTCCATGCCCCGCATGTGGCTTTCGGCAGCGCCCCTCATCTCGTGCAGGACATGCATTGCCAGAACGCGCAGCCGCATCTTCTGCTTGTCGTCGAGGCTCTGATAGAGTGGCTGCCAGGCTTGCGCGAGCTGCTTGAGCGTGGCGGCACGCTTGGCCATGTTGTCGGCACGGTCGTTCAAGAATTCGAACACGTCGCGCTTCTCCTCGCGCGGCTTTGCCATGGCCTCAAGGCGGGCATGTCTGGCTTCTGCCCGCGCACGGATAGCTTGCTCCACGGGCGGCCATAGTTTTTCTTGTTCGGGCGTGAGTTGAAGCGCGGTCTTGACCACGTCAATTCTGGCATCCGTCAAGGCCTTCCAATCGACCGAGTTCAGCAGCTCCTGGGCGCGTTCGGATGGCGTCTGAGTTTGGGCCAGCGCTGGCCCAGCGATGAGCAGGGCTGTCAACCCGACAAGTGCTGTTCGCAACATGTTGATCTTCCTTTTCTTTCCGAAAAGATGGTGATCGGCCTGGTTGGGCTCTACGGGTCCGGAAGTGGGACCCCAAGGTTGCCGGAAGCAACCTCCGGCATTTTGCCAACGGCACAGAGCCGTTCCTTGATCCAACGCAATTCGGCCCGCCGTGCCGCCGCGAACCGAATGCGCGGCGATCACGTTTGCGGCATGGCCAGGGGCGCAAGGGGAACGCCGCCCCAAGCTCGACGGCAGCCAGCCGAAGGTCACGCGCACCAAGCTGGAGCCCGAAAGCGAGATTCCAGACTCGTGTAATTAAGCGGCGCGGTGCCGGTCAGCCCGATTTACAGCCGGTTTTCGGCGAGGAATTCCAGCACGCGTTTCTTGAAGGTCCGGTCGCCGACCGAGAGCATGTGATCCCTGCCCTCGATGTCGAACGCTTCCGCATTGGGCATGAGGGCCGCCAGCTCTTCAGGGGAACCGGCAATGTCGTCCCTGGTGCCCACTCCGATCAGCGTCGGCTGCATGATGCGGGCAACTTCCGCTTCGCTCAGCAGTTCGCGCGAGGTGGAAATGCAGGCGGCAAGTGCTGCACGGTCGCTCTTGGTCTGGTCGGCGAAAGCCCGGAACATCTGGCCCCGCGTGTGGCCGATCGCTGCGGGATCTGGTGCCAGAAGCGCCTCGGCGATCGGGTCCCAGTCGCCGACGCCCTCGATCATGCCGATGCCCAGGCCGCCCAGCACGAGTGTGGCGACTTTCTCGGGCGTCGCCAGCGCCATGAAGGCCGAAATCCGAGCGCCCATCGAATAGCCCATGACATGGGCCCGCTCTATGCCCAGATGATCGAGAAGGGCTGCAGCATCGCTTGCCATTTTTTCCGGCGTGTAGTCGTCGGCGTCATAGCTCTTGGTCGACAGTCCATGGCCGCGATTGTCGAGCGCGATAGCGCGATAGCCCGCTTCCGTCAGCGTCTTGACCCAGCCCGGCGCAACCCAGTTCACGATGTGGCTGGATGCGAAGCCGTGAATGAGGAGAACGGGTTCAGCCTCTCCGTGATGCGGTGCACGGTCGATGAAGGCGAGTTCAAAACCGTCGTGGGAAAAAAACTGCGTCACGCTTGCGAGCCCCAACTGAAAAGGCGCGCCGAGCCTAGTTGCCGGGCTGGACAGCGCCGATGACCGGATGGCGGATGAGATTGCCTTCCCCGATGCCGGCCTTTTCGGCCATGCCGGCCTTCAATTCAAGCACGAACCGCACCGGATCGTCGGGCGCGATCAGCGCCTCCGAGAACGGCTCGCCGCGGCGCACCGCCTTCACCTTGCCGTCCTGGCCGATGAAGATGAGGTCGAGGGGCATCGGCGTGTTCTTCATCCAGAAACCGACCGGCCGGGTCTGTTCGAACACGAACAGCATGCCGTGGTCGTCTTCCATCTGCTCTCGAAACATCAGGCCGGCGGCGCGTTCGGCATCGTCGTCGGCAATCTCGATCGAAAAGGTGCGCTCGCCGCTACCGGTCACCGCCACGAGCGGTGTCGCGTCGGTGGGCAAAAGCATGGGCTGCCCGTCGGCGGCGGACGGCTGCAGGGAAACGAGAGAGGTGACTATGCCGATGATTGCGGCAAACACCGCCCCGGCCAACCAGAACCTGCGGAACATAAGAATGTCTCTACTGTCTCGGGCGATCGAAAGGCTACCCAGACGCCATCGTACCAGAAGCAGCCGCCCCGCGCATGCTGATGGAGAGCAATGTGGAGCGATAGCTGGGCCGGCCCCGGCGAGGCATTACCTAGTGCGGAATGGGCAGCGTGCCGATGTCGGGGTGGATTTCGGCTGCCATGAGGCCCTTGTCACCCTTTCCGTAGCGCAGAAGAACCACCTGGCCGGGGCGAAGCTCGGTCAGCCCGTAGCGGCGCAGGGTTTCCATATGGATGAAGATGTCTTCCGTGCCTTCGCCGCGGGTCAGGAATCCGAAGCCCTTGGTGCGGTTGAACCATTTCACCAGCGCGCGCTCGAGCCCGCTTTCCGCGGTCACCGCCACATGGGTGCGCTGCACATTGTTCTCGGCAGGATTCGCCGCCGTCGAATTGTCCATCGACAGGACCTGGAAGGCCTGCAGGCCGCGATCGCCCTGACGCACAAGGCACACGACGCGCGCGCCTTCGAGCGCGGTCTGGAAGCCGTCGCGGCGCAAGCAGGTCACATGAAGGAGAATGTCGGCGCCGCCGCCGTCCGGACAGATAAAGCCGTAGCCCTTGGCCACGTCAAACCATTTGATGGCGCCCGAGACCTCGACAAAATCGACGCCATCGTCGATCTCATCGCGTTTCAAGGCCGCCTCTCCGGCCAAGTCCCGCCCCGCGAAAGAGGCTCTGTCCCCCATTCGACCGCACCTTTTTCTCGTAACAACGCAACTGATTCTTAAACGCAGATTAACACTTTGGGTTTGCTCGTGTGCAAGAGCCGGGGGCCTGATTTTTCGTTGAAGCCTGCGCAATACTGTGGATCAACTTCGGTGAGCCGGCGGCAATGGCTTTGTCCGTTGCCGCGCCGCAGCACCGCTGCCATATGTTCGTAAGCTCCATATAAGGACTGAAAAAATGCGCTATCTGCACACCATGGTTCGCGTTGCCGACATCGAGGCATCGCTTGATTTCTACTGCAACAAGCTCGGCATGAAGGAGATGCGCCGCCACGAAAGCGAAGCGGGCCGCTTCACGCTGATCTATCTCGCCGCCGGCCACGACGAGAGTGCCGCCGCCTCCGCAAAGGCGCCGCTTCTCGAGCTGACCTACAACTGGGATCCCGAAAACTACACCGGCGGCCGCAATTTCGGGCATCTCGCCTATGAGGTGGACGACATCTACGCCACCTGCCAGCACTTGATGGATAAGGGCGTGACCATCAATCGCCCGCCGCGCGACGGCTACATGGCGTTCATCAAGTCGCCGGACGGCATTTCGATCGAACTGCTGCAGAAGGGCGAGGCCAAGGAGAAGGCCGAGCCCTGGGCGTCCATGCAGAACACCGGCACCTGGTAGCCGGCGAAACCGCGCCCGCGTTCCTCAAGGGGGGCGCGCGGGCAAGCGGGGCGGCTTGCGCCTCGCGGCGATGTTTGCGCGCCCTTGCGGCCGTGCTAACACCTTCATGGAAGGTTTGGGCCGAGGGAGCGTTTCGCAATGAAAGACGTGCTGAAGGAACTCGAGCGCCGGCGCGAAATCGCGCGGGCCGGCGGCGGCAAGGCCCGCGTAGAGGCCCAGCACGCCAAGGGCAAGCTGACGGCCCGCGAGCGCATCGAAATCTTCCTCGACGAGGGCTCCTTCGAGGAGTTCGACATGTATGTCGAGCACCGTTCGACCGACTTCGGCATGGAAAAGACCAAGGTCGCAGGCGATGGTGTGGTGACCGGCTGGGGCACGGTCAACGGACGACCGGTCTTCCTTTTTGCCAAGGATTTCACCGTCTTCGGCGGATCTCTTTCAGAGGCGCATGCGGAAAAGATCCAGAAGGTGCAGGATATGGCGCTGCGCAATCGCGCCCCGATCATCGGCCTGTACGATGCCGGAGGCGCGCGCATCCAAGAGGGCGTGGCAGCACTTGGCGGCTATGCCGAGGTGTTCCAGCGCAATGTGCTCGCCTCCGGCGTGATCCCGCAGATCTCCGTCATCATGGGCCCCTGCGCCGGCGGCGACGTCTATTCTCCCGCGATGACCGACTTCATCTTCATGGTGCGCGATACTTCCTACATGTTCGTGACCGGGCCGGACGTGGTGAAGACCGTTACCAACGAGACGGTAACGGCCGAGCAGCTCGGCGGCGCAAGCGTCCACACGACGAAATCCTCCATTGCCGACGGCGCATATGACAACGACGTCGAGACGCTGCTGCAGATGCGCCGGCTGATCGATTTCCTGCCGGCCTCCAACACGGCCGAGATTCCCGAGATCGAGTGCTTCCAGTCAGTGACCGACCACGACCTGTCGCTCGACCGGCTGGTGCCCGACAACGCCAACAAGCCCTTCGACATCAAGGAACTGATCCTGAAGACCGCCGACGAGGGCGACTTCTTCGAAATCCAGCCGAGCTTCGCCAAGAACATCGTCGTCGGCTTCGGCCGCATAGAGGGCCGCACGGTCGGCTTCGTTGCCAACCAGCCGATGGTGCTGGCAGGGGTGCTGGATTCCGATGCCAGCCGCAAGGCGGCGCGGTTCGTTCGCTTCTGCGATTGCTTCAACATCCCGATCGTCACATTCGTCGACGTTCCGGGCTTCCTGCCCGGCACGAGCCAGGAATATGGCGGGCTGATCAAGCATGGCGCCAAGCTTCTGTTCGCCTATGCGGAAGCGACTGTGCCGAAGGTGACCGTGATCACCCGCAAGGCCTTCGGCGGCGCCTATGACGTGATGGCCTCAAAGCACCTGCGCGGCGACATGAACTATGCCTGGCCGACAGCGCAGATCGCGGTGATGGGCGCCAAGGGCGCGGTGGAGATCATCTACCGCAAGGACATAGGCGATGCCGAGAAGATCGCTGCACATACAAAGGCCTATGAGGATCGATTCCTCTCTCCCTTCGTGGCGGCCGAGCGCGGTTATGTCGACGAGGTGATCATGCCGCACTCAACCCGCCGGCGGGTGGCGCGGGCGCTGCGCATGCTGCGCAACAAGGATTTGCAGAACCCCTGGAAGAAGCACGACAACATTCCGCTTTGAGCGCGGTCAGCGCCAGGCGGAGGCGCGTCAGATTATTGCTTCTCAGGCCGCCGAGCCAACCGCACGGGCATCGTCCTGGAATGCAAACCCATCATAGCGTACGCCGGCGAAGGCCAGCCGGCGCATGACTAGGTTGTATTCGTCCAGATCGACGTAGAAGAGCCTGGTAATCTCGGCGATCAGATCGTCCTGCTCGTAGCCGCGCGAACGCAGGATGTTGACCGCCGTGAGAATATCGACGCTTTCCGTCAGGCGCGGCTTAAGACAATCTTCGATAATGTTCTGCATCGGCAGCCCCTCGCCAATTGCCCAAACACAGATACAGCAACGAACGCTTTGCAGAATGGCGGCGGTCGCTTGCGCCAGCCTTGCGGCTTCGGCGATTTTTTCACGGCGACCGGACACACGAAGACAGGCCCGACTCACTCAAGGCCACGATCAGACTATCACGGGAGAGGCCTAACGCTATTTGCGCCGCGCTTTGGATTGGAAGACGTCAGTGGCGGCGCGCCTGCACCAGATAGCTCTCGATGGTGGTTTCGCCGAGCCACTTCATGGCCTCCAGACGATGCAGCCCCTCGATCAGAACATATCGCTTGCCGTCGAAGCGCACCTGGATCGGTGTCTGCTGTCCGTTTTCCACGATGCTTTCCGCAATGAAGCGCACCGTTTCCGGATGCAGCGTCTTGCGGCGCGCTGCCGGGACATAGATCTGACTGATCGGAATTTTCTGAGGTCTCAGCATGGCCTCGCCAACGGATGTGGAGCTACGGCATGATTAGTGCTTTGGCGCCGGATGTCCATGCCCGCCATCGAGAGTGACCCGGCCAGAGCGCGCTACTACGCTGCGCTCCGACCGGGTGCCCTCCCCTGAAGGCTGCGTCGGCGTCATCGCGCAAGCCCCCCAACGGCTGGCGCGAGAGCGACGCACATCAGTTCAGCAGCAACATCCGTGCCAACCATGATCTTGGAGCCGCGACCGCGGCGACTGAGGGACTTTCCGGCGCGTCGGTTGCGGCGGCAACGATGAACAGCCTGCTCGAATGACACGACTTGACCCGGTTTGGGCCAACAACGTCGCCGAAAGAGAACAGTTGTCCCAATTTCGGCATGCCGGCGGTCGCGTCAAATCGAGAAGGGCGGCTATCCTTGCTCGGCGACGACGTCGGCCGAAAACCGCAGTTCGCGCATGGGCCTGACCTTGCGGGTCGTTTCATCATAGATGGGGTGCGCCTTAAAGGCGGCCAGCGCGGCCTGATCGGCAAATTCCGCGTAAACGACGAGGTCGATCGCATCGCACAGCGGGTCGACCTTGGTGTTGACCGTCACTTCGAAGTGGCTGGAATGCGGTATGGCGGCAAGCGCGAGCAGCCCCTGGCGGATAGTCTCGACATCCTGCCCCCGCTTGGCGCTGAAGAATACAATGTGCCGGATCAATTTCGCCTCCTCGAGTCTGGAGGCGCCCTTTTGGGGTCTCGCGGTGGCGCTCGTCAATGCATATGCGCGTGCCAGATTCCTCATCACGGACTCCTGCCTCAGCCCCGCTCGACAATCGCGAGTCAGTGATTTGATGTTGAGGAACGGCAGGCCTACTTTTTGGTATGTGAGCGAAGATAGGAATAAGTCCCCCTCAACTTATCTTCGAAATTCTTGGCCCATTACTTGATGGGCAAAGAAAAACGGAGAACAAAAATGAAAAAAATCATTATCCCCATCGCCCTGGGCATTGTAGCCGCAAGTGCTTCCATGGCTTCGGCCCAGTTCTTCAATCCGCGCGGCGGCGACGCCGCCCCGCCCGTGGTGCTGTTTCACCCGCCGACGAACATTGACATAACAGGCCGTGCCGGGTTTGGCGGGTTCGCAACTACCACACCCAACATTCGCGGCGGCGACGCGGCACCTTCGTCGGTTGTCGTCAACCCGCCCACCAGCCTTGACATCACGGGCCGCGCTGGCTTTGGCGGCTTTGCAACTGCCACACCCAATCTGCGCGGTGGCGACGCTGCACCTTCCTCGGTCATCGTCAATCCGCAGGATGTCATCCTCGAGCGCTAGCCGTGACTGGCGCAGGTTGCAGAAAGGGGCGGCAGGTCATCCTGTCGCCCCTTTGCTTTGGCTGCTTTACCTGCGCGAAAACAGTCAGAGCATGATGCGATATTTCGCAAAGCCGTCGGCGCCCTCGCCTGCGGCTTCGATCTTCACTCTCTGGACCTGGTCCAGGAACTCCTTGGCCTTTGGCCCGGTCTCGAAAATCACGGCTGTGCCCGGCATCGGCGCGAACGACCAGTTGCTGTCGGCGGAAGGATTGATGGTCTTCTGCTCCACAATGTAGCGCACGATGACGTCGCGGTTGGTGTCGGGCGCCTCGAAGATGATCTTCGTTTCGTTGATGTCCGGGAAATTGCCGCCGCCGCCAGCGCGGTAGTTGTTCGTGGCGACGACGAATTTCGCCTGTGGGTCAATGGGCTTGCCGTCGAACATGAGGTCGACGATGCGGCTCGATCCCGTATTGGCCACCTTGCCCTTGGTGTCATATTTCGGCGGCTGCGACAGGTCGATCTTGTAGGTCACCCCGTCGATCACGTCGAAATTGTAGGACGGGAAGTCCTTGTTGATGAGCACCTGGTCGGCCTTGCCGGGTTCGATCTGGTTGAAGATGCCAGCCGACATCTCCAGCCACTCCTTGACCTGCGCGCCGCTGATTTCCACCGCCCGCACCGTATTGGGGTAGAGGTAGAGGTCGGCCACGTTCTTGATCGCCACGTCGCCGGCCGGCACGTCTGTGTAGTAGTCGGCACCGCCGCGGCCGCCCGCCTTGAAAGGCGCCGCCGCAGAAAGCACCGGCAGGTCCTTCCACTTCGTTTCCTTGAGCAGGTCCTTGATGTACCAGATCTGCGCCTGGCTGACGATCTGCACCGACGGATCGTCGGCCACCAGCGCGAAATAGGAATAGAGCGGCGCCGTGGTCTTGCCGACCGGCCGGCGAACATAGGCCAGCGTTGCCTCGTGGTCTTCCTTGAGAGCGTCGGCGACGCGGTTGTCGTCCTCAACGAGGGCCTTGTTCTTGTTGTCGACGCGCTCGTAGATCGGCCGCGCCTCGGAGGTCGCCGACACCACGCGCCACTTGCTGCCGTCGCGTTCGAGCAGAAGATCTACCAGGCCCATATGCGAGCCCCAGAAGCCACCCATCACGGCGGGCTTGCCCATCAGCGTGCCCTTTTCGGCATCCACCCCCTCGAGGCCCTGGAAATCCTTCTTTCCGGGGAAGACCAGGTGCTGGTGGCCGGTGAAGATCGCATCGATGCCGTCCACGCCTGCCAGGAAGAAGGAGGCGTTCTCCATCATGTCGCTTTGCTTGGTGTCGATGCCGGAGTGCGAAAGCGCGACCACGACGTCGGCGCCCTCTTCCTTCATCTGCGGCACCCAGGCCTTTGCCGCCTGAACGATGTCGCGCGTCATCACATTGCCCGAAAGGTTCTTGGCGTCCCAGATCATGATCTGCGGCGGAACGAAGCCTATGACGCCAATGCGGATCGGATGCTCCTCGCCCGCACCGTCCGTGATCTTCCGGTCGAGGATCACGTAGGGCTTGAGATAGAGCTTGTCGTCGCGAGGGTTGGCGGCAAGCTCCGTGCCGCGGACCAGGTTAGCGCAGACGAAGGGGAAGTTGGCGCCGGCCAGCACCTTGTCGAGGAAGGACAGGCCGTAGTTGAACTCGTGGTTGCCCAGCGTGCCCACCTCGTATCCGAGGACGTTCATGCCCTTCATCACAGGATGGACGTCGCCCTCCTTCAGGCCCTTCTCATAGGCGATGTAGTCGCCCATGGGGCTGCCCTGCAGAAGGTCGCCATTGTCGACCAGCATGGTGTTGGTGGCTTCCTTGCGCACCGCATCGATCAGCGAAGCGGTGCGGGACAGGCCCATCGTGTCGTTCGGCTTGTCGGCGTAGTAGTCGTAGGGC
>JAEWHN010000272.1 GCA_023387775.1 Pseudomonadota bacterium | reverse complement strand
TTCTGTTCCAGCGCTTCATCGAGATCTGGTCGGCCATCCCCGTCCTCTATCTGCTGCTCATCATCTCGGCCATCCTGCCGCCGGGCTTCTTCATCCTGCTCGGCATCATGCTGTTGTTCTCCTGGGTGGCCTTCGTCGGCGTGGTGCGCGCCGAGTTTCTGCGCGCGCGCAACTTCGAATATGTGAATGCGGCGCGCGCGCTCGGCGTGCCCAACCGCACCATCATGATCCGCCACCTGTTGCCGAACGCCATGGTGGCGACGCTGACCTTCCTGCCCTTCATCCTCAACGGCTCGATCGGCACGCTGACCTCGCTCGACTTCCTCGGCTTCGGCCTGCCGCCGGGCTCGGCCTCGCTGGGCGAGTTGCTGAAACAAGGCCAGCGCAACCTCAACGCGCCCTGGCTCGGCTTCTCCGGTTTCCTGGTCATCTCGATCATGCTGTCGTTGCTGATCTTCATCGGCGAGGCCACGCGCGACGCCTTCGACCCGAGGAAGACGTTCCGATGAGCGGCCGGAAATGGTATAATCTCGCCGGATTTCTACCATGGAGGCCGGCATGGGCATGAATATCAAGAACGAACGGGTTGAGCGGCTGGCACGGGACCTCGCCAGGGAAACCGGCGAAACCTTAACCACGGCTATCGAGCGAGCTCTGGAAGACAGGCTGGCGCGACTTGCGCGCCACAAGGAACGGGAGTGGCGGTATCAGCGGATTAGAGAGATCGTTGCGAGCCTCCCTCCAACGCCGCCCGGGATCACCAGCGATCACTCTGATCTCTATGACGACGATGGGCTTCCGGCATGATTGTCGATGCTTCCGCCCTGCTGGCAATCATCCTCGGAGAAGAGGATGGAGATTTGTATAGCCGCGCGATCGCCGACGAGTTCGACGATATCTTCATCTCGCCGATCAACTTCGTGGAGGCAGCGATAAAGGCCGACAAGAAAGGCCCTCAAACCGGCGAGGCACTTGATGAAATCATGCGGGTGGGCGCGATAAAACTCGCGCAGATTACACGGACCCAGGCCGAATTAGCCCGCGAGGCCTATCGCAAATTCGGCAAGGGCAACCATGAAGCGCGGCTCAACCTTGGCGACTGCTTCGCCTACGCACTTGCCAAGGCGCGAAGCGAAAAGTTGCTCTTCAAGGGCGACGACTTCCGCCTGACCGACATCGAGGCCGTCCTTTGAGCACGTTGCTTTCCGTCCGCGATCTCTCGGTTGCCTTCTCCAACGGCGGCAAGGTGCAGTCCTCCGTCGACCGCATCTCCTTCGACATCGGCAAGGGCGAGACGGTGGCGCTGGTCGGCGAATCGGGGTCGGGCAAGTCGGTGTCGGCGCTCTCGGTGCTGAAGCTCCTGCCCTACCCCGCCGCCAGCCACCCCAGCGGCGAGATCCTGTTCAACGGCCAGAACCTGCTGGCCCTGAGCGAGAAGGAGCTGCGCCGGGTGCGCGGTGGCAAGATCACCATGATCTTCCAGGAGCCGATGACCTCGCTCAACCCGCTGCACACCATCTCGCAGCAGATCATCGAGGTGCTGCGGCTGCACCAGCCGGTGAGCCTGAAACAGGCGCAGGAGCGCACGCTTGAGCTTCTCACCGAGGTCGGCATCCGCGACCCGCAAAAGCGCCTCGACGCCTATCCGCACCAGCTTTCCGGCGGCCAGCGCCAGCGCGTCATGATCGCCATGGCGCTCGCCAACGAGCCCGAGCTGCTCATCGCCGACGAGCCCACCACCGCGCTCGACGTCACCGTGCAGGCGCAGATCCTCGAGCTGCTCGACAAGCTCAAGCAGCGCACCGGCATGTCGATGCTGTTCATCACCCACGACCTCGGCATCGTGCGGCGCATCGCCGACCGCGTCTGCGTCATGACCAAGGGCAAGATCGTCGAGGCCGGCCCGACCGAGGAGATCTTCACCAACCCCCAGCACGAATACACCCGCCATCTGCTCGCGGCCGAGCCCAAGGGCAAGCCGCCGGCAGCCAACGAGCACGCCAAGCCCGTGATGTCGGGCACGGACGTCAAGGTGTGGTTCCCCATCAAGCAGGGTTTCTTCCGCAAGACGGTCGACCATGTGAAGGCCGTGGACGGCATCGACCTCACCGTGCGCGCCGGCCAGACCGTGGGCGTGGTGGGCGAATCGGGCTCGGGCAAGACCACGCTGGGGCTGGCGCTTTCGCGCATGATCTCCTCCACCGGGCAGATCCAGTTCGAGGGGTGCGACATCAACAGCCTGTCCTTCAAGGATATGCGGCCGCTGCGCAGCCATTTGCAGATCGTGTTCCAGGATCCGTTCGGCTCGCTCAGCCCCCGCATGTCGGTGGCCGAGATCATCGAGGAAGGGCTGAAGATCCACGCGCCAAAACTTTCGGAGGCTGAGCGCGACGCCGAGGTCGTGGCGGTGCTCAACGAAGTCGGGCTCGATCCGTCGACCCGCTTCCGCTACCCGCACGAATTCTCCGGCGGCCAGCGCCAACGCATCGCGATTGCCCGCGCCATGGTGCTCAAACCCCGCTTCGTCATGCTCGACGAGCCCACCTCGGCGCTCGACATGAGCGTGCAGGCGCAGGTGGTCGACCTGCTGCGCAACCTCCAGGCCAGGCACGAGCTCGCCTATCTGTTCATCAGCCACGACCTCAAGGTGGTCCGCGCGCTCGCCAACGACGTCATCGTCATGCGCAACGGCAAGGTGGTGGAGGCGGGCCCCTCGCGGCAGATTTTTGAAAATCCGCAGACGGATTACACACGCGCGCTTATATCGGCCGCGTTCCGCATCGAAACGGCGCCGGCGGGCGTCGTCAGCGAATAGAGCAAGCAAAAAGGGGAGGCGCGGCATGGACAAGGGCCGTATCTTGTTGTCGGTCACCGGGTTCAATCCGCAGCGCTGGCAGGAGCTTCTGTCGGCGGACCGCGAGGTTGTTTTGAGGCCCGACCACGCGGAGGACCCAAGCATCACCTATGCGGTGGTGTGGAAGCAGCCGCCCAACATCCTCGCAAAACTGCCCAACCTGCGCGCCATCTTCTCCATCGGAGCCGGCGTCGACCACCTTTTCAACGATCCCGGCCTGCCGGACGTGCCGATCGTGCGCGTGGTGGCCGAAAACCTCACGCGCCACATGACCGAATATGTCGTCTGGCGCGTGCTCGACCATCACCGCCAGGGCGCGCTCTATCGCGCCCAGCAGCAGAACAGGCTCTGGCACGAGCCGCCGCAGCGGCCGGCCGAGGACGTTTCCGTCGGCATCATGGGTCTCGGCCAGCTCGGCCGGGCGGCGGCCAAGGCGCTGCTGGGGCTGGGCTTTCGGGTCAATGGCTGGGGCCGCACCGACCGGCCCATGGAAGGCGTGACCACCTTCCATGGCGACCAGGGCCTGCTGCCCTTCCTCAACGCCACCGACATTCTGGTGGTGCTGCTGCCCTATACACCGGCCACTGAAGGCATCATCAACTACGACCTGCTGCGCCACCTGCGCCGCCGCAACGGGCTTGGCGGGGCGGTGCTGATCAATGCCGGGCGCGGCAAGCTGCAGAAGGACGCCGACATCCTGCGCGCGCTGGACGACGGCACGCTGAAGGAAGCCAGCCTCGACGTGTTCGAGATCGAGCCGCTGCCACGCACCAGCCCGATGTGGTCGCACCCGAAGGTGTTCGTCACGCCGCATGCGGCGGCCACCTCCGACCCCGAGCACCTCGTGCCGCCGATGCTCCAGCAGATGGACGCCTTCGAGCGGGGTGAACCGCTGCAATATGTGGTGGACCGCGCAGCCGGGTATTGACGCCTGCATCGCAGGAGTCAGGCTCCTCGCTGCCGCATTGCGGGTGGCGAGGCCGACCGCCTGATTACGGAGGAGACGCAGCATGGACCGATTCACCGGCGGTTGCCTCTGCGGCAATGTCCGAATTGCGGCGTCGGGTCTCCCATACCGGGTCGGCCTTTGTCACTGCCTCGACTGCCGCAAGCATCATGGGGCCCTGTTTCACGCTTCCGCGATATTCCCTCAGGACGCGGTGACGATCGACGGCGAAACAAGCGACTACGCCGGCCGGCATTTCTGTCCCCGCTGCGGCTCGTCCGTTTTCGCGCGCACGGCAGATGAAATCGAGGTGAACCTGGGATCGCTGGATGCCCCCGACCAACTGACGCCGACCTACGAACTCTGGACCGTTCGTCGCGAGTCCTGGTTGCCGCCGTTCCCGCTCACCAGACGATACGAGCGTGATCGTGACGCGACGAGCCGCCTTGAAGAGTAGATGACACCAACGGTGCGAAGTCGTGCAGATCTCCCTGCAGACCCGGATGCCAGGGAAGAGTAATCACGTAGATCCCCCTCCCGGCCTTTCGGGCCACCCTCCCTCAAGGGGGAGGGAGGGCGACAGCTCACGGCCGCCGGAACGTCGTCGGGCCGCCGTAGAGATAGCCGATGCGGTCGATTGCATCCCGCAGGCCCTCGCGCGAGACCATCATGGTGTGGCCATTGGCGTGGATCATGTTGTCGGCATCGGTCATGATGGCGACGTGGCCCTGCCAGAACACCAGGTCGCCGCGCCGCAGGCCGGAAAAATCCGTGCCCGGAACGATCGTCTCGCCAAGTCCGGCCTCCTGCATGTCGGAATCGCGCAGCACCTTCCGCCCCGCCATCAGCATGGCAAGCTGCACCAGGCCAGAGCAGTCGATGCCGAAACCCGATACCCCGCCCCAGAGATAGGGCGTGTTGATGAGTGCCTCGGCCACCGAGACGTAATCGTCGGCCACCGCCTCCAGAGGCGCAAGATGGCCGGCGATGACGGCGTGCCCGGATGGAAGCAGCGCATAGGCCGTGCCGCGCGTCTCGGCGTTGCTCACCACGGTCACCAGCGAACCCATGGAAAGCTCGCCGGCGCGGGCAAAGCGCAGGTCGGCGCCCGGATAGACAAAGCTGCGCGGCGCAACCACCCGGTGCGTCGGCGCATGCTCGCGCTGGCCGATATGCGCTTGCGCGACATATCCGACATAACCGTCGCGCTCGCACTGCACCCAGGCCCAGCCCGGCGTCTCATCGAACACCAGCACGTCGTCGCCATGGATCAGCTGGGTGTCGATGCCGGAATCGGCCCGCGGCGCCTTCTTCACGTCGGCCACCGGGGCGGTGATACGCGCCGGGCGGCCGGTGACGAAACGGTCGGCGGAAACCTCGCCCTTCAGCCGGGCGTCGGCGAGATCGGGACGGAAGGCATGCAGGCGGGCGTCGTGGGCGGTCAAATCGGTAACTCCGTGGCTTTGGCGATGATAGCATCGCCGAAACGCTCGACATAGAGCGCCCCTTCCACGGTGCGCTTGATGAGCACGTTGCGCTTGTCGAGCTCGTCGCGGTGGCGCGACACCAGCTTCAGCGCGCCCATCGTGTCGAGCGCGCGGGTGATCACCGGCTTGGTGACGTTGAGTTTTGCGGCCAGCCCCCGCACCGTGTGCGGAGGCGGGTCGAGATAGATGGTGAGCAGGATCGCCATCTGCCGCGTGCTCAGGTCGGGCGCGTCGTCGCGCACTTCGGACAGGTTGACCTGTTGCCAAAGTCGCAAGGCCTGACTGGGACGCAAATGGACTGCCATGCGCCCGACAATGCAACGAAAACGTTTCGGTTCCGTTTCAGTCCCGGTAGACGCGACGTCAGCCGAAGCGGGCCGCAATCACCTGTGCCAGCGCGCGGATCGCCTGCGCCTCGCCGCCCACGGGCGCGTGGGGACGCTCGGCGGGGTTCCAGGCGAAGATGTCGAAATGCGCCCAGCTCCTGGCCTTTTCGACGAAACGCTGCAGGAAAAGTGCTGCGGTGATGGAGCCCGCGAAGCCGTCGGTGGTGACGTTGTTCACGTCGGCCACCTTCGAGGACAGCTTGGCGTCGTAGGGCTTCCACAGCGGCATGCGCCAGATCGGATCCTCGACCTCGACCGCCGCCGTCGCGAGCTCGGCGGCGAGTGCGTCGTCGCCGGTGTAGAAGGGGGGCAGGTCGGGGCCGAGCGCCACGCGGGCGGCACCCGTCAGGGTCGCCATGTCGATCAGCAGTTCCGGCGCCTCCTCGTCGGCGAGCGCCAGCGCATCGGCGAGGATCAGCCGGCCTTCGGCATCGGTATTGCCGATCTCGACCGTCAGGCCCTTGCGGCTCTGGAGCACGTCGCCGGGACGGAAGGCGTTGGCGGAGATGGAATTCTCCACGGCCGGGATCAGCACGCGCAGCCGGACCGGCAGGTCGGCGGCCATGATCATGGAGGAAAGGCCCAGCACATTGGCCGCGCCGCCCATGTCCTTCTTCATCAGCAGCATGCCGCTGGCCGGCTTTATGTCGAGGCCGCCGGTGTCGAAGCACACGCCCTTCCCCACCAGCGTCACCTTGGGCGCGTCCTTCCTGCCCCAGACCATGTCGATGAGCCGCGGCGCGGTGGCCGAGGCGCGGCCGACGGCGTGGATCATCGGGAAGTTGCGCTTCAGGAGGTCGTCACCCTCGGTCACCTCCACCTCGGCCTTGTGCCGCTCGGCGAGCTTGCGCACCGCAGCCTCGAGCGCATCGGGGCCCATGTCGCTGGTGGGCGTGTTGACCAGATCGCGCACCATGAAGACGGCAGCGGCCATGCGCTCGACCTCGGCGCGGTCGACGCCGGCCGGCAGTGAGAAGCGCATGTCCTTGCCGGGCTTTTTGCCGTAGCGGGTGAAGACGTAGCCGCCCAGCATCAGGCCGAGCGCGGCGAGCGCTGGCTTGGCAGGTGCCTCGGCAAAGTGCCAGTCGCCTTCGGGAAGGCTGCGGGCCAGCGCGCCGAGCGCCAGCGCAGCGTTCCCCTCCCCGCCATTGCCGAGGCCGAACAGCGCGCCGGCAACCGAGCCGTCGGCGCCTGGCAGCACCAGTGTGCGGCCGGCCTCGCCCGCAAAGCCGTTCTGCTTCGCCCAGCCGACCGCCGCGGCATCGAGCCCGGCGCCATCGAGGCCGTCCTTGGCGATGAGGTGAACCGGGCGGGACTGTTTCGGCTTCTGATCGGTGACGACGAGCGGCATGCTGGCTTCCTCGGGTGGTTTGGAATGCTGCGGCGCCGGCGGGCGCCTTAACCTTCCGTTAGGGTTAACAGAATATTTCTCCAAGATAAAAGCAGCCGGCAAGGGCTGCGGCATTGGAGAGCTGGCGTCGATGTTGACCAAACGCATGGGGAACGCAACCGGGAAACGGATGGTAATGGCAACCTTGATGCTGGCGCTCGCGGCCGGTGTCTCGGGCTGCGCCACCGACAAGACCACGACCAGCTCGATCTCGGCCGCGACCAGCAAGCCGGTGGATGCCATGTCGGCCGGCGAGCTCAACAGTGCGGCGGCCTCGCTCGGCAAGGTCTATGCGCGAAACCCCAACGACAAACCGACAGCGCTGCGCTACGCCAGCGTGCTGCAGATGAACGGACAGACCGACCAGGCGCTGGCGGTCATGCGCAAGCTGGCCATTGCCCTGCCCAAGGACCGTGAGGTGCTGGCCGCCTATGGCAAGTCCCTTGCGGCCGCGGGCCAGTTCGAGCCCGCGCTCGACGCCGTACGGCGCGCGCAGACCCCGGAATACCCCGACTGGAAACTCGCATCCGCCGAAGGCGCGATCCTCGATCAGCTCGGCCAGACGCAGGAGGCGCGGCAGCTCTATCGCAAGGCGCTGGACATACAGCCGAATGAGCCCTCGGTCCTGTCCAATCTGGGCATGTCCTACCTGCTGGAAGGCGACCTGAGGAGTGCCGAGACCTATATGCGCTCGGCGGCAGGCGCGGCGGGCGCCGACAGCCGCGTGCGCCAGAACCTGGCGCTGGTGGTGGGCCTGCAGGGCAGGTTCGACGAGGCCGAGCAGATCGCAACTCGCGAGCTTTCGCCCGAGCAGGCGCAGGCCAATGTCGCCTATCTGCGCGGCATGCTTGCCCAGCAGAACGCCTGGAGTCAGCTCAAGGGCCAGGACAAGAAGGCGCCCGCCACAAGCGTGAACTGACGCCGGGCGCGCCGACCCTGCAATTCAACGATGCAAGCCGCGCGGAGGCATCCGTGCGGTTTTTTCTTCAGCGCCGTTCTCAGAACAGCCCGCGCTCGCTGACCTGTATGCCCGCTGGCCCGAGGATCACTGCGAACAGCACGGGAAGGAAAAACAGGATCATCGGCACGGTGAGCTTGGGCGGCAGCGCCGCCGCCTTTTTCTCGGCAGCGTTCATGCGCATCTCGCGGCTTTCATTGGCCAGCACCCTCAGCGCGCTGGCCACCGGCGTGCCGTAGCGTTCGGCCTGGATCAACGCCTGCGTTACCGACTTGACCGCTTCCAGGCCGGTGCGGTTCGACAGGTTCTCATAGGCCTGCCGGCGCTCCTGCAGGTAGGACAGCTCGGCGTTGGTCAGGATGAGTTCCTCGGCAAGCTCGACCGATTGCGAGCCGATCTCGTCGGCCACCTTGCGCACCGCCGCTTCGATCGACATGCCCGATTCGACGCAGATCAGCATCAGGTCGAGCGCGTCGGGCCAGGCCAGCTGTATGGACTGCTTGCGCTTGGACGCGCGGTTGCTGACATAGAGCACCGGCGCGTAGAAACCGGCATAGCCCGCAAGTATGCAGACGAACAGCTTCACAAAGCCCGGCTGCTCGGCCAGGCCTCCGAGAAGGAGAACATAGACCGCCGCCAGCACAAAGCCCACGAACGGCAGCACGAGGCGGAAGAACAGGAACCTTGTCAGCGGGTTCTGGCCGCGAAAGCCGGCAATCTTCAGCTGGTTCAGCGTCCCCTCGTCCACCAGGGCGCGTTTCAGGTCGAGGCGCTCGACGATCTTGCGCATGCCAACGGAATGTTCCTCGCGCAGGCCGCGGCGCCGGTCCGCCTCCGCGGCAAGGCGAGCGCGCTGCCTGGCGCGCAGTTCGTCGCGCTCCAGCGCCACCGCCTTCATGCGCGACTTCAGCGAATTGCCCCCGAGCGCCGGCAACACCGTGAAAACGGTGGCGAAGACGGCGATGCCGACCAGCAGCGCTATCAGGAAGGACGGGTCGGTCACGGCTTTGGCTACATGATCGGTCATGTCGCTAGACCTCGAAGTTCATCATCTTGCGCATCACGAAAATGCCGATCGACATCCACACGCCGGAGATGCCCAGAATGAGGTGCCCGGTGCTGGTGGTGAACAGCGGCATGATGTAGGCGGGGCTGGAAAGATAGACGAGGAAGGCGACGATGAACGGCAACGCGCCGATGATCATCGCCGATGCCTTGGCTTCCATGGAAAGCGCCTGCACCTTGGCCTTCATTTTCTTGCGGTCGCGCAGCACGCGCGACAGGTTGCCCAGCGCCTCGGAAAGGTTGCCGCCGGCCTGGCTCTGAATCTGGATGACGATGCCGAAGAAGCCGGCCTCCGGGCACGGCATCGTCTCCGTCATGCGCATGGCAGCGTCCGGAATGGAGAGGCCGACCTGTTGGGACTCAACGATGCGGCGGAACTCGGTCTTCACCGGCTCGGGGGCCTCCACCGCGATGAGGCGGACAGCGTCGTTGAGCGGCAGGCCGGACTTCACGGCGCGAACGATGACATCGAGCGCGTTGGGAAACTCGTTGAGGAAAGCCTTGACCCGGCGCGCGCGCTTGAAAGCAACGAACCAGCGCGGAACGCCGAAGATGCCGGCAACAAGCACGCCGGGAAGCAGCAGGAGCGGCGCGCCCAGCACAAAGGCCAAAACGGACAGCGCCACGCCGCAGACCGCCGAGTAGGCATAGAACCGTTCGACCGTTACTTGCAGGCCGGCCTGCCTAAGCTGCGCACGCAGCGGCGGCTTCCTGGTGTTGCGGTCGCTCGCTTTCTGTTTCTCGTCCAGTTCCTTCAGGGAATCCTGGATGGACTTGCGCCGCCTGCTGACCTCGTTCGCCTTGTCGCGCGCTGCCTTGACCACGGAGCGGTCGGTCTCGGCGTATTTGACCGTCTGCAGCCGCCGGTCGGCCTTCTTTTCGTTCTCGAGGGACTTGAACAGGAAAGCGTAGGCCACCGCGCCGGCGCTGCAGCCGGCCAGCAGGATAAACACCAACACAGTCAGGTCCAAACCGAACATTTCGTCGTGTCTCTCAGTCCGCCCGCTTTTCCATTGCTTCCAGCGCATTGGCGAGGCGCTGTTCTTCGCCGTAATAGCGCGCACGGTCCCAGAAATGCGGCCGTCCTATTCCGGTCGAAATGTGTTCGCCGATCAGCCTGCCGGAAGCGTCTTCGCCCTTGATGTTGTAGAGTACGAGATCCTGCGTGATGATCACGTCGCCCTCCATGCCGATCACCTCGGTGACGTGGGTGATGCGGCGCGAGCCGTCGCGCAGGCGCGCCGCCTGGATGATGACGTCGACCGAACCGACGACGATCTCGCGCACGGTGCGCTGGGGCAGCGAATAGCCGCCCATGGCGATCATCGACTCTATTCGGTTCAGGCATTCGCGCGGGCTGTTGGAGTGGATCGTGCCCATCGAGCCGTCATGGCCGGTGTTCATGGCCTGCAAGAGATCGAACACTTCCGGTCCGCGCACCTCGCCCACGATGATGCGCTCCGGGCGCATGCGCAGGCAATTCTTGACCAGGTCGCGCATGGTCACCTCGCCCTCGCCTTCCAGGTTGGGCGGGCGCGTTTCCAGGCGCACCACATGCGGCTGCTGCAATTGCAGTTCGGCCGAGTCCTCGCAGGTGATGACGCGCTCGTCACGGTCGACATAATTGGTCAGGCAGTTGAGCAGCGTCGTCTTGCCCGAGCCCGTGCCGCCCGAGATGATGACGTTGCAGCGCACGCGCCCGATGATCTTGAGCACCTCCGCGCCTTCCGGCGAAATCGCGCCGAAACGCACCAGCTGGTCGAGGGTGAGCTTGTCCTTCTTGAACTTGCGGATGGTAAGCGCGGTGCCGTCGATGGCCAGCGGCGGAGCGATGACGTTGACGCGCGAACCGTCGGGCAGGCGCGCGTCGCAGATCGGCGAGGTCTCGTCGACGCGCCTTCCGACCTGGCTGACGATGCGCTGGCAGATGTTGAGGAGCTGCTGGTTGTCGCGAAAGCGTATGTTGGTCTCTTCGAC
>JAEWHN010000250.1 GCA_023387775.1 Pseudomonadota bacterium | reverse complement strand
TGCCGCCATGATGCGACTTACCTGCGCGGAAACATCGGTCGAATCCATGGCAACAGCCGCCGAGGTGACGATTTCAAAGCCGTCGTCCGTCCCGTCGATTTTCTGGAGAAGTTCCGCGGAAAAACGGCCGAGGGCATCTTCCTGGTAGAACAGCGCGATCCTCTTGGCGCCGTCAGCCTTGGCGCGTTCGACCAGCGCCGGGATCGTAACCGTGTCGCTCACCGACGTGCGAAACACCCAGGGGTAAAACTCCTTGGACGGGTCGGTCACGCCGATGGTGCCATTCGGCGCCAGCACCGGCACGTTGTTGCGCGCGGCGACCGGGGCCATGGCCAAAGTACCGCTACCAGTGCTCGCGCCAACAATAGCCACCACTTTTTCTGAGGAGACCAGTCGCTGCGCAGCACGCGCTGCTTCGGTCGGATTGGTCTTGTCGTCGACGACAACAAGCTCCAGCTTACGCCCCTTGATGCCGCCTTCCTTGTTGATTTGATCGACGACGACCTGCGCGGCCGTGCGCTCCGGAAGCCCAAAGGGAGCCGCGGGGCCAGTCAGGGACAGAATGGCGCCGATCTTGATCGGCTCCTGGTCTTGCGCATGCACAAGCTGCGTCGTCGCCGACCAGCCCAAAACGATAGCCGAAAGAAAGATCGGCTTGAGATTCATCTTCATCAGTCACTCCCAATTGCACGAGGCTAGTTGAACACTTGTGAAAAATGCACGGCCGCGGCGGCGTGGCGTTCCCAGCTTATTGATTATTCATTAAGTCGATGAACACCACACTTCTTGGATGAGGTCAACAGGCCATTTTGATTTTCATTGAGCGGCAGGCCCCCTGAAAATCGGAGACATTACGCCCAGCGCCCACGGCACAAACCTGCGCGACTCCCGGGCCTGCCGTATGGTGGTCGCACACAACTTCTGGCCACGCCTTGTAGTGGCACTCACGCGCCGCCGATCAAATTTTCAACGCAGCTTCATTCGCTTGGCCGAAAGAGGCAGCAGCGGGTTGAACTTCTTGCGGAATTCTACTAACTATTTAGTAGGTTCAGATTTGAAGAGACTTAAGCCGGCCGCCGGCGAACTATGCGGCCGGTTTTCATAGCCATCGGTACGCGCCCGCGGTGGGGATTACGCGTCAAAACGGGAGATATGCAGCGTGGGTAAGATCGATTCGGAACGGTTCAGGAAAGTCCTGGGACATTATCCGACGGGAATCTCCGTGGTGACCGCAATGAGCGCCGATGGTCCCGTTGGTATGGTGGTCGGCACGTTTACTTCCGTTTCACTGGACCCGCCGCTTGTCGCCTTCATGCCGGCGAAGAGTTCGACAAGTTGGCCGTTGATTCGCGATGCCGGCAAGTTCTGCGCCAACGTCCTGAGTGCAGAGCAGGAAGAGCTGTGCCGCAATTTCTCGAAGCGGGGAGGCAACAAGTTCGACGGCGTCAAGTGGACCGCCGGAGCCAGCGGTTCGCCGATTCTCGACGATGTCATCGCATGGGTGGACTGCGACATCGATCAGATCGTTGAATCGGGAGACCACTACATCGTTATCGGACGGGTGCGGGATCTCGATATCGTTCAGTCGGTAACGCCGCTTGCCTTCTTTCGTGGTGAGTTCGGCCGGGTCTTTGCACCCCAGGGAACAAAAAGTCGCGAACTTTCTTCCCACCGGGCCGAGCAGATCGCTGCTCTCTTTTCCGACAATGCGCCACGCCATCAAAAGGCGAAGGAAATTGCAGAGCTAGCGGGCGTATCCCCGGACCAATACGGCGACATGTTTGCGCCCCGTGAGGACATCATCAAAGAGATTCTGCTCGAATATCTCAACACGCTGCTGCAGCGCTACAAGCAGGCCATTGCCGACACTACCGATGCTCGCGATGCTTTGCGCCGGCTCGTCGATGCCATGTTTTCATCGGTGGAAGATCATCGCGCCGCCACGGTTCTGTTTCAGAACGAGCGCGCATCATTGGCGCACAACGGCGATTGCGACATCGCCAAAATTGAACAGGCGATGCGCCAGCTCTGGGAAGACATCTTGCGGCGGGGCATTGAGGAAGGTGCCTTTCGCGGTAATCTAAACCCATCGATTGTGTATTTCATGATCCGCGATGCAACTTTCGTCGTCGCTCGATGGTACAAACTGAACGGCGCCTATTCGGTAACCGAGCTGTCGCGCCACTATACCGACCTTATACTGAACGGCGTGCTCAACGACGATGGCATAAGCCAAGAACCAGCATGAATGTTGGCGCACGCCCTGCTGGGCAATCTGCACTCGCCAGCATTTGTCGTTTGAAAATCGCCGGTGTGGATGAACTGATTGACTATCATAGGCGCGTCGCGCCACAGTGCCATTATCGCGAGCGTGACGCCTAGACGGCAGCACGCATGCTCAATGAGGGGGCGAGGGGAAGATTGAGGTGGGCAGCGGCAAGCATGTTGGCGCCTCTACAGATCGGCCGGGGGAGTTGGAAGGGCCTAGAATGGGAGAACCATGCGGTATGGCAGGCCAATGTGATCCTGCGCAACACTTCTGCATATTCCGTCCAGATCGCAACAAAAGTGGAATACTGTGACGGATCATTGCAATAATGTGAGCGCAAACATGCAAAGCAGTCGGAGGCAGGTTGAAAGGGAGATCGCCAAGGATATCTCGTTGTCATTCTGGCCTTTCCCCCCAGACAATATCTTAGCTGTAGGACAGGAAACCGCATGTCTTGGACTCTGCGCCGCAGAAGAAATTTCTTCGTGCCATGTGAAATTTCTTGGCTCCAAAAGCCTAGATTCCAATCAGTCTTCGAAGAGAATATCAATTATCTCTGAAGACTGGGGGCAAGTCGACTGGGGATCAAATTATTCGATTGTTCTGGCAACGGAGCAGCTTCGCTCCTTATCTCCCGATAGTCAGCTTTCCTTTCTTTCGCGCTCAAAGCAATGTCTCAAAAATGACGGTAGAGTTGTGGCACTTGAAATGACCGAGAAAGTCGATCACTCGTCATCCTTGTGCACTCTACAGCAGGTGGGCAATGCCGCTGGATTTTATGATGTGATCATCTCTGCGATCGAGGATACGCCCTGGAGCGTCATTTTATTCCGGAAGCAGAGGGATTTTTCGACATACTGATCTGGCTGAATCCTCTGAAGTTTCAAATGCCTGGGCGGTTCTTTGGAGCCGCCTTTTTCATTGAATCTCCAGCGCAAGAGACTTTTATCGCAACGATTGCCGCCACGAAAGCCAGAAGGTCGGTAAGCGGAAAGCGCAAACTCGGATCCGATGCACGAAACTGGAGCGACCCACGATTTGGGTAGAGAGCGATGCCAAAAGGACCGACACCCCCGTTTCTGGGCTTCAGAAGGGCTATCCTTCCGAGCTTCGGCGAATTGGATGATTCGGTATATTCCCGTCTGCTATCGTGCAAACATGTAGTTTGGCCGATATTCTATGGGCTTCGGCGAAAGTCAGCCATGTGTCTGGAAAGTCTTGGCACGCCCAAGGGGAATCGAACCCCTGTTTGCGCCGTGAGAGGGCGCCGTCCTGACCGCTAGACGATGGGCGCGTGAGACTTGCGCCATATAGGCGAGCCTTCCGGAAAACGCAACCGGGATTATTGTTTCCCGCGACGATGTTTTTCGCTGTGGCCGAAAAGCCTCGATATCAGCGCCGCGGCTCGATCAAATCCCACAGGTTGCCGTAAAGATCGGCGAATACGGCAACCGAACCATAGGCCTCGTGGCGCGGGGCCTCGCGGAACTCCACGCCGGCGGCCTGCATCGCCGCGTGGTCGCGCGCGAAATCGTCGGTTTCCAGGAACAGGAACACGCGGCCGCCGGTCTGGTCGCCGATTCGCGCAAGCTCGGCCTCGTCCTTGGCCTGGGCGAGCAGCAGGCGCGCGCCGTTGCCGTTGGCAGGCCCTACCGTCACCCAGCGCTTGCCGGCGCCCAGGTCGACATTCCCCAAGAGCTCGAAACCGAGCCTTTCGACATACCAGGCGACCGCCTCGTCGTAGTCGCGCACCACCAGCGCAACCGTTGCCACCTTGCGAGCGGTCGAGCTCACTGCGGCTTCACCGCAAAGCGGCCGATGATCCTGCGCTCGCCGATGTCGAAGAGGAGAATCTCGCGGCTGCCGTCGGCAAGCTCGACATCGATGGAAATGCGATTGCCCGACAGCGACTGCGAGACGATTTTCGCACCCGCCGGCAGCGCGATGTCGCCCGAAAGGAACGCTCCTTCGGCCGGCGACGGCACGGTCATGCCGGTCGGGACCGGCACTGCCGGCTTGTGGCTGCGTTTGTAGACAATCGCGGCCACTACCGCCATAAGGGCGATCAGCAGCACCCCGAGATTGATGGCCATGAAGCGTATGAGCTTACGGCGGACGCTTTCGACCGCGGGGTCGAGCGGCTTTTCGTCGTCGTCATCATTCAGGTGCGGCGATGCCATTTCCATACAGTTCCGGATTGTTGAAGCGCAATGAACGACCCTGATAGCGAAGCCGACGGCCTAATGAAAGAGTTTCGCGCCGGCGCCGATGCCGCGGGCGTGCGGCTCGACCAGTGGCTGGCGGCTGAATTGGGGCCGGATTTCTCGCGCAACCGCGCCCAGGCGCTGATCCGGCAGGGCGCGGTGGCCGTCAACGGCGCCGCCGTAACCGAGACCAAGCGCAAGCTGGCCGAAGGCGATCTCGTCACCGTGGAGATGCCCGAGCCGCAGGCCGCCGAGCCGCTGGGAGAAAACATCCCGCTCGACATACTATATGAAGACGACCATCTCATCGTCATCAACAAGCCCGCTGGCCTCGTCGTGCATCCCGGCGCTGGCAACTGGACCGGCACGCTGGTCAATGCGCTGATCCATCATTGCGGCGACAGCCTCTCGGGTATCGGCGGCGTGAAGCGGCCGGGCATCGTCCACCGGCTCGACAAGGATACGTCCGGCGTCATGGTGGTGGCCAAGACCGACCGCGCCCACAAGGCGCTTTCGGAGGCCTTCGCCGATCACGGCCGCGAAGGCGATCTCGAACGCGCCTATGTCGCGCTGGTGTGGAACATCCCGCCCCGCATGGCGGGGACGATCGACGCGCCTCTCGGCCGCGCCGCCGACCGCGTTCGACGTGCGGTGGTGCCCGAAACCCGCGACGACGCTCGCCATGCGATAACGCACTACACGGTGCTCGAGCGCTACGGCCAGGGGCAGAGGCAAGCCGCCGAAGCGGCGCTGATGGAGTGCCGGCTGGAAACCGGCCGCACCCACCAGATCCGCGTTCATCTCGCCCATATCGGCCACCCCGTGATCGGCGATCCGGACTACGGCACGGCTTTCCGTACCAAGTCCAACCGCCTGCCCGAGCCGCTCAGGGCAAAGGTGCAGGCCCTGCCCCGCCAGGCGCTGCACGCGCGCCTGCTGGCATTCCGTCATCCCGATACCCACATGACAATGCGGTTCGAGGCACCGTTGCCCGCCGACATGGCGGAGATTGTCGAGGATTTCCGCAGGCTCTGAAAACTTGACCCCGTTTGTTCACTTTAGCGTGACACTCTGTTTCACGTTGAACAAATGGGTGCTTTTCCCGATTTGTTCCTATATAACGGTGTTTGACGCCGGAGAGCATGAGGCGCCGGCGCCGCATGCCTGCCTGATTGAGGGGGCAAATCCTGAGAAGAGGGAGGGCGCAGTTCATGGCCCAGACACTACCTAGCATTGTTTCCGGGGAAGGCGGCCTCAGCCGCTACCTTGAAGAAATACGCCGTTTTCCGATGCTTCAGCCGCAGGAAGAGTACATGCTCGCCAAGCGGTATCAGGAGCACGACGACACCAACGCTGCCCACAAGCTGGTGACCAGCCATTTGCGGCTCGTGGCCAAGATCGCCATGGGCTATCGCGGCTACGGCCTGCCGATCGGCGAAGTCATCTCCGAGGGCAATGTCGGCCTGATGCAGGCCGTGAAGAAATTCGAGCCGGAGCGCGGCTTCCGCCTTGCCACCTACGCGATGTGGTGGATCAAGGCGTCGATCCAGGAATACATCCTGCGCTCGTGGAGCCTGGTCAAGATGGGCACCACCGCCAACCAGAAGCGCCTGTTCTTCAACCTGCGCAAGGTGAAGGGCAAGATCCAGGCGCTCGACGACGGCGACTTGAGGCCGGACCAGATCGCCGAGATCGCTACGCGTCTGAACGTCAGCGAGGAAGAGGTGGTCTCGATGAACCGCCGCCTGTCCGGCGACGCCTCGCTCAATGCGCCCATCCGCGCCACCGAAGGAGAATCCGGCGAGTGGCAGGACTGGCTGGTCGACGACCGCGAGAGCCAGGAGGAGATGCTGGTCGAGCAGGACGAGCTGGAAAACCGTCGCCGCATGCTTGCCGGCGCCATGTCGGTGCTGAACGAGCGCGAGCGGCGCATCTTCGAGGCACGTCGGCTATCCGAGGATCCGATGACGCTGGAAGAGCTGTCGACCGAGTTCGACATCAGCCGCGAGCGGGTTCGCCAGATCGAGGTCCGCGCCTTCGAGAAGGTGCAGGACGCCGTCAAGGCGGCCGCCAAGCGCCAGGCCCAGGCCCTGCGCACCATAGAGGCGCAGCCCGCCGCGTGATTTTTGGCGGCGCGGGCTTGTGTCCGACGGCGCCGGCTTGAGCTTGCACCCTGCAGCAAAATCCACATGAGCCAAATCGCGTCGGCCTCGGTCGGCGCGATTCTTTTTAGCGTGTCTCTGCATGTGACCTTGATATCTGCATCACCGTACGAGTTGCTGTTTCTGGACTTTCCGGGACCGTGGTGTTGATGGTGATGTCGAGGCATGGGTCCCCGGAACCCTACGCCCCTGCGGGGCTTCGGGCCCTAGGACGACGGAGAGAATAAGCACCCGCGCAAATCTTTGACGCCCGAGCTGAGAATCGGGCCTTGGCCGGGGCTTCGTGATCTCGCCTTGAATGTCGCGGTGACAGCTCAATAGCCGCACCGCTGCAGATTGGCCGGAACCGACAATACCTCCGTCGTCCTGCGGGGGAATTGCTGTTTCTGGACCGTGATGTTGATGGCGCTGGCGAGGCCAAAGCCGGGCCAGAAATGCGACCGGCCCCGCGCAAGCGGAAGCGCGCCTACCCTTGCCACAGTCAAGGAGCTAGCTAAACTCCCCCCCAAATGAGCCGGCGGGGATATGTCTACATTCTTGCGTCGCAGAAGAACGGCACGCTTTACATCGGCGTGACATCCGATCTCGCCGGCCGCCTCCAGCAGCATCGAACCGGCACGGGCTCGAAATTTGCCGCCCGCTACGGCGTCATGCGGCTTGTCTGGTTCGACGAGTATGATCTCGTCACCGACGCCATCGCGCGGGAGAAAATACTGAAGAAGTGGCCGCGCCAGTGGAAGATCAATCTGATCGAGGAGCATAACCCG
>JAEWHN010000229.1 GCA_023387775.1 Pseudomonadota bacterium | reverse complement strand
GGACTGGCGCTGGCGCCGTAGGCTCGCGCAGTCGGCCCAACCGATGAATTGACAGCGTGCCGCCACGGCGCGGCCAGGAACTCGTCGGAGTCTGGCGGCAATTCGGCCGCAGGACTCGAATCCTTTGGCGTCCCCAGTTTTGCGCGCTCTCCGGGCCATCCATGCCGTGAGCCGGATGAGTTTGCCGTGGGATCGGCAGGCTTGAACTGTCTGATTGCCGACGGCACCGATCAAGGCGCTCCCACGCGCCAGATACGGCTAAGCTCCAGTCCGTGGTGGAAGCTTCTTGGAAAGTGGCAACAGCCGCTCAAGGCCAGACCGGATGAGTGCCGTTCGGGATATGAACGTCAGGAACGTGTGGAAGGCGGAAGAAGCTCTCCCTCCATGAGCACAAGAGGAAACTCGACACCGGCCCCGATCGGCACGCGGATCAGATCCAAGCGCCGCAGACCCATGCGGTCATAGAACGGTTCGGCGTTGAGGCTGGAAAGCGCCTGAATTCGGGTTGCGCCTGCTTCTACAGCGTCTCGTGCGGATCGCCCGAAGATAGCCCGCCCAATGCCTCGCCCGGCTCGTTCGGGATCGACGGCAAAGCGGCGAGCGTGGGCTAGCCCGTCCACGACCGCGCCCGCCCCCGGCCCATCGAATGTCCAGCCTCCGCAACCGACAACAATTCCGGCGTCTTCGGCTACGTAGAAAGTTCCCGAGCGGATGAGTGCGGGATTTTCCCGCGCAATCAAAGTCAGGGCAAGCGCCAGAACCTGCGGTGAGTAGGCTTGGGCCATCAGGACCGGGTATGAACGGTTCAGAAGGGCCTCAATTCCCGGCATGTCATCGCTGGTCGCGATACGAACCTGCACGCACATCACGTTCTCCGCTATAACAGCTACAGCCTGGGTCTTATCTGTAGTCAGGCCCAAAACGTGTCGGCAGGCCGTCGGCGAGTTTCAACCAAGGGAGCTTCTCCTCAAAAGCGACATGCAACGTAGGTGCCAATTTTTCCGGCTCCTCCAGCGCTGCCGCAAAAAAATGCATGACATTGGACATGTTCTTTGAGCGGAAGGACAGTGGCGTGCCACAGTGATCGCAAAATGTTCTTTCCACGCCGGGAGAAGAGTTGAATACCTTCGGGGAGTTGCCCAGCCATCGCCATTGGCCGTCCAAGACGCCAATGTAGGTTGTCATCGGCGCAGAACTGCCGCCGGCAGCTTTCACAATGACAGACCACGCAGGACTGTGCCGCGCCATCGACTTTGAAAGCAATAGCGCCACATATGCAATGACCACGCATGTAAATTCTCCATCAGGCAACAAGCACAGCTTAGTGTCGGGGCGTGGGGGAGTCGCTAAGAAATGTGCGCCTAATCCGGCATTCGGCGCTAGCGGTCGTGAGCGCGTGCGTGGGCGTTAGCTTCAGGCTGAGTTCATTAGCGCCTTCGGGTAATCGTGAAATGTTCGTCAATCTGAGCGGCCGTTATGTTCTCACAGGCAGAAGAGAGCAAATCCGGGGCAGTAGCCGAGAGTGATGACAATACGCACGGCCCAGTCTCCCTGGGATGGGTTCGAACTGGCGGAGCGTTGCGTCGATTCGTGATCCGTCTGATTATCGGCTTGGAACCATGGGCCCTGCAGCCGAGGTTACAATGGACATCACCCAGTTCTTTTACCTTCCGCTCGCGCCTGCATTCTTCGTCATTCTTGTTGCGGTTTGTCTTCTTGTATTGGTCCTCAGCCTGATAAGGCGCGCCTATCGGCAACTGGGCCTCAGTCCAGCCCAAGCCATGCTTTTGCTGATCGGTTCCCTGATCGGAAGCTGCATCAACATTCCCCTCACGGTGATTTCGACGGATTCCGTCATGGCGGAACAAATGGTCGAATTCTTCGGCATGCGCTATCCAATCCCGCCACCAACCGACTGGGGTGGCACCGTGCTCGCGATAAATGTGGGCGGAGCGATCATTCCGGTGGTCATGTCCGTATTCCTGCTCGTTCGATGGCAGCTTTGGTTTCCCGGGCTGTTGGCGACGGCCGTGGTGTCCGCGATCTGTTACTGGTTCTCGTCCGCCGTCCCGGGGATGGGGATAGCCGTACCGGTATTCATCCCGGCGCTAGCAGCGACGGTTTTGGCCCTGCTGTTGTCACGCCAGAGCGCCGCACCGCTTGCTTACATCGCCGGGTCGCTGGGCACGTTGATCGGGGGCGATTTGCTCAATTACGGGCAGCTTGCCGAACTTGGTGCTCCCATCCTATCGATCGGCGGAGCGGGAACCTTCGATGCTGTTTTCCTGACAGGTGTCATTGCGGTACTGATCACCGGCCTTTCACCGCGGCGGGAGGGCACAGGGCCAACAGCCTCCTGAAATATCCGGCCGCTCTATCGGCGCGAAGCCCCGTCAGACCAGCTTCCACTACGAGAACCTGCTTCAGGCGAATGCGGCCATGGCTCGGTGGAAATTTGGGCTCTTCACCTTGAGCCGATCGATACGCAAGTCGGCTATGAAGATGTCCCGCGTTGACGAGGCCGGTTTCGTCTCCAAGGGTCATGAACATCACCCGGTTGGCCGATCCCGGCCGCAAGGCTGTGGGGGCACTCGCCCGCAGGACATCGAGTGCCTGGGATCAAGTTTGCATGCCCGAAAATGGCTAAGCCTACCTACCCGAAGGCGAAGCGTGTCCCGGTGTAGGACCGCAACAGCCTGTTCGGCATCTCGCCTTTCGCGATCTCGTAAAACGGCTCGCCCGAGCAATGCAGCGGAATGACATAGTCAACATCGATGTCCTTGAGCGCGCCGATTGTTTCCCGAATGTAGTCCTCCTTGTAGGGCGCAAGGTGGAACCCGCCGATGACCGCGTGAACCTTGCTGATGCCTGACGCTAGCTGAGCCTGCTTGATCGTGTTGATCACGCCTCGATGACTGCATGACGTCAAAATGATCAGGCCGCGCCCCTTTAGATTGAACGCGGTGGCGATCTCGTGCCGAAACTGGTCGGGGACAACCGATTTCGTACGTTCGTCCTCGGGGAGCTTTTCAGCATAGCAGCCCATCCCGTGTTCCGTGCCGATCCTCATCGAGGTGGGGGACAGCAGCGTCTCGAAGCTCGTTCGGCCAATTTGCCCGGTCGTGAAAGCATGATCGGCAACAAGTGAGGGTCCTTCCGTAAACCTTACCGTGAGGGCGGCTTCTTCCAACGCACTACGGTCCAACACGCCGAAATCACCATGTGCTGGCACTGCCGTCCATTCGCGTGAGCAAAATGCCTCCTCTCCGCCGATGTAAATGGGCAGCCCGTCTTTCAGCCTGCCTTTGTTTTGCTTCAGGAAACCGGCGAGGCCACCGAAGTGATCGTAGTGCCCGTGGCTCAGCACCAGCGCATCGAGCTCCGACGGGACGATGCCCACAAGGTCGGAGTTGTTGAGCAAGGCCTCTGGCGTGAAGCCAAAATCGACCAAGACATTTCGCGTCTCGTCACCGCGCTGCGACATCGCATGCATCGAGAGGCCAAATTCGCTCATCAGCGTTTTGCCGGGCGGTCTGCCATCGGTGATGCCCCAACCGAAATGCTGAATGTCGACATTCGCGGCATTGTGGCTGGGCGCGACCGCGAATTGATAGTTGTCGACGACCACCCTTATAGTGAGGCGGTCGATCTCGGGGACAGCGCCTGAAACAGGGTCGGCCATCCCAGGCTTGGCGCTACCGATCAACGCCGTAACCACAGCGCTAAACAAGGCAGCGCCACCACAGCGCAGGAAGTCGCGTCGACCAATCGGGACAGGCTCGCAATTGTAGATTGACATCACGACTTCCTCCCATTTGCTGTCCAAACTGGTCACGCGACCAACTGGCCTGGCATTTCTCAGTTGTCGGAACTGACCGAACCTCCGCCCAAAATCTCAATTGTTGACCTGTTGACCCTGCCGGGCGTTCGGCCACGCCGTCGCCCAATTTGCCCGGCAGTCAATCCGCATTGGCGTTCGACGCGTGCGTTCCATGCCAAGGTCGACGGCACGATCTTTGCCCGCTTTCTGGAGCAGAGCGTACCTGCGGATCTATTTCGGATAGCCGACGTAGTAGATGCCGATCACGTGTTTGTCTGGATCCCTTATCGGGTCGTATCCCGTCACGTAGGGTTTGCCGAGAATGTCGACTTCGCCGTAGAAGGCTTCACCCTTCTTGATGGACTCGATCGCTTTCCCTTTTGGGTCCAGAATGGTCCCGATCGCTCGCGAACCGTCGTCCTTTTTGACGTTTGTGGCGACCCGGACATATTCCTCACCGCTCTTGACGAAGATGGTCGCGGTGCCGCCAGCTTCCTTCGAGACCTCATCAACCAGAGTGAAGTTGTTGTTCATCTTGGTCGATCCAAAATAGATCGCGGGCACTTCCTTTCCGGCGACGGCGTCAGTTCCCTCTATCTTCGGCGGCCCCAGTTCGTTTGCCTTCGACTTCAGGAGCTCCATCGCAGCAGCCACCTTCGAATCCTGTGCCAGGGCGGTCATTGGCACGAGCGCGACGCCTCCGGTGAAGAGTGAGGCCGTCAAGGTGCTGATGATAGCTTTGTGCAGGCTCATGGGCTTTCTCCTCGTAAGCCCTCTCCAACGCTGACCAATGCCCCAGGATGATCGCGCCGTTAGCCCCTGCTGTCGAGCGGTGGGAAGCGACCGCGATTGAAAAGTGAACAAGCACCGAATGCCCAAAGCGGCTCTCGGCACATTAAATGGCTATGAGAGCCACCTTCCCTGCAAGCGGGCGTTCTGGTCGGAAACGTTGAGGGCGGTTGGCGGCGGTGGCGGACACGGCGGCGGTGGAGGACACGGGCTCGGCGGCTTCGGCGGCGGCTTTGGCGGCGGAGGCGGACATGGCATGGGAGGCTTCCAAGACCATCACTGAAGCCGATCACATCCGGCAGAGCCAAAACGACGGATCCGATCCATGCTCGGCTAGGTCATTAGCCTGCGCCGCTACCATCCTGTCCGGCATTGAGATGGTTCACATGACGAGGAAGCGACAGGCGAGGTCCTTCAACCCGGCACCGCCATTGGTAGAACAGTTCGACATTCTCACTGCTTGGGCTCGGCCCCGCTTTTCATTCACATACGCGCGGGTTTGTGACAGCGCCCAGGATCCTGCCGGCCGATTGTCGAAAATCGCCGTAAATCAAGGGCGGCGGATCGTGAACTCGGTCTCGCAATCGGCAGCCCGGCCGAACTCCTCCCTTGAACGGAGATGCCTTCGCCACACATCTTAGACAACATGCGCAAGCGTACGAAACACAAGCTCGAAGCCGAACGGGGGCCACGGGGGAGAGCCGCCAAAGGGACGGCGCCGGTCGGCAACAGGCATCTTGCCGAGCAGCGGCGCAAGTTCCTCCGTACCCACTACATGAACAAATTCCTGAGCCGGTGAGATCGCCGGGAGGCGAAGGGAGGACGGGATGGCTGAAAGTCTAGCTCAAAAAGTCTGCACGCCGTGCCGGGGCGGCACTTCACCGCTGACGCAGGAGGACGCGGCGGTCTACCTGGCCCAGACGCCGGGATGGGAGTTGGAGGACGACGGGCGCTGGCTGCGCCGCAAGTTCAAGTTCGCCGACTTTCGGGAGTCGCAGGGCTTCGTCGACAGGATCGGCCGACTTGCTGAGGAACAAGGCCACCATCCCGACATCTGTTTCGGCTGGGGTTACGCCACCGTCTCTCTGCAGACCCACAAGATCAAGGGGCTGCACGAGAACGATTTCATCATGGCAGGCAAGATCAGCGAGCTGGCCGGCCCGTGACCGGCCGCAGCGGTCCCGGATCTGGTGCATGGCCGACCTCATTCAGCCGAAACTCGTAAACGAGCCGTTCTCCGATCCCGTCCTGTTTCTCGATTTCCGCTTCCGGCGCCGCGCGCTTTTGTTCGACCTGGGATATCTGACGCCGCTTTCCGGCCGCGAGATCGTGCGCGTGAGCCATGTTTTCGTCTCCCACATGCACATGGATCATTTCGTGGGCTTTGATCAATTGCTTCGGTCGCAGCTTTACCAGCCAACCAATCTCAACTTGATCGGCCCGCCGGGGCTCGGAGACGCGGTCGCAGCCAAGCTCAGGGCATATACCTGGAACCTGCTCGGCACGCATTCGGCCGACCTGGTGATCTCCGTCGCCGACTGGGCCCCGACCGGGTTCGTGCGATGCAGTCTTTTCAGGGCTCGGGCGGCCTTCGCGCGCGAGGCAGGCGAGCCGCCGCGGATGCCTTCTGGCGTGCTTCTCGAGGATGACGAGTTTCGCGTCGAAGGGGCGATGTTGGATCACGGAATCCCCAGCCTTGCCTTTGCGTTGCAGGAGAAAGTCAGGGTCGATGCGCGAAAAAGCCGGCTGGATCAGCTCGGCCTGCCCATCGGGCCTTGGCTGACCGAGGCCAAGCGATCTGTTCGGCGCGGCGATGCGCCTGACACCAAAATTGCGGCCGGCCGTCGAGACATACCGCTGGCTGAGCTGTTGGCCACCCAGGCACTGACGATCGGTCCCGGACAGCGGGTCGCTTATGCGACCGACATGCTTTACAGCCCGGAGAACGTGGCGCGCGTCGTCGCGTTGGCACAGGGTGCCAGGCAGTTTTTCATCGAGGCTGGCTACCTCGACGAGGATCGAGCGCTGGCCGCCTCAAGATGCCATTTGACCGCCGCGCAGGCGGGACGTATCGCCCGTGCGGCAGGCGTGGCCCGTGCCGTGCCGATGCATTTTTCCTCCCGCTACCTGAAGCGCGAGGGTGAGCTCAGGCGCGAATTCGAAACAAACTTCGATGGCGGCCGGAAGGCCGGGCGTCCAAAAATGACGCGCAACGGCTCCAACTCTTGAGTCCGCGCATCCTGCGTTTCGTTTGCGATCATTGAAAGAAGCTTTGACGACCACAGTTGCTGCGTCAATGCCGATGCCTGGCGCGCCGGGCATGACAAGGCCGAGAGGTCCGCGGCCGCGCAAGTACTAGGCGCCGAGAGGCGAGGAACGAGAATATCTCGTTCACACCCAGTCTTAATCAGATGAATATTGGGCCATCGGAGTCAAGGTTGAAACTCCAAGCGCCCGCCCTAGAACTCCCGAAGATCAGTCATCATCCTGGAAAAAGGAAGGATGCTGTTTTCGATGGCTATTGCCTGGGCTGCGCCGATCACTGAGGAACCCCGAAGTAAGACGCCAAGCCCCGGCATGGTCTGGATTCCTCGCGGGACGTTCCGCATGGGATCGCAACAGCACTATCCTGAGGAGGCACCGGTCCACCGGGCCGCTGTCGACGGCTTCTGGATGGACCGGACGCCTGTAACCAACCGCCAGTTCCGCGCCTTCGTCCGTGCCACCGGGCACGTCACCATGGCGGAGAGAAATCCAGACCCGAAAGACTACCCGTTCGCACTGCCGCACATGCTCAAGGCAGGTTCACTTGTGTTCAGCCCTCCGGATCACCCGGTGAGCCTCAACGACTTCAGTCGGTGGTGGACCTTCAAGTTCGGGGCCAACTGGCGTCGTCCATATGGTCCGGGCTCCTCGATCAAGGGCCTGGAAGATCACCCGGTGGTGCACATCGCCTGCCTCGACGCGGAGGCCTATGCGCGCTGGGCCAACAAGGACCTGCCAACCGAGGCGGAGTGGGAATACGCGGCACGCGGCGGGCTCGACCAGGCAGAGTTCGCCTGGGGCGACGAGTTGACCCCCAATGGTCGACACATGGCCAACACCTGGCAGGGCCAGTTCCCTTGGCAGAACCTGGCGCAGGACGGTTTCGAGCGCACGTCGCCCGTCATGTCATTCCCTCCCAACGGCTATGGGCTTTACGACATGATCGGCAATGTCTGGGAATGGACGAGCGACTGGTACACGCCAAAGCACCCGGCCGATGCGGCGAAGGCGTGCTGCATTCCGCAGAATCCGCGCGGCGGACGTGAGGAGCAGAGTTTTGACGCCAGCCAGGTGGGCGCGAAGATCCCCCGGCGGGTCCTGAAGGGCGGCTCACATCTGTGCGCGCCGAACTATTGCCGCCGCTACCGTCCGGCGGCGCGTCACCCGCAACCCGTCGACACTTCCATGAGCCACGTCGGATTCCGCTGCATCATCAGAGAGAGGAGCACTCCATGAGTGATGATCATGCGTTCTCAGAGACCACCGATGGAAGGCCCCGCCTCAAACGCCTATGGACAAAAGCCGCCTTGGTCGGGGGCACGGCCCTGCTCTCGGCTGTGATGGCCACCGCGTCCTTCGCACAGGCGCAGCAACAGCCCGCGCCACCGCAGCAGTCGCCACAGCGACCGAACATCATGTTCATCATGGGTGACGACATTGGCTGGATGCAGCCGAGCATTTACCATCGCGGCGTGATGGTTGGCGAAACGCCGAACATCGACCGCATCGGCAAGGAAGGTGCAATGTTCACCGACTATGTGGCCATGCAGAGCTGCACCTCCGGTCGCAATGCCTTCTTCACCGGCATGTATCCGTTGCGCACAGGCATGATCCCCCCACAGTTGCCGGGCAGCCCGTCCTATCTGCAGCCCGGCACGCCGGCGTTGGCCAAATTTCTGCTCGACCTTGGCTACACCACCGGCGAATTCGGCAAGAACCATCTCGGCGACCACACCGCCGCGCTTCCAACTGCACATGGCTTCCAGGAATATTGGGGCTATCTCTATCACCTCGATGCCATGCAGCAGGTGAGTTTCCCGGACATCAACAAGAATCCAAATACTCAGACCGTCGCGCCACCGTGCCGCAACACGCCGATCCCCGGCATTGCGGAGGTGCCGGGCGCAGTCGACGCCAAGACCACGACCTGCCTCACCCCACCCCGGAACGTGCTGTCGTGCAAATCCGCCAACGGCACCGAGCAAAACCAAATGTGTTCCGATGAGGGGCCGCTGACGCTTGAGCGCTCCAAGACGGTGGACGAGGAAATCTCGGACAAGGTCGTCGACTTCCTCGACCGCAACGATCCGAAGAAGACCAACAAGCCTTTCTTCGTCTGGTACAACCCGGCCCGCATGCATGTCGTGACCGTGCTGTCGCCGAAATACGAAGCCATGGTCGGCGAGCGCGGCGGCAAGGACTGGGGTGTGAACGAAGCCGGCATGAAGCAGATGGACGACAACATCGGCGTCGTCCTCAAGAAGCTGGAGGACATGGGCCAGCTCGACAACACCATCGTGGTCTTCACCACCGACAACGGCGCTGAGGCGATCACCTTCCCGGATGGCGGCGTTACCCCGTTCAAGGGCCAGAAGGGCGAGGCTTGGGAGGGCGGTTATCGCGCGCCGATGGTGATCCGTTGGCCGGGCGCGATCAAGCCGGGTACGGTCAACAACCAATTGTTCGCCGCCCTCGACTGGGTGCCGACGCTGGTCGACATCGCCGGCGGCCCCAAGGGGGATGGGCTGAAGCAGCAAATCGAAGCGGGGCAGTATCCAGGCATCGTCAAGACGACACTTGATGGCTTCGACCAGCGCGACATGCTCGAAGGCAAGTCCGCGAAATCGCCACGTGACTACTTCTTCTACTATTCAGGGGCGACGCCGTCCGCGGTGCGCTACAAGAACTGGAAGATGTACTACACCATGTCGCAACCGGGGCCGTCCGGCTGGATTCTGCCGCTCGTCCCGTTCCACTTCACCCTGGTCCAGAACATCAAGCGCGACCCCTTCGAGCAGGCGGTCGGCATCGATCAGAAGACAGCCTTGAGCATTGGCGGCGCATTGGGCGCTCCGGCGACCGCGTTCCAGTACGATTGGAACATGCTGCCGATCGGCCAGCAGTTGTGGCTGCGCCACCTCGAGACCTACGAAAAGTTCCCGCCGCTGCAAGCCCCCGAGAGCTACAATCTCAGCGGCATCCTCGATCAGGTCAAGAAATCCCTGGCGAACCACCCGAGCGACTAGCCAACCCGTTAAATAGAGGCACCCGGTGCCCCCTCCCCCTTCTTGCGGGGAGGGAGCGCCGGGGTGCCAGCGGAGAAACTCGATGAGATTTGCGCAACCAGCCACGTTCTGGATCGCGGTCTCTGCTGTCGCTTTGCTTGCGCTGGTGCTGTTGCACCAAATCCTGTTGCCGTTCGTCGTCGGCGCATTGCTGGCCTATCTGCTCGTTCCGGCGGTCGACAGATTGGAGCGGTTTGGAATTGGTCGCTCCTTTGCCGCTCTCGTCGTCTTCCTGCCGCTGTTCGCGGGGCTTATCGCCATTCTCTTGATCATGCTCCCGGCCATTATTGGCGAACTCAGATTCTTTCTCGATGAGTTTCCCCGCTATGTCGCACGCCTCCAGTCGCTCATGACCGATGCAAGCCGTCCCTGGCTGCACCGCATCATGGGCGAGGAGCTTCATATCGGGCCACCCTCCGGCGACGTCGCGGGCGCGATGGGCAGCGCTTGGCTCGATGGCTTCCTTCGCTCGGCATGGTCGGGCGGACTGGCCGTGATCCACCTTCTTTCACTGCTCGTCGTCGCGCCGGTCATCGCCATTTACCTCGCAATTGACTGGCAACGGATGATTGCGACCGTCGATGGCTGGTTTCCCCCGGCGCACCGCGACGATGTTCGGGCGCTTGGCCGCGAAATCCACGAAACGGTCGCTGGCTTTGTGCGCGGGCAGGTCGTTATCTGCCTCGTTCTCGCCGTGCTCTACGCAACAGCTCTCAAGATGACCGGCCTCAACCATGCCATTCTGATAGGAATCACCGCGGGCCTCATCAGTTTTGTTCCCTATTTCGGGGCTGCCAGCGGCTTCTTCGTGGCCGTGTGCGTTGCGCTGGCCCAGTTCTGGCCGAACTGGCTGCCGGTCGCTGTCGTGGGGGGCATCTTTATTGTTGGAGAAATGCTTGCCGATTACGTCCTGTCGCCGCGTATTATCGGTCGCCGCGTCAAACTCAACCCGGTCTGGATGATGTTTGCACTGTTCGCCTTTGGATGGCTGTTCGGCTTCATCGGCTTGTTGTTGGCGATACCGGCCGCCGCCGCATTGGGCGTGATCCTGCGGTTCGCGAGGCGGCAGTCCCTGGCAAGCTCGGCTGACGACGTCGATGGTAACCTGCCCGGCCCGGAGTGATGGAGCGGTACTGAACCAGTGCCGTTCGTGGAAGCGTCCGCGACCTGCAGCGTTCAGCCCTTTCAGGAAGTGGCGACGCGGATGGGAATGGCCGAGATGGGCGCAAAGCGGTCGTTCGGCGGCGGAGCTGCTGGGCGCCCCTTTGCCCCGGAAGGATTCGAACCAGTCTCGCTCGGCAATCATGGCGGATTCTGTACAACAGAGCTGAATGTCCTTCACTCAAGCATCATCGCCTTCCGATTCGCATGACATGGCTTCTGTCGTAACGGCATGTCGCCAGAGCAAATCCCGCATCCTCCAGCGCCTCGACATCCGCCAAATCCCGCAATGTCTCCAGGCCGAACACCGAGAGAAACTGCTTCGTCGTCACATAGGTGTAGGG
>JAEWHN010000202.1 GCA_023387775.1 Pseudomonadota bacterium | reverse complement strand
GACGAAGCCGTAGGCCTTGGTCGGGTCGTGCGCCGGGCGCAGTTCGAACACCAGCTGGTATTCCGGTCCCAGGTCGATCTCCTGCAGATGCTTGCGCTTGTGCAGGTCCCAGAAGTGCAGCCTGCGCCCGTATTTGCTGCCCAGCAGAACTTCCGGCACGAGCCCGTTTTCAAACGTGTCCGGCGTTCCCCATTCGCTCGTCACCATCGTGTCGTAGCCGAGATGCCACCAGAAATCATAGGCAAGCTTCTGCGGACCCCGGTCCACCTCCCAGCGGCCGAGAACGTCGAAGCTGTCGGGATCGAGCAGGAATATGCCGCCGGGCGCCTTGCCCTCGGCATCGCCGAGCGCGTTCACGTAGATGCCTTCCGGCCCGCAGTGGATCGTGTGCAGGCGCGAATAGCCCGCTTTCTCGGCGATCTCCTCGGGTTCGATGACCTTGACGATCTTGGGGTTTCTCGGATCCGGCTTGGTGTCGATGATATGCAGCCGCGACGAGCGCAGGCCCGGCACGACAAGGTAGCGCCGTTCCATATGCGGGTGCGGCGCATTGGGGCACAGGCATGAAGAACATGCGTTCCAGCCGAAATGATGCAGCTCGTCGCCCAGATTCGGCATTTCGACCTGCCCGACGATGCGGGAATATGTCGGCGAGTCCGGATTTACGTCGACCACGGCCAGCGCGTCGGGCTTTTTGCGATCCGGATCGAAAGCGGCCACATAGGCCAGCATCTCCTTCGGTGCCTTGGCGGCCATTCTCGGGGACGGATAGAAGGAAGGGTCGGGTTGCCAGATTGCCATGATGAAGCACTCCTCCTGACGGACGATCGTGTCTCTCGCTCAGTGCCCCCGAAATTGCAGTGTGAAGTGGCCTTGCGGAGATATTCTCACTCGAGCGATGGCGTGTCCAATCAAGTCGCTGGCGGCCGGTGCCTTGGTGCATAGGGGACTTGCCTGACGGCTCTGGCGGTGTTCTGATACCGGAACTGGCACCGGATTGATCGCGCGATGAGCCTGCAGCAATTCCTGTCGCAATACGCGTCCGCCGGTGCCGGGACCGGCCGGCCCTTCGTGAAGATGCACGGCCTGCGCAACCACTTCGTGATATTCGACCGGCGGGTCGACGGGCGCGGCTTTCGCACCGAAGACATAGTGCGCATCTGCGACACGCATGTCGGCGTCGGCGGCGACCAGCTCCTGACCATCGAGCCGCCTTCCGCATCCGGCCACGCTGCCGGCGCCTATGCCACGATGCGAATATTCAACATCGACGGCCGCGAAGTTTCGGCCTGCGGCAACGCCACGCGCTGCGTGGCACATCTGCTCCTGGAGGAAACGGGCGGGACAGAACTGCTGCTGGAAACCGGCGGCGGCCTTTTGAAATGCCGGCGCGCGGGGCCCATGCGCATCAGCGTGGAGATGGGGCCGATCAGCACGGACTGGCGGGATTTTCCGCTGGCGCAGGAGGTGGACATGCTGCACCTGCCAGTTCAAAGCGGACTCTTGGCCGATGGCGTCGGCCTGTGGATCGGCAACCCGCATGCAGTGTTCTTCGTCGATGATGTCGGCGCGATCGACCTGCCCCAGGCTGCCGCGCCGATACAGAACAATCCGCTCTTTCCGGAAGGCGTGAATGTCGGCGTGGCAGAACTCGTCGACAACGAGACGATCAGGCTCGCGGTCTGGGAGCGCCCAGGCATTGCCACACAGGCCTGCGGAACCGGAGCCTGCGTGGCCGCATTCGCCGCGCGCCTGAGAGGGCTGACCCAGAGCAGCCGGTTCACCGTGCATCTTCCGGCAGGGCCGCTGACGATCGAGATTTTTGGCGACATGGCCGTGATGACCGGCCCTGTTGCCTTTTGCTGCCGGGGCTTTGTCGATTGTGACGAAGACTCGGTAGAAGAGCGTGGCCCGGCAGCTGGTTTGCTGGCCGACGCGCCCACCGCAGGGTGAGCGCGCCCGGAAGAACGACCGGTTCAGCTAGACGATCCGTCGCCCTTTCTCGTCGAGAAGGACGCATGCTTGCGGCTCGAAGCCGACTTCCACCGTTTCGCCTTCGCGCATGATCCTGCCGTCGATCAGCGTATTGGCGCGAACGGTGTTGTTGCCGCCTATGTCGATCTCGTAGATGGCGCTGCCGCCGAGATAGGAGGCCGATACCACCCGTCCGGAAAGCCTGTTGGCACCAGCCACCACGCCCAGGAGCAGCTTCTGCGGCCGAACGACGACGGTGACGCCCGCCCCCGGCACCAGCGCCCTTGGCGGAGCCACCCTGACGACCTGCCCGGCCGAGAGCGCGATTGTGGCCGTGTGGCCGTCCATCCCCGAAACCACTCCGGCCAGCATGTTGGCCTTGCCGAGGAAATCGGCAACGAATGCGGTGGCCGGTTCCTGATAGACCCGCTCGGGCGTTCCGATCTGCTCGACCGTGCCGGCGTTCATGACCACGATCTGGTCTGACATGGACAGGGCCTCTTCCTGATCGTGGGTCACGAAGATAGCCGTGATGCCCGTCTCCTTCTGGATCTTCTTGATCTCGACGCGCATCTCTTCGCGCATGTTGGCGTCGAGCGCCGACAGCGGCTCGTCCAGCAGCAGCACTTCCGGCTCAAAGACAATGGCGCGCGCCAGCGCGATGCGCTGCTGCTGGCCGCCGGAAAGCTGCGACGGCAGCTTCTTGCCGCTGCCGGGAAGCCGCACCATCTCGAGCGCCTTTTCCACCCGGCGGACGATCTCGGGCCTGGGCACGTTCCTGTATTTCAGGCCGAAGGCGACATTGTCGAAGACGCTCTTGTGCGGGAACAACGCATAGCTCTGGAACACCAGGCCGATATTGCGCTTGTAGATCGGAACGTCGTCGACCCGCCTGCCGCCAATCGAAATCTGCCCCCGGGAGATGTCGACCAGCCCGGCGATCGAGCGCAGGATCGTCGTCTTTCCGCAGCCGGACGGCCCCAGAAGAGTGACGAAGCTGCCCTTGGCGATGCTGAGCGAAAAGTCGCGAACCGCGACGAACTTGCCATAGGAAATGTCAATATTGCTGAATTCCACCGCCGGCTGCTGCAGCGAATGGTCGCCGCGAACGAGCGGGGCATCCTCGCCGGCCAGGATTGCCCCGGCCACGACCGGCCGGGGCATCTGCGATGTGGTGTCGAGGCTGTCACGCACCTTTGGCGATCCTATCCCACTGCTTGGTCCAGGCGTCTTCGTTCTCCGCCCAGTAGATCGGGTCGGCGAAGGTCAGCGCCTTCATCGATCCCGTCGGGTCGTAGGCCGGCAGCGACTCGATCTTCTCGGTCATCTTCACCTTGGTAGGATCGAGCGAAGGGGGATAGTTCTGCCCTTCGGCAACCGCGATTGCCGTGGCGGGCTCGAGCATGAAGTTGATCAGTTCCTCGCATTCGGCCATCGGCGAGCCCTTGACGACCAGCATGTCCTCCATCCAGGCATAGGAGCCGGCGGGATCAAGATAGCCGATCGGGTGGCCCTGCTGCTGCAGCGCCGCGATGCGGCCGGACCAGGCGTCCGTGACCACGATCTCGCCCTTCGACAACAGGTCCATCAACTCGGCGCCCGAGCTCCAGAACTTCTTGGCCAGGTCGCGATTCTCGCGCACCTTCGCCCAGACGGCCTCCATGTCCGTGATGTTGTTGGGGTCCTGGCCCGAATGGAGCGCGGCATACCAGACGCGCGTGGTCATGTCCGCGTAGCCGCCCACCTTGCCGGCATATTTCTTGTCGAACAGCAGGCCGACGCCCTTTTCCCTAGCCTCGTCGTCCGAAATGACGTTCTTGTTGTAGGCGAGGCCGGTGGTGCCGTAGTCGTAGGGCACGGCCGAGATCTTGGGCGTGATCTTGCGGAAGGGCTCGATCATCGGCACCAGGACATTCGCCATATTGGGAATGTTGGCCTCGTTGATCTCCGAATTGAAGCCGGCATTCACATATTTGATGTAGTAGTTGACGCCCGAGGAGTGGATGACCTGGAAGTCTCCCGGCTTCGAGGTCTTGATCTTGGTGATGACCTCGTCCTCGTCGCCGAAGGTGCCTTGCACCACCTTGATGCTGGTCTTCTGGGTATAGGGCTGGAAGGCGTATTTATCGATCGCCTCCTGCACCACGCCGCCCCAGCCGTCGAAGCGAACTTCCGTGGCGGCGGCCAGCGCGCGGCCCATCCAGGGCATGGAAAGCCCCGTCGCGGCAGCGGCGGCCGCCGTCAGGGTCAGAAAATTGCGGCGGCTGATGTCCCCGTTGGCATGACGCTCGCTCAGCCGTTCCAGTCGCGTCGTAGTCGACATTTTCATTTTGCGTTCCCTCTTTTTCGTTATGTGTTCCCTCTTCCACCAACGCGCTTCATCAAGCGGGTGAAACCTTGCAGCATGAGGCCGCCGATCAGCGGCACGCCGACGGTGACCAGGATCATCACCGTGCCCAGCGCGTTGACCTCGGGGCTGACCGAGATCTTCAGCATGGAGAGTATCTGCGTCGGCATCGTCTCGACGCCGGCGGGACGCCAGAACAGGCTGGCGGAAGTGTTGTCGAAGGAAATGGTGAAGGCCAGCAGCACGCCGGCGACGGCCGCGGGAACGAGCAGCGGCAGGGTGATTTCGCGGAACGACGCCAGCCGCGGTGCCCCGAGCGACAGGGCGGCCTCCTCGTAGGTGCGACTGATGCCGACCATGCGCGCCTGCACCACCAGCACCACATAGGGCAGCGCCAGAAGGATGTGGCCGAGCAAAAGCAGCCAGATGGTTCGCGGCTGGTCGACCGCCTTGATCAGCACCAGCAGCCCCACGCCCAAAATCGTTTCGGGCACCAGCGCCGGCAAGATGACCAGAGTTCCGAAGGACTGCTTGCCCGGAAACTGGAAGCGCACCAGCGCGAAGGCGACCATGATACCCAGGCCCGTCGTGACAGCTGCCGTCACCAGCGCAATCCACAATGAGGTTCTGAACGCGGTGAGAACCTGCTCGTTGGACAGCAGCTTTTCGTACCAGTGCAGGCTGAACCCGGTGAGCGGGAAGCCGCCGAACATGGACGAATTGAAGGAGAGGATGACGGTGGCCGCGATGGGCGCGAACATGAAGATATAGACGAGAAGCGTAATCGCGCCGGTCAGCCGCCAGGCCCATCTGCCTTCGCGGTCGCTGCGACGCTCGCTCATCCGCCAAGGCCCTTCATGATCTGCGACATGCCCATGTAGCGTGTATAGGCGGCGGCCGCGCAGCCCAGCAGCACGAACAGGACGATGGATAGCGTGGCGCCCAGCGGCCAGTTCAGCTGCCCCATGATGGTGTCATAGATCAGGTTGCCGAACAGCGCGTCACGGCCCGAACCCAGCAGCTGCGGCGTCACATAGCTTCCGGCGGCCAGCACGAAGCACAACAGCAGCCCCGCGCCCAGGCCCGGCAGCGACAATGGTAGGGTGACCTCCCGGAACGCCTGCGCGCTGGTGCAGCCCATGGAGCGGGCTGCGGAAATCAAGGTGCGGTCGATGCTCTCAAGGCTCACATAGACGTTGAGGATCATGTAGGGCAGCAGGAAATGCAGCAGCCCCATGATGACCGCTCCCTCGGTATAGAGCATCGGCAGCGGCTCTGAGATGATGCCAAGCTTGAGCAGCGTGACGTTGATGAGCCCCTGCTCGCCGAGGATGTGGATCCACGAGAAGGTGCGGATGGTGAAGCTGATCCAGAACGGCACGATGAGGAGCAGCAGCAGCAGCCATTTGTGCCGGAACGTCGTGGCCCAGATGAAATAGGCCGGGAAGTATCCGAGAACCGCGCAGATGACGGCCGTCATCGCGCCGACCCGCACCGTCTTGAAAAGAAAGCCGTGATAGTAGCTGTCGAACAGGAATTCCTTCCAGTTGTCGAAGGTCAGCGCGCTTGTTTCGACGCCGGCCGTGACAAAGGTGAAGAAGGTGTAGGCTGCCATTACTGCGATTGGTAACAGCAGGAAAAACAGCAGCAGCAGAAAGGTGGGAGCAACGAGAGCCCATGCCAATCGCCGGTCGTACAGCGTCCACCCTTTTGTCATGCTCCTCCGGCTCAGGTCGCCCTGTTAGGCAGCAATGCTTTTTCTGGGCACAGATTGGGCGATTGGCGGCGGGATGTCTACTGTTCGAAAACGGTTTTTTTGCTTCGATGCCACCGCGGATTCGCCGGCACGACCGATGAACTGCCTCAACGCGCCTGGCCGGTTTTCGGATCGATCTTGATCTCAACCTTGGCCTTGTCGGCGGTGTGATAGATCACGTCGTAGTAGCCGTCCTCGTTCCACTCGATTTCGCTGACATAGCGGAACTGGTCCCGTTTCTCGACCTTGGCGACGATTTCGGAAAGCTTGATCGCCCCTTCGGGAGGGAAAAGCTGAGGGGCATTCTGCGCCTGGGCATGGCCGCCGGCCAGGAGTGCCACGACAATAGATCCGAGAACCAGACGGGGGCCCATGGCTTTCCTCTCCTCAAAGCGCAATGGACAAGAACGGCGCATGCGCGGTTTGGTTCCAGCGGGCGCGGGCCATGCCGCCTTGATTTGGGCCAGCGAATATGATGCACCTGCCCGTCATGAGAAAACTCTGTCTCACTGCGTCGGCACTGCTGGTGCTCGCTTCGCCGGCGGTGGCGCTCGATGCGCGACTGAAGGTCGGCCTCCTGAAACTCGACCCCGACACCCGGCTTGAACAGCGCTGCGATGCCGAGGCACTGGAACGCATCGCGCGCGACGCGAACCCCTACAAGCCGGACCGCGTCGTCGCCTATGCGATCAAGACGCCGACGCTGCACGGCGACGCGATCGAGAGCCCGGGCGCCGCCTTCCGCGCCAAGGGGCAGTGGTATCGCCTCTCCTACAACTGCCGCACCGCCCACGACCGCATGAAGGTGCTGTCGTTCCGCTACGAGATTGGCGACAGGATTTCCGAGGACGACTGGCCGAAATACAACCTCTGGCGCTGAGCGTCGGCGGTTCGGAATGCGGCCGCACCGGCCGCTTTCCTTTCCGGCGTCCTACCCGCCCATGCCGCTGCGCGGCAGCAGGATGTTCTCAAAGCGCGCGCGCAGCTTGTCGTCGATGGCGCGCGGAACATGGCGCGGGAAGCGCTCGGCCAGAATGCGCTTCTTCTCGGCGATGGCCCGCTGCAATATGTCGGGCTTGCCCTTCTCGTTCCATTCCTTGGGGCTGAAACGGTCGCCTATGGCCGGATAGAAATATTCGGTCTGCATCAGCCTCAGCGTCTGGTCGTTGCCGAGATAGTGGCCGGGACCGTTGAGGCAGACCTCGGTGATCGTATCGATCGACATCGCCTCGTCGGTGACCTCGATGCCGCGCACGCAGCGCTGGCAGTGACCCAGCATGTCGTTGTCGATGATCAGGCTTTCCAGGCAGAAGCCGAGCAGCGAGGCATGCATGCCGGCCGATTCATAGACGAGGTTGAGCCCCGACAGGCCGGCCATGACTTTGGTGATGCCCTTTTCGTAGCCGGACTGGATGTCGGGCAGCTTCGAATCCGCCATGCCGGCGGCCGAACCACCCGGCAGATCGTAGAATTGCGCCATCTGCGCGCAGGCCGCCGTCAGCAGCGCCTGCTCGGCCGAACCGCCCGACATGGCGCCGGTGCGCAGATCCGAGACGAAGGGCCAGGTGCCGAAGATCGCCGGATGGCCGGGCTTCAGCGCGTTGACATAGACGAGGCCGGCCAGCACCTCGGCCACCGCCTGCACCACCGCACCGGCAATCGCCGCGGGCGCGGTCGCGCCAGCCTGCCCCGCCGAAAGCAGCAGGATGGGGATGCCGCCCTCCACACAGGCTTCGAGCACCCCACAGGCATCCTCGGCAAACTTCATCGGCGGCACGACGAAGCAGTTGGAATTGGAAACGAACGGCCGGGCGCGAAAGTTCTCCTCGCCGCCGGCGATTGCGTAGAGCATCTCCAGCGCAGGCGCCACGTTCTCGCGCACGGTGAACGAGGTGCCGACATGCTTCGAGGTGCCCATCACGCAGGCGTAGAGCGTGTTGAAGTCCATATCGAGCGGGTCGGGAACGTCGCGCGGCACCATCGGCCGCTGGAAGAAGTGGATGTTGTCGAGCCCGTCTACGATGCGCGCGGCATCGTAGATGTCCTGCAGCAGCGACTCGCGGTACTCGCGCTTCTCGACATCCACGAGGTGGACCGCCGCGCCTGCCGTGCCATAGTGCACGCGCGTGCCCTGGATCACCATGTCGTGCTTGGGGTCCTGGCCATAGAGCGTGAAGTTGCGCGCGGCATTCTTGATCGTCGACAGCACCAGCTCGCGCGGGAATCGGATGCGGCCGTCCTCGCCATAGGTGGCGCCGACCCGCGTCAGCGCCTCGATGCAGCTCGGGATCGCATTGGCGAAGCCGACTGTTTCGAGCAGCGTCAGCACCGATTCATGGATGCGCTCCAGATCGTTCTGGCCCAACGGCTTATACCTGCCGCCCTCCAGTCCGGGCCGGATGGGCCGGACATCCTCGGCCAGCGGGGCGGCGCGAAGCGCACGGCGCGCCTCCCGGCCGCCGGACCTGCGAGACCTCTGGTCTGCTGCCACGATGTCATGCTGTTCGAGCGCGCTCGACATGCGAAAACCTCCACCATACTCACTGGCCTGCTCGCGCCGAATGTGCCTCCGGTCGCGCGGCCTGGTTCCCCTATGGTGGAGACTATGCAGCGACCAATGGGCCACGCGTATGGGCCACGTATTGCCGCCAGATGTGCCAGGATTTTCGCCTGAAGAGCGGCCGGGAAAGCCCGGCCGCGTGCGGTGCTTCAGGCGGCCGCAGGCCGGCGGCCGGCGGCCGTCGCCAGCTCGCGAATGCCGGGCTCGATGTGCTGGAGAGCTATGGAAGAGAAGCCGAGCCGCATGAAGCGCGACGGCTTGTCGGCCCGATCGAAGAAGCGGTCGCCGGGCTCGATGATGACGCTGCGCGAGGCAGCCGCCTCGGCGAGGCTGCGGGCATCCGTGCCGCGCGGTCCTTCCAGCCACAGCGAAGTGCCGCCGGACGTGACGGTCGGGCGCCAGTCGGGCAGGAAGGCATCAATGGCCTGGATCAGGCGCTTGCGGCGCTCGTCGAAGGCGGACGACAAGCGGCGCACCAGCGCTTCGTGATGGCCGAGCGACAGGAACAGCGCCACCGCGCGCTGGTTGTTGGACGGCGGATGCCGCAGCACGAAACGGCGCAGCGCCCGCAGTTCGGCGATCAGGTCGGCGGAGGCGACGATGTAGCCAAGACGCAGGCCCGGGGCGAGCGTCTTGGACATGGAGCCGACATAGATGACGCGGCCGGAGCGGTCGATGCTCTTCAGCGCCTGCTGCGGCGCCTCGTCGAGCAACTGGCTGTCATAGCCGTCCTCGATGATGATCTGGTTGTTTCGGCTGGCGCGCGCCAGAAGGTCCTGCCGCCGCTCGGCGCTCAGCGACACCATGGTCGGGCAATGGTGGCTTGGCGTCACGAAGACGAAGCCTGCGTCGGAGGGAATGGCCGAGGTGACGATGCCGTCCTCGTCGACCGGCGTCGGATGCAACTCGGCGCCCGCCAGTTGGAAGATGCTGCGCGCATCGGGATAGCCGGGGTCCTCCATCGCGACCTTGCTGCCCTTGGTCATCAGCAGCGTGGCCAGCATGTAGAGCGCGTTCTGCGCGCCCAGCGTGACGATGATCTCGTCGGGGTTGGCGAAGATGCCGCGCCGAGGCAGGAGCCGGGCCTGGATCTGCTCGATCAGCAGCGGGTCGTCGCGGTCGACCATGTCGGCCGCCCAGTTGCGGATTTCCAGCACCGCAAGCGCCATGCGGTTGCATTCACGCCACTCGGCGGTGGGAAACAGCGCCGGGTCGAACTGGCCATAGACGAAGGGGTAGGAAGACTTGATCCAGTTGTCGAGCTTGGCCGCGCGCGGCATGTCGCTGGCGGGGATCTGGCGCCGCGCCTTCCAGTCTATTTCGCTGGCCTGCTCGCCGGTCTTGTGCTGCGGCTTGGCGGGGGTGGCCAGCACTTCCGGGTTGACGAAGTGGCCGCGCCTTTCGCGCGCCACGAGGAAGCCCTGGTCGACGAGCTGCTGGAAGGCCAGCACCACGGTGCCGCGCGCAACGCCGAGCTTCTCGGCCAGGATGCGGCAGGAAGGCAGCGGCATGGAAGCGGCGATCTGCCGGTCGAGAATGGCTGCGACGATGGCCTGCCGGATCTGTGCCTGAAGCGTCTGGCCGGATTCTGCGGATATCCGGAACAGTCCCGACCATATGGCCGAATCGTTTCTCTGTGGCATCAGTAATTCCCCGGTCAGGCGTTATGCTTTATCTTTTGTGGACCAGTGGACCGTATCCGTGGTCCAACGGGTTGCGCCAATGAATTTTTCTAATCGCTAGGATTTATGCCAGTGATCCTTCCTGGCATGACAC
>JAEWHN010000125.1 GCA_023387775.1 Pseudomonadota bacterium | reverse complement strand
CTACTGGTTCTTCAAGGGCGAAGTGCGCAAGCTGGTGGGGAACGTCTCCATCCCCAATTCGATCTGCTTTTCGCCGGACGGCACCACCGCCTACTACACCGACACCAAGGAAAACGTGCTGTTCCGCCTCGCCTGCGACCCGGCAACCGGCCTGCCGACGGGCGAAAAGCAGGTGTTCTTCGACCATCGCGGCGACAAGGGCGGCCTCGACGGCTCGGTGGTCGATGCCGACGGCGTGTTGTGGAACGCCCGCTGGGGCGCGGGTTGCATCGACGCCTATTCGCCCGAGGGCCGCCGCATCCGCAGCGTTGCGGTGCCCGCGCGCCAGCCGTCATGCCCGGCATTCATCGGCGCGGGCGCCGACCGCCTCGCCGTCACCAGCGCCTGGGAAGGCATGGACGATTCGGCCCGCAGCGCCGATCCGCTGGCCGGCCAGACCTTCCTGCTCGACCTGCCTGTCAGGGGCAGGTTCGAGCCGCGCGTCCTGATCTGATCGAGACGAACCCAACACCGGTGCCCCCACGACGGGTGTCCTGTGCGCCATTTGGCGCGGCGGGTGTGTGACGGAAGGATGTTCAGCTTTCGCGGCTGAGGCAGATCGCGGTGTGGCCCGAGCCGATGAAGCCCAGGCTCTGGGCGGCGGCCTTGGACACGTCCAGCACGCGGCCGCGGATGAAGGGGCCGCGGTCGTTGATGCGCACCACGACGCTGCGGCCATTGTCCTTGTTGGTGACGCGCACCTTGGTGCCGAAGGGCAGGCTGCGGTGGGCGGCGGTCATCGCCGAAGGGTTCATCCGTTCGCCGGAAGCGGTCTTTGAGTTGAGAGCGTACCAGGAGGCGCGTCCGCACTGGGCAGAGGCGGTTGCGGTGGAGGCGGCCATAAAAAGGCCAGCCAGCAGCGTTACCGTGGGGATCGCGGTCTGGATCTTCTTCATCGTTTCGATAAGGCTCCGTTAATCGGTTGCCCATGCGGTTAAGAGCCAAATGGGGCGCCAATTGCGGCGAACAACTGGCGGTTCCGTGGCAAACGGACAACTTTGGAGTCTCTTGGAAACAGTTTGTCAGACGCCTGCGCGGATTTGCGTCAACGCGTAAGACTACCGGTTAACCTGCGGTTAACCTTTCGAATTATGGGGATATGCTTGGGAGGTGACGGCCAGGCATTTGGCTGAGCCGAGCTGTCGCCTCGCAACGATGTGCCGGAGACGGGCGGTTCCGGGCCGCGCGGATTGTGGCGGACCGCTCAATTCCGGCCGTGCCCGAAGGCCCGGCCGGGAAGCGTTTATAAAAGCGCTTGTGCTTCCCGCCTCGTGGCCTGCCGCGCCACGGCCCAGCCCAGCAGCGCCGCGCACAGGAGCACGAAGGAAGCGATCAGGAAGGCGGCGCCAGGATAGGGCAGCCACGATCCCTCCTTCACCGTGAAGGAATAGACCGCGCCGAAGAACAGCGGCGAGACCACGCCGGCAACGCTCGCCACGCTCATATTGGCGCCTTGCAACTGGCCCTGCTCGGATTCGGAAACGCGCTGCGTCATCAGCGATTGCAGCGTGGGCATGGCAAGGCCCCACAGCGCATTGGGGAACATGGCAAGCGTAAACAGCAGGCTCGTCGGCGCCAGCCCCATCCAGGCGATGCCGATGGCGCCGCCGAACAGCCCGAACACCATGGTGGCGCGGTCGCCGAAGCGTTTTGCCATCGGCCCGACCAGCAGCCCCTGCACCAGCATGTCCAGCACGCCCACCATCGCCAGCAGCACGCCCACTTCCCAGGCATGCCAGCCGAAGCGATAGGCGGCATAGAGCACGAACACCGCCGAAAACACGTGGTGCGCGAAGTGCAGCAGGAAGTTCACGATCGCCAGGCCGGCAAGTTCGGTGTGCGAGCGCAAGAGCATCATCGCGCCGAACGGGTTGGCACGCTTCCACGAGAATTTCATGCGCTTTTCCGGCGCGAGCGATTCCGGCAGGACAAACAGCCCGTAGAGGAAGGCCAGCCCGCTCATCGCCGCCGCCACCCAGAACGGCGCGCGCGGCGAAATCTCGCCCAGCACCCCGCCCAGAAGCGGCCCGGCCACGAAACCGGCGCTGAAGGCAGCACCGATCAACCCGTAGCCGCGCGCGCGGTGCTCGGGCGCGGTGATGTCGGCCATATAGGCAAACACCGTGGTGAAGCTCGAGGAGGTGATGCCGGCAACGATGCGCCCCAGCGCCAGCCACCACAGGTTCGGCGCCACGGCCATCAGCACATAGTCGGCCGCAAGCCCGGCGGTGGAAAGCAGGATCACCGGGCGGCGTCCGTGCTGGTCGGAGAGCGAGCCGATCACCGGCGAGGCCACGAACTGCATGCCTGCCCACAGCGCCACGAACACGCCGTTGATCCAGCCGGCCTCGGCGTTCGAACCGGTGAATTCCACGATCAGCGACGGCAGCACCGGAATGATGATGCCCATCGCCACGATGTCGAGAACCGCGGTCACGAGTATGAAGGCGATGGCCGCCTTGCGGCGCGACCCGGATATGATGGACATGGCGGTTGCTCTTTTCGAAGGGAGCGGACTTATACAGGCAGTTCTGGCCAGCGCAATCCCAAGGCGAAAACCATCCTGACAATCACCCGGCAGGATTGCTTGCCTCTGGCCCAGTCATTTTCCGCCCGCCCCCGGTTTGAACGGCCATGGCTTCATTGCTAACTAGAGCCCAGGTCGCAATCATTGCGGAAAGACTGGCGCCGGGCCGTCATCTTCCTGAAAGCCGTTGCAAAGGAGAGCTTCATGCTGCGCAAGACCGATTTCTTCATCGACGGACGCTGGACCGCGCCGGTCACGCCAAGGGAGCTCGAGGTCATCAACCCGGCCGACGAGCAGCCCTTCGCCGTCATCTCACTGGGCTCGGCCGCCGATGTCGACAAGGCCGTTGCCGCCGCCCGCAAGGCATTCGAGAACTGGAGCCTTACCAGCCGCGAGGAGCGCCTCGAATATCTCGAAAAGCTGCTCGCCGCCTACAAGCGCCGCCTGCCCGACATGTCGAAGGCCATCTCGTCCGAAATGGGCGCGCCGATCAAGCTCGCCACCGAGTCGCAGGCTTCCGTGGGTGCCTATCACATCAAGAACTTCATTCGCGCGCTGAAGGAATTCGAATTCGAGCACCAGCTCAGCGACATCGCCCCCAACGACCGCATCGTGCATGAGCCGATCGGCGTCTGCGGCCTCATCACGCCGTGGAACTGGCCGATGAACCAGGTCACCCTCAAGGTCGTGCCCGCGCTCGCCGCCGGCTGCACCGTGGTGCTGAAGCCGTCCGAGATCGCGCCGATGTCGTCCATCGTCTTTGCCGAGATCATGGAAGAAGCAGGCTTCCCGGCCGGCGTGTTCAACATGGTCAATGGCGATGGCCCGACCGTGGGCGAGGCGATGTCGCGCCACCCCGGCATCGACATGATGTCGTTCACCGGCTCGACCCGCGCCGGCATCGCCGTCACCAGGGCGGCGGCCGAGACGGTCAAGCGCGTGACGCTGGAGCTCGGCGGCAAGTCGCCCAACATCGTCTTTGCCGACACCGACGTGACGGTTGCGGTCAAGCGCGGCGTTGCGCATTGCTTCGAAAACACCGGCCAGTCCTGCAATGCGCCCACGCGCATGCTGGTCGAGCGCTCGGTCTACGATCAGGCGGTCGAGGTGGCCCGCGAGGCCGCCGAGCAGACCGCTGTCGGCAACCCCTCCGAGGATGGCGACCATATCGGCCCCGTCATCTCGGCCCTCCAGTTCGACAAGATCCAGGGCCTGATCGAGGCCGGCATCAAGGAAGGCGCGCGCCTCGTCGCCGGCGGCACCGGCCGTCCGGAGGGGTTCAATCGCGGCTACTTCGTGCGGCCGACGGTGTTCGCCGATGTGTCGAACGACATGCGCATCGCGCAGGAGGAAGTGTTCGGCCCGGTGCTGGCGATGATCCCCTTCGACACCGAGGAAGAGGCCATCGCCATCGCCAACGACACGCCCTACGGCCTGTCGGGCTACATCCAGACCGGCAGCCAGGAACGCGCCCACCGCGTGGCACGCCGCCTGCGCTCGGGCATGGTGCAACTCAACGGTTCCTCGCGCGGTCCTGGCAGCCCGTTCGGCGGCTACAAGCAGTCGGGCCTCGGCCGCGAAGGCGGCAAGTGGGGCCTGGAGGATTTCCTTGAAGTGAAGTCGATCTCCGGCTGGAACACCGGCGCCTGAGCCTGGATTGTCCGGACGACGCCAAGCCCTGCAGATTATCGGGGACGATACCAACTTCCGGCGTCCTCGGGCCGGAGCACGAGCGCAAGCGAAGTGCGGAGGTTCCGGGGACCCATGCCTCGAACTCTCAGCCGGGCAGTCCGGTGTAGGGTGAAACTTGAACTGGACGCAGCATGGAGGCTTGGCGAGGACGGCGCCAAACTTCCGTCGTCCTCGGGTCCAATCCCGTCGACGGCTTTGGTTGCGCGGCCGCCGAGGCCTGGATCCCCGCAACCCCTCGCCGCTCGCTTCGCTCACGCTCGGGGCGCGAGGATGACGGGAGGGAAGGCGCAGCGGCGCAAATCTTTGACGCCGCGTGCAACCCCCGCAGATTAGAGGATGCCCCCAAACCCAGCCCCGCAGATTAGCGGGGACGCCTCCAATCCTCCGTCGTCCTCGGGCCGGAGCACGAGCGATAGCGAAGTGCGGAGGTTCCGGGGACCCATGCCTCGGACTCTCAACCGGGCAGTCCGGTGTAGGGAGAAACTTGACCTGGACATACGGGTGGGGGCTTCCCGCACGGCGCCAAACTTCCGTCGCCCTCGGGTCGACTCCCGTCGACGGCTCTGGCTGCGCGGCCGTCGAGGCCTGGATCTCCGCAACCCCTCGCCGCTCGCTTCGCTCACGCTCGGAGCGCGAGGATGACGGAAGGGAGGCGCCGCGGGCGCAAATGGTTGACGCGAGACGTTGACGGCGGCGCGGCCCTGCTATGGTGTCCAGCCCCGCAGATTAGCGGGGACGCCCCCAATCCGCCGTCGCCCTGACGCCTCCACCCCCGTCGTCCTCGGGCCGGAGCACGAGCGCAGCGAAGTGCGCAGGTTCCGGGGACCCATGCCTCGGAGTCTCAGCCGGCAGTCCGGGGCGGGTGAAGCTTAACTGGACATACGCGTGGGGGACGACGCCGGCCGATCAGATCCCCGCTACGGCCAAATAACCGTCGATGATCTCGCGCATGCGTGTTGCATCAAAACTCGGCCCATGCCCGCCATGGCCGATGCGGATCGGCAGCGTCTTCAGCCGCTCCATCGTCTCCCGGTAGACGGCCTTGTCCGATCCCGGCATGTCGTCCAGCAGCCTGTCGTCATAGATCGCGTCGCCGCTGAAGAAGACGCCGTTCTTTTCATCGAACAGGCCGATGCCGTCGGGCGAGTGGCCGGGCAGTTCCAGTACCGTGAAGCGGCGATCGCCGAGATCGATCACGTCGCCTTCGGCCAGAATGCGCGTCAGTGGCGCGGGCTTCAGCCGGTAGTCGGCGGGCGTCCATCCGGGATGAGGTAGCCTTGTCACCGGCCGCTCGATTTCGCGATATTCTTCGGCGAAGGTCAGCGCGTCGGGCATGGTCGCGAAGGCTTCGGCCGACTGGCGCGGCCCCAGCCGGTGCTCGAACTCATGGAGCCCACCGACATGGTCGAGATGGATATGGGTGGCCAGCGCCAGCACCGGCTTGCCCGGCGTCAGGTCGAGCACGGGCCGCAGCGGCCGCAAGCCCATGCCAGTGTCCACCACCAGATCCGCATCCGCCCCGCGCACCAGCCAGATATTGGCGCTGAAAAAGGGATCGACATAGGGCTCGGTCACCAGCGTGACCTGCCGGTCGGTGGG
>JAEWHN010000120.1 GCA_023387775.1 Pseudomonadota bacterium | reverse complement strand
CGTCGGTGGCAAGATGCACCTCCCAGCCGCGCGAGATCAGCTCATGTGCCAGCGCCTCGGCCGGAAAGAGATGGCCGCCGGTGCCTCCGGCAGCGAGCAGGATCGTTTTCTCAGCCATGTCATTCCGCCGCCAAGGCATGCCCGGACACGCCGGGGAGGCCGAGTTGCTTGCGCCTTTCCGGCTTCTTGCGCGACAGGGCCAGCACCATGCCCATCGAAATCGCAATGGCGATCTGCGAGGAGCCGCCATAGGAGATGAACGGCAGCGTCATGCCCTTGGCCGGCATGAGCTGCAGATTGACGCCCATGTTGATCACCGACTGCAGGCCGAACACAACCACAAGACCCGCAACGGCGTAGCGGGTAAAGTCATCATGCTCCTTCAGCGCAATGGACAGTCCGCGCAGCACGATGAAGGCGAACAGCGACATGATGATAATGCACAGCACGATGCCGAACTCTTCGCCCGCCACCGCGAACACGAAGTCGGCATGGCTGTCGGGGATGACGCGCTTGACCGTGCCCTCCCCCGGGCCGACGCCGAACCAGCCGCCATTGATGACCGCGTCGCGCCCCATGTCGACCTGGAATGTATCGCCCTCGCCGGTCAGGAAGCGGTCGATACGGCCGGCGACGTGGGGGAATATCGTGTAGGCCGCCGCCAGGCCGCCCGCGCCGAGAAGTCCCAGCATGATGATCCACACCCATGGCATTCCGGCCATGAAGAACATGACGCCCCATGTGCCCGCCGCCAGCATGGTCTGGCCGAGGTCGGGCTGGGCAACCAGAAGCGCCACGACAAGCACAAGCAGGATCATGGCAAACAGGTTGCCCGGAATGTCGGGCTGGCGGGCATGCTCGGCAAACAGCCAGGCACAGACGATGACGAAGGCCGGCTTGAGGAATTCCGACGGCTGCACGGAGACGCCGGCAAACGACACCCAGCGCCGAGCGCCCTTCACCTCAACGCCGACATAGAGAACCGCCACCATGAGGACCAGCGAAATGCACAGCATGATAAGCGCCATGCGCCGCACCTCGCGGGCCTGCAGGAACGAAACCGCGATCATCACGGCCAAGGCCGGGATGGTGAAGAAGATCTGGCGCGTTGCGAAATGGAAGCTGTCGAGCCCGATGCGTTCTGCCACCGCCGGGCTGGCCGCGAATGAAAGCACGATGCCCAGTCCCATCAGCGACAGGAAGGCGGCGAGGAACCAGCGGTCCACCGTTCGCCACCAGACGGCGACGGGGCTTCTGTCGAGGCGGCTAGACATTATCTCGTCCCTCCGATCAGCGTGATCCGGTCGATCGCGGCCACCGCCTCCTTGAAGGCGTCGCCACGCACTTCGAAATTCTTGAACTGGTCGAAACTTGCACAAGCCGGCGAGAGCAGCACGACCGCTTCGCCGGAATCGTCTCGCGCGGCATCATGCGCCGCATGTTCCACGGCCGCAGCAAGCGTGCCGGAAATCTCGTAGGGCACGGCCTCGCCAAGCGTTGCGGAGAATGCAGGCGCGGCCTCGCCGATCAGATAGGCCTTGGCGATGCGCGGGAAGAAGCCGCGCAACGGTTCGATGCCACCCTCCTTCGGCAGCCCGCCCGCGATCCAGTAGATGCGCGGGAAGCTCGACAGCGCCGGCGCCGAAGCATCGGCATTCGTGGCCTTGGAGTCGTTGACGAACAGCACATGGTCCTTGCGGCCCACCTGCTCCATACGGTGCGCGAGGCCGGGGAAACTCTCGAGGCCAGCCTGGATCTCGCCAAGGTCGAGCCCGACCTTGAGACAGGCTGCGACGGCGGCAAGCGCATTCTGCGCATTGTGCTGGCCGCGCAGCGAGCCGATGCCTTCCAGAAAGCCGATGCGGCTGTAGCGCCCGTGCACGGCCTCCATCAGGTCGGTGCCGTCGGCGAAATAGCCATCGGTCAGCGGCAGCCGTTTCGAAATGCGGATGACATCCTTGCCGGCCTTTTCGAGCCGGTCTGCGATCTGGGCGCAGTAGACATCGTCAACGCCCACAATCGCGGTATCGCTGCCTGCCACCAGCCGCTCCTTGATCGACGCATAGTGCTGCATGGTGCCATGGCGGTCGAGGTGGTCCGGCGTAAGGTTGAGCAACACGCCGGCCGTTGGGTTGATCGAGGGCGCCAGATCGATCTGGTAGGAAGAGCATTCCACCACATAGTGCCGGCCGGGCTGCGGCGGTTCGAGCGTGAGCACGGCGCGGCCGATATTGCCGCCCATCTGGGCGTCGCGGCCGGAAGAACTGATGATGTGCGCCGTCAGAGCCGTGGTGGTCGACTTGCCGTTGGTGCCGGTGATGGCGATGAAGGGCGCATCCGGCGCGCGTGCGGTGCGCTCGCGCGCGAACAGTTCGACGTCGCCGATCACCTCCACGCCTGCGGCGCGCGCCAGCTCCACCGTCCAGTGCGGCTTGGGATGGGTCAGCGGCACGCCGGGCGAAAGCACGAAGGAGGAAAAGCCGCTCCAGTCGGCGTGGCGCAGATCGCCGGTGCCGATGCCATTGGCCTGGGCCTGCGAAGCGCTTTCCGGATTGTCGTCCCAGGCCAGCACCTCGGCGCCGCCCTCGATCAGGGCGCGCGCTGTCGCGATGCCGGAGCCGCCAAGCCCGAAAAGCGCGACGCGCCTGCCGTGGAAGGAACTCGCCGGGATCATGCTCACCTCAGCTTGAGGGTCGACAGGCCGACCAGCGCCAGGATGACGGCAATGATCCAGAAGCGGATCACCACCTGGCTCTCGGTCCAGCCGAGTTTTTCGAAGTGATGGTGGATCGGCGCCATCAGGAACACGCGGCGACCGGTAAGCTTGAAGAAGCCTACCTGGATGATGACCGACAGCGCCTCCATGACGAACAGGCCGCCGATGATCGCCAGCACGATCTCGTGCTTGGTGGCCACCGCGATCGCACCGATCAGGCCACCGAGCGCGAGCGAGCCGGTGTCGCCCATGAAGATGGCGGCGGGCGGCGCGTTGAACCAGAGGAAGCCTAGGCCGGCGCCGATGACCGCGCCAAGGATTACGGCCAGTTCACCCGTGCCAGGAACGAAGTGGATCTGCAGATATTCGGCGAAGACCGCGTTACCCGACAGGTAGGCAATAACGCCGAAGGAGGCCGCCGCGATCATGATCGGCACGATGGCCAGCCCGTCCAGACCGTCTGTCAGATTGACGGCATTGCCCGCGCCGACGATGACAAAGCAGGCGAAGGGAATGAAGAACCAGCCGAGATTGATCAGCAGGTCCTTGATGAAGGGGAAGGTGAGCGAGGAGGAAAACGGCTCCTGGCCGGCGTGCATGATCGCCCATGCGGCGATGGCGGCGATGAAGAACTCGATCGCCAGCCGCGCCTTGCCGGAAAAGCCCAGATGCGACTGCTTCGTCACCTTCAGATAATCGTCATAGAAGCCAATGGCGCCGAAGCCGAGCGTGACCAGAAGCACCACCCAGACATAAACGCTTTTCACGTTGGCCCACAGCAACGACGAGCCGACGATGCCGCAGAGGATCATCAATCCGCCCATGGTCGGCGTACCGGCCTTCTTGAAATGGGTCTGCGGACCGTCGGCGCGGATCGGCTGGCCCTTGCCCTGCCGCAGACGCAGCGAAGCGATGATGGTCGGCCCGAAGATGAAGACGATCAGCGCGGCCGTGATCAGCGCACCGCCGGTGCGGAAGGTGATGTAGCGAAAGACGTTGAAGACCGAGATGTGGTCCGAGAATTCGACGAGCAGTGTGAGCATCTAGCGGTTGTCCAGGACCATCTTCAGTTTTGCATCGTGTTTCCGGCTGCATCCGGAAAGCGTTCCAAGAGCGCATCGACCAGCTTCGAAAAGCCGATGCTCTTCGACGACTTGACCATGACGACGTCGCCCGGTCGGATCGCCTGCATCAGCACGGGCTTGAGCTCGTCGCCGGTTGCGCGGTGTTCGGCATGGAAGTCGCTCGGCAAAATCTCGGCCAGCGCCTTCATTTCCGGCCCGGCCAGGAAGACCAGGTCGGTACTCGTCTCGGTTATCAATTCCGCCAGCGCGGTGTGCAGCCTGGCGGAATGCTCGCCAAGCTCCAGCATGTCGCCCAACACGGCGATGCGCCGCGAACCGGGCGCCACCGGCGTCGCCTCAAGCAAAGCCATGGCAGCCTGCATGGAAGCGGGATTGGCGTTGTAGCTTTCGTCGATCAGGGTGAAGGTCCCTTCCGGGTGGCGAAGCGTGTGGCGCCGCCCGCGGCCGCGTTCCGGAACCAGATCGGCCAGCGCGAGCGCCACCCGGGCAACGTCGGCACCGACCAGCTGCGCGGCTCCGAGCACCGCAAGTGCGTTCTGCACGATGTGCCGGCCGGGGGCCCCGATCTTGGCCGCCACTTCCTGGCCGCCCACATTCGCCGTCAGGATCGAGTGGCTGGCATGCAGCACGAAATTGGTGAGCCGCACCTGCGCATTGGCGTTCTCGCCGTAGCCCCACACGTTTTCCACGCCAGCGTCACGCGCCCACTGCTCGAGAAGCTTGAAGCGCGGATCGTCGCGATTGACGAGTGCCGCGCCATCGGGTTCGACGCCCTCAAAAATCTCGGCCTTGGCTCTGGCAATGTCGTCGAGGCTGCTGAAATGGCCGAGATGCGCCGGAGCAATCGACGTGACGATGGTCACATGCGGGCGCACCATCTTCACCAGCGGGCGGATCTCGTTCTCATGGTTCATGCCGATCTCGAAGACGGCATAGTCGCAATCGGCCGGCATGCGGGCGAGCGTCAGCGGCACGCCCCAGTGATTGTTGAAGGACATGGGCGAGGCATGCACCTTGCCGACCGCCGAAAGGCCGCAGCGCAGCGCTTCCTTGGTGCTGGTCTTGCCGACCGAGCCCGTGACGGCAATGATGCGGGCATCGCTGCGGGCGCGGGCGGCCCTGCCCAGCTTTTCGAGTGCCTCCAGAACATCAGGCACAACGATCATCGGCGAGGACAGGCGGCCGAGCGCCGGAAGCTTGGCTTCCGCCACCACCAGCAATCCCGCGCCGGCCTTGACCGCAGCGGTCGCGAAGTCGTGGCCGTCCATCGCTTCGCCCTTGATGGCGAAGAAGGCGTCACCGGGCTGCAACGTGCGGGTGTCGATCGAAATCCCGCTCACACCCTCGGGCAACTGCCCTATGGGCCGGCCTTCCATGGCGGAAACAAGCGCCTCGGATGTCCATAGAAGGTTCATGCCGAGCGCTCCTCGATGGCGCGCCGCACCTCCTCATGGTCAGAAAACGGAAGCGTCTCGCCGCCCACCGTCTGGCCTTCCTCATGGCCCTTGCCGGCGACGATAAGCGTGTCGCCCGCATGCAGCATGGCAATGGCCTCGCGGATCGCCTGCCGCCGGTCGCCGATCTCGATGGCGCCGGGGGCGGCTGCCATGACCGCGGCACGGATCTCGGCAGGCACCTCCGAGCGGGGGTTGTCATCGGTGACGATGGCCACATCGGCAAGCCGCGTGGCAATCTCGCCCATGATCGGGCGCTTGCCGCGGTCGCGGTCGCCGCCGCAACCGAACACCACGACCACGCGGCCGGTGGTGAACGGCCGCACGGAGGCCAGGACGTTCTCCAGCGCATCGGGCTTGTGGGCGTAGTCGACATAGACCGGCGCGCCTTCAGCCGTAGTGCCTACCAGTTCCAGCCGCCCGGGCGCACCCTTCAGCTTCTCGAGAGCGGCCAGCGCCTTCGCGGCCGGCGTGCCCGTGGAGATTGCGAGGCCTGCGGCAACCAGGGCGTTGAAAATCTGGAAATCGCCGGCGAGCGGCAGGTCTATCTCGTAGATGACCCCGTCTACCTCGATTTCCGCGCGCTGGCGGAAACGCTCATGCTCGACACGCTTCAGCTGCAGGAAATCGCCATGGCGGCCGACGGTCAGAACCTTGAGCCCCGCGGCGCTGGCCGCCTCGATGGTCGGTGCCGACCATGGATCATCGGCGAAGATCACTGCCGGCGCGCCCTTGGGCAACAGCTCGTTGAACAGGCGCAGCTTGGCGCGGTGATACTCCTCGACCGTCGGATGATAGTCCATATGGTCGCGGCCGAGATTGGTGAATGCGCCGGCAGCGAGCCGGACGCCGTCGAGCCGCCGCTGGTCGAGGCCGTGGCTGGAAGCTTCCATTGCGGCGTGCGTAACGCCGGCTTCCGCCAGTTCCGCCAGCAGGCGATGCAATTCGACCGGGTCCGGCGTCGTCAGCGAGCCGTATTCGTTACGGCCGGGCGCAATCACGCCGGTGGTGCCGATGCTCGCGGACGCGAAACCGACCTGCTCCCAGACCTGCCGGGTGAAGGCGGCCACCGAAGTCTTGCCGCTGGTGCCGGTCACCGCCACCATGGTTTCGGGCTGGCGGCCGGCAAGCTCCGCCGCAATCATGGCCAGCGCATGCCGGGGGTCTTCAACCGTGATGACGGGTATGGAGAGCGAGGCAATCGACGCCTCCTTGGCGGCCACGATGGCAATCGCGCCACGCGCTGCTGCATCGGCGGCATAGGCAGCGCCATCGGCCTTAGTGCCTGGAACCGCCACGAACAGATCACCCGCCTTGATCCTTCGCGAATCAGAAGAAATCCCGCCGATCTCCAGATCGTCGGGCAAGGCATTGACGGGCAGGAACGCGGCGAGTTGTTTCAGTTTCATCGACTTCCGTCACAAACAAATGGCGCGCCATGCCGGCGCGCCCTAGAATCAATCGTACGAGACCAGCGTTGCCTGAGTTTCATGGCTGAAATCTGGCTTCACGCCAAGAAATGATGCAGACCGCCGTATGATGTTGGCAACAACGGGGGCGGCATTGAGGCCTGCTGTCGCGCCCATTCCCGGCTTCTCCGGCTTCGGTTCGTCGACAATGCTCAGCACTACATATTGCGGATCATCCATCGGGAAAGCCGCTAGGAAAGCGTTGAAACGGACATTCGGCGCATAGCGGCCATTGACCACCTTTTCGGCCGTTCCTGTCTTGCCGCCGACGCGGTAACCCGGCACCTCCGCCCTCCTGCCGGAGCCCTTTTCGGCGTTAAGGCGATAGAGATAACGCATATCCTCGCTGGTGCTTGCGCTGACGACCTGCCGCGACGCGGCCATCGCCTCTTCTTCCGTGCGAGGAAGGAAGGTCGGGTTCATCAGGCGGCCGCCGTTCATCAGGGCCGCGGTACCGACGGCCGTCTGCAGCGGCGTCGTCGACATGCCGTGGCCGAAGGAAATCGTGATGGAGTGGACCTTCTTCCAGACCTTCGGCTCCGTGGGCCGCGCCACTTCCGGCAGCTCGGTCTGCATGCGGTCAAGCAGGCCGATGCGCTTCAGGAAATCGCGATGCCCTTCGATGCCGACCACGTCGGCCTCGCGTGCCGAGCCGATGTTCGACGAATAGATGAAAACTTCCGGCACAGTCAGCACGCGGCCTTTTCCGTGGAAGTCACGGATGGTCTGGCGCCCGATGGTGATTGGTTTCGTCGCGTCAAAGGTGCTGTTGAGGTTGACCTTGCCGGAATCGAGCGCCATCGCCGTGGTGAAGGTCTTGATGGTCGACCCCATCTCGTAGACGCCCGCCGACATGCGGTTCAGCCTGTCCTTGTCGAGCGCATTGTGCGGGTTGTTGGGGTCGAAATCCGGCACCGATGCCATTGCCAGAACTTCGCCTGTCTTGACGTTGAGCACCACGGCGCCCGCGGCAATTGCGTCATACTTCTCCATCGCCCGGGCGATCTCGTCGCGCACGATGTGCTGCACGCGGAGGTCGATGGAAAGGCGCACCGGATTCAGGTCCTTGGCCACCGCCAGGCCCGAGGCCTGGAGGTCGGCAAGACCCTGGTCATCGATGTACTTCTCCATCCCAGCGATGCCCTGGTTATCGATATTGGTCAGGCCGAGAATGTGCGAGGCGGTCGGGCCGCCGGGATAGAAACGACGCTTTTCGGTGCGGAAGCCGATGCCCGGCAGCCCGAGCTGCATGATGTCGTGCTGCTGCTTGGGCGTGAGCTGGCGCTTGAGCCAGACGAAGCCCGTGCCGCTCTTGAGCTTCTTGTAGGTCTGCTCGACATCGATGTCCGGCAAGACGGTTGACAGCTTCTCGATCACCTCGTCCGCGTCGACGACGCGGCGCGGCTCGGCAAACAGGGAAGCCGTCTTGATATCGGTGGCGAGAACTTCGCCGTTGCGATCGACGATGTCGGGGCGCGAGGCCGTAACCCGGGATGCCGGGCCACCGCCCTCGTCGGGCTCCAGCATGCCCAGATAGACCAGCCGGCCGGCGATCGTGGCATAGATGCCGAAGAACACGGCCATGGTCATGACGACACGGTTCTTCGTCCGGCCGCCCGTCGCCTTGCGGGCGCCGTCGACGACGATGGATGCGGTGGAACCCTGGCCCTTCGAAAGACGATTGCGCCAGAGCCTCATCATCGTACTGCCCCCGTCACCACCCTGTCGGTGCCGCTTTGGGCCATGGCGCCGACCGGATCGGTGGAGAAATCCTCCACGGGACGCATCGGAATCTCATTCAGCTCGACGACCTGCCGCGCCTCGACGGGTTCGAGCTGAAGCTCGGACTGGTAGGTTTCGGCCAGTTTCTGCAGCCGCGATGGCTGGGTCAGAAGGCTCCAGTCAGCTTTCAGCAGGTCGATGGAGTCTTCCTCGAACCTGATCTGCTGCTCGATCTTGCGCACAGCGGCGAGCTGTTCCTCGGCCTCGTGCTTGACCTTGTAGGTAAAGGCGGCCGCCGAAACCATTGCGGCGATGAGAAGGATGTCGGTTGTGCGGAACATGCCTCTACCTTTCTTCCCCGGCCGAGCGGACTTCAGGAAGCTTCGGCAGGCCGAAGATGGAGAAATCCGCCTCGCGCGCCGGCGCCTCGGTCCGAACCGCCGCACGAAGCTTGGCCGAGCGTGCGCGCGGATTGCCTGCGATCTCGTCCTCGGTCGGGCCCACCGCGCCGCCCGCCTTCGCGAATGTCGCGGATTTCGTGTGCGTTTCAGGCAGGTAGCGCGAACCCGCCACCGTCCCGGACCTGTCCGCGATGAAGCGTTTGACGATGCGATCCTCAAGCGAATGGAAGGTGACCACCACCAGCCGCCCGCCGGGCTTGAGCGCTCTCTCCGCCGCAAACAGTGCGCGCGCCAGTTCGCCGAGCTCGTCATTGACGAAGATGCGCAGCGCCTGGAACACGCGGGTCGCGGGGTGGATCTTGTCCTTCGGGTTGCGTCCGACGTGATCGGCAATCGCCTCGGCCAAGTCGCGCGTGCGCTCAAACGGGCGCTCGGCGCGGCGCTTCTCGATCATGCGGGCGATGCGGCCGGCATGGCGTTCCTCGCCCAGAAAGCCGAAGATGCGGGCGAGATCGCCCGACTTGAAGCGATTGACGACATCGGCCGCGCTCAATCCCGCTTGCGCCATGCGCATGTCGAGCGGCCCGTCGGCACGAAAGGAAAAGCCGCGCTCGGCTTGGTCAAGCTGCATGGAAGACACGCCGATGTCTAGCACCACGCCGTCGACCTGCGCCGCATGCTGGTCCAGGCTGGAAAACGGCGCCTGCACGAGCCGCAGGCGGCCGGCGGATTTCTCCTCCAGCTCGCGGCCGGCCGCAATCGCGTCGGGATCGCGGTCGATGGCAATCACGTTCGCGCCCGCCGCCAGTATGGCGCGGGTGTAGCCGCCGGCGCCGAAGGTGCCGTCGACGATGGTCTCGCCCTGCTCGGGCGCCAGTGCCGCCAGTACTTCGTTCAGAAGAACCGGAATGTGGCGGGCCGGTCCGCCAACGGCATGATCGTCTTCGCCGCTGCCCGCCATCACTCCGTCTCTCCTGCTGCTTTCGTACCTGTCCCCTGCCGAAGCTTCAAAAGTCGCGCGCGCACTTCCGAACCATGAGCCCGGAGCCGTTCCGGCTCCCACATCTGGAAGAAGCTGCCACGCCCGACAAACGCCACCTCCAAGGAGATGCCGGTGTGCTCGCGCATGAAATCCGTAACTGTAATGCGACCGTCCTGATCCAGCTTCAGGAACATCCCGTCGCCATGGCAGAAAAAGGACATGTCGTCTGCCGTGCGATGGAAAGGATCCTCCTGCGCGATCCGCTGTTCGTAGCGATCGAGCAGGTCGAGCCCGCCCACGTCCAGCGCGGGCGTCTCCAGCGCCCGCAGCGCATAGAGCTCGCTGTAGCCTCGCTTCTGGACCACGGAACGAAAATGTGCGGGAACGGAGACGCGCCCCTTGGCGTCGATCCTGTTCACTGCATTGGACAGAAAACGGTCCATCGTTCGCGTCAGCCGCCTCCGTCGAGTTGTCCCTCGCCCGGCCTGCCGCGTCGACGCAGGGCCGGTCGCCTGCCTCGAAACCCTCGCCCTTGCCTGCAACGAAGGCGCCTCGCGCAGCCAAACAGACCGCCCGCTTGGGGAACGCTTTACCCGGGACCGAAACAAGATCTTGATTGTCCGAATGGGATAACATGGGCCAAAATGGGCGTCAACGGGAACGGGCTGCACGACGCCAGCCTCGCCCGTTGTATGGACGGATCTGGCGGCATCGCCGTCTTTATCCTCCATTAAGACTAACGAACCGTTTAGAAGCGGCTGTCGGCCTGGTGGCGGATACCCGCTGCCACGAGCCAACGCGGCCACGGGGCCCGGGAGTTGAACCCGAACCGTCCTCCACTGCCGCAAGCGATACGGGCAATGGATGCTCTCAATATGGAAGTGGAAGAAATGCCAGCCGGCCTATAAGCCGGGTTCTGTATGGCCCCCGCGCCTTGCGGCACGGAAACGTGGCGACCATTCGTCTTGGGCGCATGTCGCCATACGCCTCACGCAACCTACCCGGATGACCAGGCCGGAAACAGCCCTGAGGGTCGCCCCTCTGTCATCCCTATTCGGTCTTGCTCCCGGTGGGGTTTACCGTGCCGCTCCTGTTGCCAGTCGCGCGGTGGGCTCTTACCCCACCCTTT
>JAEWHN010000086.1 GCA_023387775.1 Pseudomonadota bacterium | reverse complement strand
GGTGTTCATCGCCTGGAGCATGTCGAAGGCCTCTTCGCCGCGCACCTCGCCGACGATGATGCGATCCGGGCGCATGCGCAGCGCATTCTTGACCAGATCGCGCTGGCGAACCTCGCCCTTCCCTTCGACGTTCGGCGGCCGCGTCTCCAGCCGGCCAACATGCGGCTGCTGTAGCTGCAGTTCCGCCGCGTCCTCGATGGTTATCAGGCGCTCGCGATGGGAAATGTAGCTGGAGAGCGCGTTGAGCAAGGTGGTCTTGCCGCTGCCGGTGCCGCCGGACACGAGTATCGACTTGCGCGATTGCACGGCAATCCTGAGCAGGTCGATCATGGGCGGTCGGATCGAGTTGAATTCGACGAGCCTCTCCAGCGAATATGGGCGCCGGGAGAATTTGCGGATCGATACGAGCGGTCCATCCACCGTGATCGGTCGTACGGCAACGTTGACGCGTGATCCGTCTTCGAGGCGAGCGTCCACCATGGGATAGGATTCGTCGACGCGTCGGCCGATCGCCGAGACGATCTTGTTGATCACCCGCATCAGATGCGCCTCGTCCCGAAAGCGGATTGCAGTTTCCTCGATGACCCCTCGCCTTTCGATAAACACGCGCTTGTGAGTGTTGATCAGAATGTCGGCGACGGATTCGTCCTTGAGCAATGGCTCTATCGGCCCGAGGCCAAGCATCTCGTCGGCGGTTTCGCTGGTGATCTGATCCAGCTCACGCGCGTTAAGAGGCACATTGCGCGATCTGACGAATTCGCGAACCAGCGGAAGTATCTCTCGCAGGATGTCTTCCTTTGACGCGGTTTCCAGCAGCGCGAGATTGAACCGTTCGATCAGATGCCGGTGAATGTCGACTTTGAGCGCCAGCAGCGCATCTGCCTGGGAAGTTTCGCCCGGCTCCTCGGCGGGCACGGCAGCCAGCGGCACAGCCGGCTCCGGAAGAACCTCGGCCTTCCGCCTCGGATAATTGGTAAAGCGGCCAAGCATAGTCGCGCCCCACTCCCACCTGCCTGCCTCGGAGCGAATGCTCCGATCCGCCACGGCATATGGTTCCAGGGATGCAACTTGCGAATAAGCTTGCCTTGTCCGGCGACGGGCACCTCGGTGCCCTGAATCTGCAGCAGCCCCACAACCACTTACAAATTATTTGCTAACCATTGCGTGCGCAAGCGTGCAGACGCTGTTTTTATGGTTCATTTTCAATTATAGTAAAGATAATGACATATTAATCTGCTCTTCACGGCGCGATTGCGGTCACAACCGATGCAATTCAGGCGCAAAATACAGGTATAGATGTGACGGTTCTTCGTCGGAGCTACTGTCAGCAATATTGCTATCAACTTATTGGCTATCACCGGCCCCAATAGGGGTAAGCAGTTTTCTAGAATAAAGGTTAACCGCGCAATTTATCTTTTCGAATCATGGCCATACACCCCAGTCACCCAAACATACCTCCCCTCAATCGCGCCCTTCAACTGGTCGGTTTTTCATTAAAATTGTTTGACACCGGAAAAAACCCAGTTCTACCATCGCGCCAGGAGATTCCCTGGGGGCGGGTCACTCACCTTATTCTTTTTCACGGCGCAGCCAGATCTGCCCACGCCCCCAGCAATGATAAGTGCATACCAGCTGTTTGAGAGCGAGGCGGGGGCAATGCGCGCGAATTCGATCGTCATGATTGTGCTGGCCAGTATTTTCGGCGTGCTTGCCGTGGTGCTTGCCAATATGTGGCTTGCCGGCCAGCGCAACCAGATGGCCATAGCCGGCGAGAAACCCGAAGCAACGATCGTGGTGGCCTCGGTGCCGCTGAAATTCGGCGACCAGATTACAGCCGACAAGCTGCGTCAGATCCCCTGGCCGGCGGGCGCCATCCCCCAGGGTGCCTTCCAGACCACGGAAGAAGTTCTTGACAAGGAAGGCGGCCGCCAGGCGCTGCAGGCAATCGGCACCAACGAGCCCATCCTGGCCAGCAAGATCACGGGCCCGGGCCAGCGCGCGACGTTGTCGGCCGTGCTTGCGGAGGGCATGAAAGCCGTCTCAATTCGCGTCAACGACGTGCTTGGCGTCGCGGGTTTCGTCTTCCCCGGCGATCGCGTGGACATTCTGCTTACCCGCACGGTTCGTTCCGCCGAGGGCGCAGACCAGAGCTTTGTCGACGTGCTCCTGCAAAGCATCAAGGTGCTGGCGGTGGACCAGGTGGCAGATGAAAGCACCGACAGCCCGACGGTGGTGAAGGCCGTGACGCTGGAAGTCTCCACCAAGGACGCGCAGAAGCTCACATTGGCTGCCGGGGCCGGCCAGCTTTCGCTTGCGCTGCGCCAGGTCGCGGCCGGCGAAGGCGAAAACACGGCACGCATAACGCTCTCCGATCTTACGGGCGATACGCCGGACAATGTTTCTGCCCGGCAGGCGGCGCTGGACGCCGACCGGAAGCACAGCGAGGAGCAGATTGCCGGGTTGAAGCAGGCGGTGGAGAGGGTCGACAGCCGCCTCGATGAATTGAAAAAGGTCAACGACAAGCCCGCCCCTGCTCCTGAGCCGGTGGTCAAGGAAGTGGTCCGATATCTGCAGCCGGAGCCGCCCTCCCATGCAACGGTCGGCGTCTTCAGGGGCGTCGATCGGGTAGCTTACGACGTGCCACGCATAAAGTGAGAGACAGGGCAACGGCAGAGCGGTGCCGGAATTGAGACTGGGGCCCAATGGGCTGGGGGGAACAAGACACATGCTGAGGTCTGGACTTAGAATTTTGGCCGCGGTCTCCCTTTGGGCTGCGTCGCAAGCCCTTCCCGCGTCCAGCGCCGTTGCGGCCGACCGGCGCATAGACGTTTCGAGCCCAAGCGTTCACCGCATCTTCCTGCCGGCGTCGCAATCCGTAACCATTCAGGTGAACGAAAACCTCGGCGACCTGGTGGTGGCCAACAGCAAAATAGCCGACGCCCAGCCGATGACTGACCGGACGCTCTACATCATCGGCAAAGCTACCGGCACCACCTCGATCAACCTTTTCTCCGAAAAGCGAAGGTCGCTGGGTGTCATCGAGGTCGAAGTAGGCGTCGACGTGGACGACCTCGCCGCAGCCATCAGGCAGGTCGCGCCGCGCTCGCGCGTGACAGTCGGCTCGGTCAATGGCCGGGTGCGGCTTGGCGGCCGCGTCAAGGACGGTGGCCAGCTTGCCGAAATCCTGAAGATTGCCGAGCAATACGGGCCGGAGGCGATCATCAACTCGATCGAGGTCGAGGACAGCCAGCAGGTCAATCTCGAAGTGCGCGTGCTGGAAGTGTCGCGCAATGCCGGGCGGGAGCTGGGCGTATCCATTCGCGCCAGGAGCGATGACAATCCGAAGTCGGAAAACGGCTTCGCCTCCGGGCCTGCGCTTGCCGCCGCCCAGTTTGCCACCGGCAACGTGCCCTTCGCGGCGCTGATCGCCCGCGTCATCGACGCCGGGATCAATGTCGACCTGATGATCCGCGCGCTCGAAGACAAGCGCCTCGCGCGCCGGCTCGCCGAGCCGAATCTGACTGCGCTTTCGGGCGAAGAAGCCAGTTTCCTCGCCGGCGGCGAGGTGCCCATCCCGGTGGCGCAGGACAACAATCAGACCACGATCGAATTCAAGGAATTCGGCGTCAAACTGCGCTTCATTCCGATCGTCATGGAAAACGGCAAGATCAATCTGCGCCTCAATCCCGAGGTCAGCGAGGTCGATCCGACGGCTTCAATTCGCGCCAACGGCATCGACATTCCGGGCTTCAGCACGCGCAAGGCGTCGACCGTGGTCGAGCTGCGCGACGGGCAGAGCTTCGCCATCGCCGGATTGCTGCAATCGACCAACCGCAAGCTGCAGAGCCAATTGCCCTGGCTGGGCCAGCTGCCGGTCATCGGGGCGCTGTTTCGCTCGTCCAGCTACATCAAGAACGAGACCGATCTGGTCATCATCGTGACGCCGCGGCTGGTGCGACCGACAAAGCCGGGCCAGGAACTTGCCAACCCGCTCGACAAGACCCGCCCGACCAACGACCCGGAGTTCTTCCTGCTGGGCGAGCTCGAAGTCAGCAAGAACATGATCCGGGCTTACGAAACCGGTGCGGGCGTAGTCGGCCCTTATGGGCACATGCTCGATTTCAACTCCAAGGATCAGCTGCTCTATGCAAAGAAATAGCGCCGTACTCATCCTGGTTGCCACGACCACGCTGCTTTCGGGCTGTGCGGACTATCTGAACCGCTACGATACGGTGACGCTGGCTGCCGGCAACACGCAAAAGCACAACATGCTTCTTCAGACCGCGGACCCGTTCAACCCGGCCGCGCAGGACAACCACATACCGACCAACGGCAACCAGGTCGCGGCGGTGCTTCTGGGCGGCCCGCCCGCACTGCCGCCGCCGGCGACGCCGGGAGCGCCGGCCACGGTCGGCGCTCCGGGTGGAGGGTCTTAAGGGGACTTGCGGCGAAAGGCGATGCTCGAGCGAGCGAGGCGCGCGGGCGTCAGAGCAGGAAAGAGCTGTCGTCATGCTGCGAACACTTCAGGCATTCTGGCGAGATCAATCTGGGATAGCGCTGATCCTCGTCGCGATCATGCTGCCCGTCATCATCGGGTTTTCGCTGCTGGTCATAGACATGAGCCGCGCGAATACCCTGCACAACGACCTGCAAAAGGCGGCAGACGCGTTTGCGCTCGCCGCGGCGGCGGAGCTGGATGGGCAATCGGATTCAATAGTCCGGGCCGAGCGCGCGCTGATCACGCTGGTGCAGAACCAATACAATTTCTCCGGCGACAGCGGGCCTCAGATCCTCGCCAGGGCCGGGATAGACAGGCGATTTCTTTCGTCGCTCCCCAAAACCTTCAACGGAGTTGAAGGCGATGCAAGGCCTATCACCAACGGCGATGTGATCGCCAACGAGTTAACTGACGCCAAGCTTGCCGCCTACGTGGAAGTAACCGTCAGACCGGTCGGGTTTCAAACCATTTTCCCGGCCTCGTTCCTGACAGGCAGCGCCGCGAGCAACAGCTTCAACGTCGGCGCAACGGCGGTGGCCGGTTTCAAATCAGGGGTGTGTGACTACACGCCGGTTTTCATCTGCAATCCCTACGAGGATACCTCGAAAACCGGCGGCGTAACCCTGGAGCAGGCTGCGAAAACCCGCGAATACCGACGCCGTCAGATACTGCTGCGAAATGGCAAGTTTTACGGCCCTGGGAATTTTGCGTTTCTGGCGTCCCCTTTCGGCAATGGCGCCAAAGAGATTGAGGCGATGCTGGCGAGGGTAAAGCCTCCGGGTTGCTATTCCCGCGAGGGCGTGGACACCGAACCCGGCCAGATGACCGGTCCGGTGGAAGACGGCCTCAATGCGCGCTTCGGCATCAGCAAGGACTATATGAAAACCGCCGATGGCCCGGCTGCCAACGTTCGAATGGGACTCCAGAGCGTAAGCTGCAACGGCAACCCGAGCCCTCAATTCAGGCCGGATAAAACGGACCAAGAGAAAGAAATGGGCGTCGGGCTGGAACGTGACCCCTGCCAATATGCCGGCCCATGCCCCTTCATGGACGGCCGAATGGGCCGGGGTGATTGGAACTTTGATCGATATTGGCGAGCCAACCACACTGTGCCGGCAACAGGCCAGCCGCGCTCGCATCCATTCCCAACTTCAGGGCCCGACATGCCAACACGGTATGAGATCTACCGTTACGAACTCGACCCAGATGGCAATCCTCTCACCGCTGACAGTATAGTCGGCGACGCGTCAAAAGGCGGGGAAAAAGGTATTCCGGCCTGTGGCCAAACTCCTGTGACCACAGTCGACCGAAGAATACTTTACGGAGCAATTCTCGACTGCAATGCGCTGGCAGCTGCTGGTTATAGTTTGTCGGGTCGCCAGCACGATGTACCCGTGCGCGCGTTCGGCAGCTTCTTCATCACCGAGCCCATCAAGATCGACAAGGACATCTATGTCGAACTCGTCGACATCACCGGCAAGGGCGGGCGCGGCACGCTCGACAACTTCCTGCGCGATGAAGCGCAGCTCTATCGGTGACGGCCATGTTCAGCGTGCTCAAACATCTGGCAGAACGCTTTGGCCGGGAAGAGCGCGGCGCGACCCTGGTCGAAATGGCGCTCGTTGCGCCGTTGATGCTCGTTCTTTCGGCTGGCGTGTTCGAGTTCGGCAACATGCTGCATCAGAAGCTGCTGATACAGGCCGGCCTGAACGACGGCGCCCGCTTCGCCGCGCGTTGCAATAGCCAACTTTACGACGACTACGAGGACTACAGGCCGAAGAAAATCAACTGCGCCACTACCGCCAGAAACATTGCCGTCTATGGCGTCCCCAACCCCACCGATGCAAGTAAGCCGCGGGTTGCCGGCTGGGAAGCAGCCGACGTGACGGTTGAGATCGCCGACCCGTCGAGGTGCCATGACGCGGTGGTCGGTGGCGTGACGCAGTATCGCTCGGTCACGGCGCAGGTCTGCATCGTCAAGCTCACCAACAACAAAGTCTACCTCGAACTCGGGATGCTTTCGCTGATCGGCATAGGCGAGATCACGCTCGGCGGCACCCACGAAGAACGACTGATCCGGTTCTGACCATGATGCTCAAGCGCTTCGCCAGATCGCAGGACGGCGCAACGATGGTGGAAATGGCCATCGCCATGACGCTGCTTCTTTTGCTGACGCTCGGCTTCGTCGACTTGGGCAATGCGCTCTATCAGTGGAACTCCGCCAACAAGGCGGTGCAGGTGGGGGCGCGCCTTGCCGCCATTTCCAATCCGGTGGCGACAGGCCTGGCGGCTGCGGCGCCGACAGCGACGCCCGGCGCGCCGGTCGAGGCCGGAGCCTACGGCCCCTTTGACTGCACCTCCACAGCCAGCGCGTCGTGTCCCGGCTTCATTGCCGCCAACTTCAGCCGCATCTTCCGCGGCGACACGCTTGCAACAGACAACGACGCCTGCCCTGCCCCCACCGGCAGCCAGCGCCCCGGCATGTGCCATTTCTACCCGCTCCTCAAGCGCGAGAATGTCGTGGTGCGCTATGCCGCCACCGGCCTCGGCTACCAGACGCGCCAGGCCGGCCCCGTGCCGACCATCACCGTCAGCCTGCGAAACGTCAAATTCCAGTTCTTCTTCCTGAACGGCTTGCTGGGTTTCCGCGAAATCGACATGCCCCCCATGCTCAGCACCGTGACCGGCGAAGACATGAAGAGCACAGCGCCATGAACGCCATCGATCCAAAGCTCGTGCCCACCCGCAGGAAGCAGATTGCGCTGTATACGGCCGATCCGCAGTTCCGGCGCGAAATCGCATCCCGGCTCGAGGCGCTCTCCATCTACGATGTCCAGGGTGCGGAGCCCGAAGCGTTTCTGAAGGGAGTTGCCGGCGGCGGGCACCCCAACCTCATCATCCTCGATGTCGGACAGGGCGAAATCCTCGAGAAGCCCGGCCTGATGGAAGCGCGCGCTGCGTGGTCGCACGTGCCGCTGATTGCCATTTCCGGCGAGCTGCGGCCGGAGCAGATGCGCAACCTCGTCCGGCTCAACGCCTCAGACTGGCTGCGCAAGCCGCTGGACGGCAAGGAGCTGCTCAATGCGGTGACGTTCCACGACAGCGGCAACCAGGCCAGCAAGAGCCGGATCATCACCTTCGTGGGCGCCACCGGCGGCGCCGGCGCAACCACGCTGGCGCTTGCGGCGGCCGAGTATCTGGCAGCCAAATCGCCGGAAAGTGCTGCCTCCACCTGCCTCGTGGACCTCGATTTCCAGAATGCCAATTGCGGCGCCTATCTGAACCTGTTCAACCAGTTCGACCTCGGCGGCATCGTCACGCAGCCGGACCGGCTCGACGTCGAACTGATGGACGTCATCAAGCTTTCGCGACCCAACGGCCTGACGATCTATTCCTTCGAGCGGCCGCAGCTGCCCTTCGAGGCGAATGGCAACGAATTCGTGTTCAAGCTGCTCGATCTTGCAGCCTACCGGTTCAGCGACATCGTCATCGACCTGCCCAATCTCGAAACGAGCTGGCACAAGCCGGTGCTGTCCACCAGCGACGAGATCTTCATCGTCTTCGAGCTCAACCTGGCCGCGTTGCGGCAGGCCAAGCGCCTCTACGGCAAGATCCGCGAGTTGCGCGGCAATGGCGCCAGCATCACGCTGGTCGCCAACAAGCAGAAGCGCAAATGGTTCGGCAATCACTTCTCCCGCAAGGACCTGGAGAAGGTGTTCAAGGCCTCCAACATCAAGTCGATCAGGCTCGACCAGGCGCTGCTGACCGATTCCCTCAACCGCGCCATCCTGCCGACGGAGGTGGACGCGCGCGCCCGCTTCAACAAGGAGCTCAAGGCGTTGTTTCGCGAGCGGCTCGATGCGCGCTAGGCGCCCCACCGCCGCGCCGCTGTTGAAGGCCGCCCTGGCTGCGCTTTTGCTCGCATCCATCGCGGCGACCGAAGCCCGTGGCGAGGCACGGCGGCCGCCCCTGCCAACAATGGGCCCCAGCCTCCGCAGCGCGGTGGTGTTCCCCACCGCCGAGACCGCCGGCACGATCGTCATCCGCAAGGACGAGAAGGCGCTCTACCTCGTCGTCTCCCCCGGGCAGGCATTGCGCTATCAGATCAGCGTCGGGCGCGAAGGCTTCGGCTGGACGGGCACGGTGCGCGTCGGCGCCAAGAAGGAGTGGCCGGAATGGCGGCCGCCGGCCGAAATGCGCGGCCGCCAGCGCGGGCTTCCCGAATTCGTGCCGGCCGGCCCCTACAACCCGCTGGGGGCGCGCGCGCTCTATCTGCATGACGGCGGCCGCGACACGCTCTACCGCATCCATGGCACGAACGACCCGAAGGGCGTGGGCTTCGACGGCACCTCGGGCTGCTTCAGGCTGACCAACACCGACGTGGTCGATCTCTTCAGGCGCGTTCCCGTCGGCACGAAGGTGATAGTCGAATGACCAGGATCATCGATCCCGACGAGCTCTCCGAAGGCAGCGCCGACTCGATCTTCAACCGGAAGCTCAGCACTTCGCGGCTGGTTGGCTGCACGCTTGCGGCCGCGGCCGTCATGACCGGCATCAACCTGGCGGCCGCGGTCTATTTCATCCGGGGCATCGGGGAACTGCGGGCGGCGGAGCAGCGGCTCCAGACCCTTTCGGACTTCGAGGCGCGGATCATCGCAAAGGTCGACAAGGTCAATGTCGGCATGCAGACCCGCCTGGAGGAACTGCAGCGCGGGGTGCTCGGCCGGCTCGGCGAAATGGGCGATCGGCTCGAAAAGATCGAGCGCGGGGCGCTGCCGGCCAACATCGAAACAAGCCTGCTGCCGGTCGGCACGGATGAGCTGGCGCAAGCCGAGCCCGTCGAGGGCGCAGAGCAGGAATTCCACGTGGCGGCCGAGCCGGCAGCCACACCGCCTCCCGCGCGGCAACAGCCCGCGCCCGCGCCAAGCTCGGCCTATCAGCGGCTCCAGGGCGCCGACGGCAAGGTCTATTATCGCAAGATGAAATAGCGGCCCGGCAACCGGTCACAGGCCGCGCGCCAGCAAGGCCAGCGCCTTTTCGCGCTCGCGCCGCCGGGCAGCGCCCAGGTAGAGGAAATGGCAATGGCCGCAGGCGCAAAGCCCCATGGCCAGCACGGCGACCTGCAGCCAGTTCACCTCGATCGCGACGGGCAAATGGAAGCCCCCAAGCATCGGCACCGGGGCGAAGATGCTCGCAACCATCATGTTCTGGCCGGCAGCCGCCATTGCGACGAAGCCCAGCAAGGCAGCATGGTTTGCCACAAACCGGACGGCCGCGGGTTTGGTTCGCGACAGGATTTGCCAGACGGCAAGGGTGGCCACGCCGACTGCCGCGATTTCCGCAAACACCGGGATCGCCACGAAGCGCTCGGCCAGCACCCAGAAATTTCCGGCAAGCTGATGCAGCGCAAGCCACGCTCGCCAAAATTCCGGCCTGTCCGGAAATGTGCCGAGCAGAACCGTGGCAGCGCGCTCTGCCGCAAGAAGAAGCATGACGGTGACAGGAAACGCGACGACAAATACTTGTCTCATGCGCATTGCAGCACCCCATCGAAGATTGTCTTTGGATGGTGCCAGCAACTGATTTCGCAATGCTTAATGAAGCCCTGCGGCGGATGTGCGGAACCTGAGCGCTCCCGCATTGGGCCGATCGGGCGGATGCTCCTGGCGCGGCGAAGCGGCCCGCCGCCTGTCTCGGACAAGACGCAGGGCAGTTGTTTTCGGCAGTCAGGCGCGCTTGATCAGGTCGGTTTTCGGCAGCGCGCAAGACGACGCAAATAACATTTTCCGAGCACGAAGTATGGCCGGATGCCTGTATTTGTGGCGGCACTATCCAAATGGCGTATGCCGTGCGGGGTAAAATTTACGGAATAGTTAATTACGCAAATTTCCAATTATTTTCAGGCACATAAAAGGTTAGCTCATAGCAAATAGTTTTCCGCCGCAAGCACTTCAGCCTTAATGAATCGTTAAGCTGACGTTGACTCGAAATCCCGCGCATTACAGGATCAAGTGAGGACGCGGGGGACAGTCCTTTTCCGAAGCAATGTCCTCATCATCCAGTGTTTTGTGTAAAACGGGGGAATAAACATGAACAAGTTTCTGAATATCGCAAAGCGGTTCCGTGAAGAAGAAGACGGCGCCGCCATGGTCGAATACACGATCCTGCTCGGCCTCATCGCAGCAGCGACGATTACTGCCGTCATCGCGATTGGCACCTATGTGACCGGTGCATTTACGGGCCTCTGCACCACGCTGAATACGGCAATGCCAGACAGCTGCGACGTCCCGGCGTAACGGCGTCTGATCTATTGTCCGACTAAGAGGCTCGCTTACCTCGCTGTTACCGAGCCTGCCTGCCGGTCAAAGTCTCCTGCCAACACTCGGGAGACTGTCGGCGCGCTCGCGACCAGTGCATTACCAAGCACCGGTCCGCAGCGCGCCAACGCATTTTCTGGGGCCGCGGTATTCAAGCAGTCACGGCGCTGTCGCCCTGAATCGAAACGCCTTCGCAGTGATCTTGCCCTGCCGGTCGCCCTGACTGAACATCCCGTGTGCCACCGTCGCACCCAAGCACGCGCAACTCATCGCCGAGAATCGCAAACGATACCGCCGGAAAGCGGGCCGCCCCGCGCCGCGATCCACCGCCAGCACCCCTACCCCGCCTTCGAGACCATCGGCACCCCGTCCAGGGCCAACCTGACCTGGCCCCGGCCGGGATGAACCAGCCGGACGGGCAGGTTCTTTTCGTCCAGGCGCCGGCGCAGCAGCAGAAGGCGCGTCTCGAGATTGTCCTTGATCTCCGGCAGGCGCAGCGCTGGCGCCAGGCGTATCTCGCGGTTGGTGAAGTCGCACCTGCCTTCCCTGACGTAGACTTCCAGCATGAAGGCAAGAAGCCGCCCCGCCACGCCCTTGATGACATAGGCGTTGTCTATGAAGACGCTGTCGTCGAAATGGTGGTGCACGACCTGAATGACGCGGCCGGCGGGCTGCGCGGGCGCGCTGCCTTGCGCCGTCGCGCGCGTTTCCGAGGCAGGCAGTTCGCCCAGCGCAAGCGCGCACTGGCCCGCCAGCGCTTCCAGCGCCGTTTCATGCGCAAGGCCGAAGGCAAGACGCTGCCTGCTTTCCACGAAAAGCACGCCGCGCACCGCACCCTGCGCCAGCAGCGGTATCGCCATCTGGCTCATGGCGTCCGGCAGGCCGGGCAGCGCGGCCGTCCGGGTGCGGTTTTCATCGGCGGAAGTGGTTGCCTCGATGGCAGCGCCCAGCCGCCGGACCCTGCTCATGTCGCTGACCTTGACCGTCTGCCTCGATGTCGCCGCGGTGCCTATCAGGCCATCGCCGAACGAAACCTCCGAGCCGATGCCGGAGCGGTCATAACCCCTGCTGGCCACGGTGGTAAGCAGGCGGCGGCTGCCATCGGCCAGCAGCAGGATGGCGTTGGCAAAACCCAGTGCCGCGCAGCCATCCAGCACCGCGCCAACAACCGCCTCGGCATCGCCCTGCGCGCCTATGGCCTTGATGGCCCGGCCTAGCGCCATCAGGTCGGGCATCGGCGCGCCGGTGCCTGCCTCGGCCTTGTCGAAGGGAGACGCGACGGCGCAAATCGCATCGACCCGGAAGAACTCGACGGCGCGCAGGCGCATCACCCCCGCCATGCCGACCTGCGCGCTGCTGGCGCGCAACTGGCCCGACATTCGGTCGAAAAGCGCGCCCTCGTCCCTGGACGACACCCAGCTGAGATCGAGCCTGAACTGCCCGCCGTGACGCGCGCTTACCAGCAGCAGGGAGGCCTGCGGGTTGGCGCGGATGTTTGCGGCGGTCTTGGCAAAGAACTGGTTGGAGATGCCGACATGCTCGTCGTCCACCATCGCCACATGGGAAAGGTAGGAAATGTTGGGCGTGCCGTCGGCCGCCGCGGTTGCGATGATCGAAGGGATCACGCCTTCGAAACAATCCTCGAGGTCGCGAAGGCTTGTCATTGCGCACCCGCCCTTGCCGCGGTGCCGGCCCTGGGTCCCGGGGTCTGGACATAAAGCTCGGTGATGTCGAGCGACGCCACCATGGCCTCCCGCTCCACAAGCCACGGCCTTACCAGCTCGGCCGGCACGCCCAAACCGTCGAACATGGCAAAGATCTCGGCCTGGTAGCGCCTCGAAAGCTCCAGGTCCTCATGGTCGGCAGCGCGCAGCCGGGCAGAGCCCTTCAGCTGATACGACACATAGTCGGAGGGGCGCGAGAAGGTGATTGCGGCGTCGCCGTTTGCGGACAGGTTGGAGATCGTCTCGGGCCATTGCCAGGCGGAGACGATCACCTCGACGCAATCCTGCCCCAGGCTGCGCGCGCCCACGCCGCGCCCGATCGTCGGGCGGTTGGCCCCGTCGCGCGTCCCGACGATGATCATCACGGGGCCGGCGATGAAGTGGCTTATCTCGTCAGTGAGTCGCATTCTCTCCTCCCGCCAAGCAACACCTGGGAAGTGCGCCACTTCAGTCAGGAACCATCAGGCAACACGAATTGAAAGCGCGTTTCATCAAGCAGGGTTCTTGATGCAAGGCAGAACCCGGAATGCCCAATCAGAAAAATACTTCCGCCATCATCGTGCACCGCCTCGCCGAGGCGTGCCGAAGCGTGCTCGAGACAAGAATAAATGAGAACCGTATAGAACACCGAAAACGCGCCGCCTGGCAAGCGACGCCTGGAACAGACAAAAGCGCGAGCGCCAAAGCGCCCGCGCTATCCTGCCGGAGAGATACTGTTGCTGGGTGAGGCGCCGCGCGGCCTCGAGCCTGGCGATCAGACCGGGCGGCTTGCCTCGACGGCTGGCGACCCTAGGCGCGTCACTTCCACGTCGATGGGCTTGCGTTCGGCGGGGGCCATCTGGAAACCGGCGGCACGAAGCATTTCGGTGAAGCCCACGGCACCATCGAAGGCGACGCCGCCGACCCGGACCGTGAGAATGTCCTTTTCCCCTTCCGGCGCGAAGTACACCTTGGCGACTTCGTTCCGAATACGACGCCCGACCTCGACGGCGTCCTCTTCCGACGCGTGGTGCAGGAA
>JAEWHN010000058.1 GCA_023387775.1 Pseudomonadota bacterium | reverse complement strand
ACCGCAAACCGCGCCAGCTTTCCGGCGGCCAGTGCCAGCGCCTCGGCCTTGCGCGGGCACTGGCGCTTAAGCCGCAGCTGCTGATCGCCGACGAGATCACCTCCGCGCTTGACGTCACAACCCAGGCGCAGATCCTCGAATTGCTGCTTCGGCTGCAACGGGAGCGCGCGCTGACGCTGCTCTACATTTCCCACGATCTCTCCGTGGTCAGCGGCATCTGCCAGCGCGTCTATGTCTTCAAGGGCGGCCGCATCGTCGAAAACGGCCCGGCCCGGCAGGTGCTTTCCGCCCCGCAAGATGCCTACACGCAGGAACTCGTCGGATCGCTGGCCCAACTGGGACCCGTGAACTCCGCTTCCGTCTCAATACCGGTTTGGAACAATGCGTCTCGATGAATATGTCAGCCATCAGAGATTCGGCCTTGTCCAGCTGCCCGCCAGGGGTGAAGTCATGCCGAGGGAGCTTGGCCTCGAGCAGGCCGTCGCGGAAAGGCGGAGGCGAATTCCGGCGGTCCTTATGGCCTTCGCGCTCTGACGGGCCGGCGGTACATGCAGGCAACTTTTAGGAGCGGATATCGTGGCTAAAACGCGGAAAGGGAAGGGTGCCGGGGTGCCGAACGGCAGCGAGGAAAAGATCGACCTCGAGGCGATCCTTCGCGCGCGCATGCCCGACTTTTCCCCGTCCGAGCAGAACCTTGCCGCCTACATGCTCGACAATATCCAGACGCTGCCCTTCGAGACCGGCTCGAGCATCGCGCAGGCGGTTCGTGTCAGCGAGATGACCGTATCGCGGTTCGTTCGCGGCCTCGGCTTCGAGAACCTGCGCGACCTCAAGAACCGGCTGCGCGTCTCGGTTGTCGAGAAGGACAGCGACATCGACGACTACATGGCGCGGTTCCAGATGCACGAAGGCCAGCAGCAGGCGCTTCAGGAAAGCCTGCGCCTCGAGCTGGATGCCATCGTCAAGGCCTATGCACTGACCACGACCGACATCTGGGACGAAGCCGCGAGCACACTCGCCGAGGCGCGCACCATCTACGTCGTCGGCTTCCAGGCGTCCAAGGGCCTCGCGATGGATTTTGCCAGCCGCCTGCTCTGGGCCCGGCCGAACGTCATTTTCGTCGACAATGCGACGGGCACCTTCGGCGAGATCATAACCGCCGATCCGAAGCAGAGCCTGGTGGTGATGGTGGACACCGCCGCTTATGCGGCCCGCGGCATCAAGCTCGCCGAAAAGCTGAAGTCGATGGAAATGCCGCTCATCATCGTCACCGACAAGTTCAGCCACTGGGCCTTCGCCTATACGCGCTTCGTGTTCGAGGCGCACACGCATGTGAAGACGTTCTGGGATTCGACGGCCAGCCTGAGCGTTGTCCTCAACCTGATGATCGATGCGGTGGCGAGCAAGCTCGGGCCGAAGGCCAGGCACAATTTCGCGACGATGAGCGACATGGGCAACCTGTTAGGCGAGTTCGTGGGCGGCAGCTATTTGCGCCGGAAGGATTGAGCCCCGGGCGGCTCTCAATGAAACACAGCGAAAGAAATCAAGCGATGACCAGCATTTCCCCGTTCCGCGACCCGACCAAGCCGGGAACACCGATCATTCCCCGGCAGGACTGGGACCGCGCACCGTGGAACCGCTGGACCTTCCAGCATGTGCGCGACATGGTGCCGACGACCCAGGTCTGGCGCGGCCAGGGGCCGGCGAGCCCGCTGCCCGAGAACCTGCAGGACATCGACGCGGTCGACTTCGAGCTGGACGGGCGACGCGACACTATCGGCGGCTTCCTCCAGTCCAGCTATAATGACGGCATGCTGGTGCTCTCTCGCGGCAAGGTGATCGCCGAGCGCTATCTGAACGGCATGACGCCGCACACGCCTCATCTGTCGCAATCGGTGGCGAAGTCGGTGGTCGGGACGGTCGCCGGCATCCTGATCGGTCGCGGCCTTGTCGACCCGGCCGCGCCCGTCACCCAGTACCTGCCGGAGCTCGAGGCAACCGCCTATCGCGGCTCGACGGTGCAGCATGTGCTGGACATGACCAGCGGCGTCGTCTTCGACGAGACCTACACCGCGCTCGACTCCCATATGGCGCAGATGGACGCCGCCTGCGGCTGGAAGGAGCGCAGGAACCCGAGCTGGCCGTCGAATGTCTGGGATCTGATCCTGTCGCTGAAGGAAGCTGAATGCGCGCACGGCGCCTCCTTCCGCTATCGCTCGATCGAGACGGACGTCCTGTCCTTTGTCCTGCAGCGCGCTACCGCAACGCCGCTCGCCGAACTGGTGAGCCGCGAATTGTGGGCGCCGATGGGGGCGGAGGAAGACGCCTATTTCACCGTCGACCCGGCGGGCTATGCGCTCGGCGATGGCGGCTTCAACGCGACCTTGCGCGACTATGCGCGCTTTGCCCTGCTGCATCTGGGCGGCGGCGAGATCAACGGCCGGCGCATCGTTCCCGCCGCCTGGATCGAGGAAACGCGCTCGGGCGCCCGGCCGGAACTCTTCGGCGGCGTCTATCACGAAGTGCTGCCGGAAGGGGCCTATCACAACCAGTTCTGGATCGAGGACAGCAAGCGCCGCGCCTATATGGCGCGCGGGGTCTTCGGGCAACTGGTCTATATCGACCCGGAGGCGGACTTCGCCGCCGTCATCCTCTCGAGCTGGCCCGAATTCGTGAGCACCACGCGCACCCGCACCGCGCTGGCGGCGGTCAGGGCCCTTCGAGAGGCGTTGTCGTCGTAGGGCCAGCGCCGCATGCGGAACCGAGCGTTGTTTGAGCTTGCGATCGATGGTTTTGCGGCGGCGACCTTGTCAGGATCAGCGGATTTAGCCATTCACCTGGCTATTTCCGCAGGATTTTCTCCATCGTCTTCCCCTTGGCGAGTTCGTCGATCAGTTTGTCCAGGTAGCGAATTTCCCGCATAAGGGGTTCCTGGATGTCTTCTACACGGACGCCGCAGATCACTCCCGAAATCAGCGAACGCGAGGGATTCATCCGAGGCGCTTGGGCAAAGAAATCCTCAAAGCTTGCGTTCTTCGCCAACTGGTCGTTTAGCGTCTCCTGGCTGTATCCCGTCAGCCAGCGGATGATCTCATCGACCTCTGCTTTCGTGCGGCCCTTTTTCTGCGCTTTCGCGACATAGTGGGGGTAAACGCTGGCCACGCTGACAGAATAGATGCGGTGCTTCGCCATGCGTCCTCCAAGCCTCTCCGGGGACCACCGGATCGAATGTAGCCGAGATCAATTTGCCCACCCTCGGACGCAGTTGTGGCAGCACAAGGACGCACTGGGCGCGCGCCTTCCGGGCGCCGAGCACCTTCCTGGGCTACGTCGACCTGGTGTTGCTCGGCCTGGGTGCCGACATCCGGGGCGAGGGGACGCTGCCGACCGTTCTCGCCCCGCTCATTTTGCCGGTGATGGCTGTCACAGCGGCCGCTTGAGCCACTTCGAGAGCACGCCGATGATGCCTTCGCGGAACATCAGTACGGCGATGACGAAAACGACGCCCTGCACCACGGTGACCCAGGCGCCGAGGCTGGCCAGATAATTCTGCATCGTGATGATGATGGCAGCGCCGACCATTGGGCCGAATATCGTTCCCATGCCACCGAGCAAAGTCATCAGCACGACCTCGCCGGACATCCCCCAGTAGACATCGGTGAGCGACGCCAGTTGCACCACGATCGCCTTGGTGGCGCCGGCAAGGCCCGACAAAGTGGCCGACAGCACGAACACCGCCAGCTTGTAGTGGTCGGTGCGGTAGCCGAGCGACACTGCCCTGGCTTCATTGTCTCGGATCGCCTTCAACACCTGTCCGAAGGGGGAGTGGACGATGCGATGAATGAGGAGCACCCCGAGCAGGAAGATGGTCGCCACGACGTAGTAGAGCGTCATGGTGTTGGAGAGGTCGAGCAAGCCGAACATATATCCTCGCGGGACCGCCTGAATGCCATCTTCGCCTCCGGTAAAGGGCGCCTGCAATGCAAAGAAATAGATCATCTGGGCAAAGGCCAGGGTGACCATCGCAAAGTAGATGCCCTGGCGGCGGATGGCGAGGGCGCCGAAGACGAGGCCGAGGCCGGCCGCGGTGAGCACGCCCGCTAGAATGGCCAGCTCGGGCGAAAAGCCCCAGACCTTGGCGGCATGCGCCGAGACATAGCTTGCCATGCCGAAATAGGCGGCGTGACCGAACGACAGCAGCCCGCCATACCCCAGCAGGAGGTTGAAGGCAGAGGCAAACAGCGCGAAGCACAGGAGCTTCATCAGGAAGAACGGGTAAAGCAGGCCCGGCGCGACAAGAAGAAAGGCGGCGAGGCCCAGGAAAATCATCACGTGCAGGCGTTTGCCGCGGGTAGCCCGCTCGGCAAGAGCGGCGCCGGCTACCGGTTCTGCTTCAACGCTCATATCAGGCCTCCCTTCCGAACAGGCCGGCCGGCTTCACCAGGAGCACGATCGCCATGATGATGAAAATGACGGTTGCGGCGGCCTCCGGATAGAAGACCTTGGTCAGGCCTTCGACGAGGCCGAGCGCGAAACCGGTGACGATGGCGCCGAAGATGGAGCCCATGCCGCCAATGACGACAACCGCGAAAACGACGATGATGAGGTTCGAGCCCATCATCGGATTGACGGCATAGATGGGCGCGGCCAGCACGCCCGCGAAGCCGGCAAGGGCAACGCCAAACCCGTAGGTGAGCGTGACGAGCAGGGGCACGTTGATGCCGAATGCCTGCACCAGTGTCGGGTTTTCCGTGGCAGCGCGAAGATAGGCCCCCAGCCTGGTCTTTTCGATCACGAACCAGGTGGCGAGGCAGACGATAAGCGAGGCCACGACCACCCAACCCCGATAGAGCGGCAGGAACATGAAACCGAGATTGATGCCGCCTGCCAACTGGGGCGGGATGGCATAGGCGAGGCCTGACACGCCATAGGCATTGCGGAACAGGCCCTCGATGATCAGCGCGAGGCCGAAAGTCAGAAGCAGGCCGTAGAGATGGTCGAGCTTGTAGAGCCGCGAAATCATCGTACGTTCGATGACCATGCCGACAACCCCCACAATCAGCGGCGCCAGGACAAGTGCGGGCCAGTAGCCGATGCCCAGATAGGTGAGCAGCATCCAGCCGACGAACGCCCCCATCATATATTGGGCGCCGTGGGTGAAGTTGATGATGTTGAGAAGCCCGAAGATCACCGCAAGGCCGAGACTCAGCGTTGCGTAGAAAGCGCCATTGATGAAGCCGAGCAGCAGCTGACCGTAGAGTGCGGCGGCGGGAATGCCAAAAATTTCAGCCATCGGACCTTGTTCCGGTAAGGGTGCGGCCCGGGAACTGACGCTCCCCGGGCACGCCGTTACGATCTTACTGGGCCAGACTGCAGCCGCCATCTGCCAGCGGGCGGAAGGCTTCAGCGGCGGGGATGGTGGCGACTGTCTTGTAGAGGTCCCAATCGCCCTTGGATTCTTCAGGCTTCTTGACCTCGAACAGATACATATTGTGGATGTGGCGGCCGTCAGCACGGATTTCACCCTTGCCGAACAGCGGGTCGTCGGAAGGGGTTTCCTTCATCTTGGCCATCACGGTGGTGGCGTCCTTGCTCTTGGCCGCCTCGACCGCCTTCAGGTAGTGCAGCACGGAGGCGTAGACGCCGGCCTGAACCATGGTCGGCATGGCGCCGCCGTGTTTTTCGGCAAAGCGCTTGGAAAACTCCCGCGTGCCATCGTTCTGGTCCCAGTAAAAGGCTTCCGTCAGCACCAGCCCCTGGGCGGTGCTCAGGCCGAGTGCCTTGACGTCGGTGACGAAGGTCAGCAGGCCAGCAAGCTTCTGGCCGCCCTGAACGATGCCGAACTCGGCGGCCTGCTTGATGGCATTCGTGGTGTCGGCGCCGGCATTTGCCAGACCGATGACCTTGGCACCCGAACTCTGGGCCTGCAGCAGGAAGGACGAGAAGTCCTGGCCCGGGAAAGGATGGCGCACGCTGCCGAGCACCTTGCCGCCGGCCTTCTCGACCACGGCGGCGGTGTCGCGCTCAAGCGCATGGCCGAACGCATAGTCGGCGGTCAGGAAGAACCAGGTGTCGCCGCCCGCCCTGACCATGGCGCCGCCGGTGCCGTTGGCCAATGCCCAGGTGTCGTAGGTCCAGTGGACGGTGTTGGGCGAGCACGCCTTGCCGGTGAGGTCGGACGCGCCGGCGCCCGAATTGATGAAGATCTTGTTCTTTTCCTTGGTGATCTCGCTGACCGCAAGCGCCACCGAGGAGGTCGGCACGTCGAGGATGACATCGACGCCGTCCTGGTCATACCACTGGCGGGCGATGCTCGAGCCGATGTCCGGCTTGTTCTGGTGATCGGCGGAGATCACTTCGACATTGATGCCCTTGTCCGCCGCCTTGAAATCCTCTGCCGCCATCCTCGCGGCGACGACCGAGCCTTCGCCCGAAAGGTCGGCATAGGTGCCGGACCGATCGTTCAGCACGCCAAGCTTCACATCGATCTTGTCCTGGGCCAGCGCGCTGCCCGTCATCAGAGCCGCCGTGGCAGCGGCCAGGATTAGTTTCGCGACCTTCATTGTCCTCTCTCCCTTGTGTTAAATTCCAAGATAGCGATGAAGCTTGCCCATGCTGGCCTCCAACCGGTCATCGGCAATCTCGTCCACGATCCGCCCCTGCTCGACGATGTAATGACGGTCGGCGACGGTCGCGGCGGCATGGAAATTCTGCTCGACCAGAACGATGGTGAAACCCATCGACTTCAGCTTTCGGATCATGTGGCCGATCTGCTGGACAATCACAGGCGCAAGCCCCTCGGTCGGTTCGTCGAGGAGCAGAAGGCGCGCGCCCGTGCGCAGGATGCGGCCGATCGCGAGCATCTGCTGCTCGCCGCCGGAAAGCTTGGTGCCCTGGCTGTGCAGACGTTCCTTGAGGTTGGGAAAGAGCTCGAACACCTGCTCCAGGGTAAAGCCGCCTGGCGCAACGACCGGCGGCAGCAACAGGTTCTCCTTCACATCGAGGCTCGAGAAGATTCCCCGCTCCTCCGGGCACCAGGCGATGCCCTTCCTGGCAATCTGGCGGGACGCGAGGCCAACCAGTTCGCTGCCCTGGAAACGGATGGAACCCCGGCGCTTTTCGATCACGCCCATGATCGACTTGAGCGTTGTCGTCTTGCCTGCGCCGTTGCGGCCGAGCAACGTGACCACTTCGCCCGGATAGACATCGAATGCCATCCCGTGAAGCACATGCGACTCGCCATACCAGGCGTTGAGGTCGCGCACGGCAAGCAGCGGTTCCGTCGCTGCGGAGGGCGAAGCAGATTGGCTTTCAGCAGCGTCATGCATGGCCGGCACCGATATAGGCATCAAGAACGCGCGGATCCTTCGAGACGGTCCCATAGTCGCCCTCGGCCAGGACCTTGCCGCGAGCAAGCACCGTGATGAAGTCGGACAGGGTCGAGACGACCGACAGATTGTGCTCGACCATCAGCACCGTTCGGTCTCTTGAGACGCGGCGGATCAGTTGGGTGATGCGGTCCACATCGTCGGCGGCCATGCCCGCCATCGGCTCGTCCATCAGCATCAGTTCCGGATCCAGCGCGAGCGTGGTGGCGATTTCGAGCGCGCGCTTGCGGCCGTAGGACAGCTCGCCCGCGACCGAATCCACAAACTCCGAAAGCCCCACGGCTTCGACAAGCTCCCGGGCGCGGCCGTTGAGCTCGTCGAGCGCACGTTCCGATTTCCAGAAATTGAAGGAATCCCGCCTTTGCCGCTGCAGAGCGATGCGGACGTTCTCCAGCACGCTCATGTGCGGGAAGACAGCAGAAATCTGGAAGGAGCGTATCAGGCCAAGGCGGGCGATATCGGCCGGCTTGCGGTTGGTGATGTCCTGCCCCTTGTAGACGATCGTCCCGCGTGTCGGGCTCAGGAATTTGGTCAGCAGATTGAAGCAGGTGGTCTTTCCCGCGCCATTCGGGCCGATGAGCGCATGGATGGTGCCGCGACGCACCTTAAGGTCCACGCCATCGACAGCGACGAAGCCCTTGAACTCCTTCGTCAGGCCATTGGCAGACAGGATTATGTCCTCGGCCATCAGTCCTCCCGGTATGTTCCCGCTGGGTCTTGCGCCCATTTGCACCGACGCTATTTGGCCTTTCTTCCGGTGTCAATTCAATACTGAGCAAAGAAGTTCACAGTCATGAACTATTGCGCTAGTGTTTCGGCAGTATCACCGAGCGCCAGTGGAGGCTCAATGCGCGTCAGGCAGATCGACAACGTCCTCGACTTGTTCGAAATCTATGCGCGGGAGCGAACACCGCTGACGCTGACGGCGTTATCCGAGGCGCTGGGCATACCCAAGTCGAGCACGTTCAACGTCATCGAGACGCTCGTGAGTCGTGGCTTCCTGTACGAGACGAAGCCGCGAGGCGGCTATTATCCAACCCAGAGGTTGCTCGAACTGGCGCGTTCGATGATGGACGGAGATCCGTTGACGGCGCGCATCCACGGCCAACTGGAAACACTCGCTGCAGCAACGGGCGAAACAGCGGTGCTAGCTGCCCGCGAACAGGACGACGTCGTCTATGTCGATGTCGTGGAATCCACCGCTCCCATCCGCTACTTTGCCAAGATCGGCGAGCGGCGCCCCATTTATACGACGTCGAGCGGCAAGGCCATTCTCATCACCTATGACCCGGCGGAACGGGCAGGCATCCTGCAGGCGCTGCGGTATTTCCCCTACCAGAACGCCACCAAGAGGGATGCCCGGGAACTGGCGGCCGATCTCGACACATCGATCATCCGTGGCTGGTGCGAGGATCTGGCGGAAACCACCCCGGACGTGATGGGGTTGGGCGTGCCCGTCGTGGCGGGCGGCCGTCGCTACGGGCTTGCCGTCGCAGGCCCGATCTACCGCATGCAGGACAATCGCGAAGGCCTGGTGAACCATCTTCGAGCGGCCGCCACTCGTATCAGGGATACAGAGGCCTGATCGCGAATTCCGGGCCGCTGCAAGGATGCAAGAACCTGCCTTGACGGACTTTGCGTTTCCGGCTTTGCTAGCAACTGATCTACTGGACCAACCAGTAGATCAGCGGGAGGGGACCGGAATGGCGATGGGCGAACGCCCCGTGCTGGTCGAAATGCCGAAGGTGGGAAAGTCGCTCGACCGACGCACTGCCCGCGACCTCATCGCCGAGAAGATCATGGTCCTGATCGCGACCAACCTGCTGCGGCCGGGGGATGACCTGCCGGGCGAGCGCGAGCTTGCCAATGTCATGCATGTGAGCCGGGAAACCGTGCGCGGCGCCATCCAGCAGCTTGCCGCCCGGAATATCCTCGAGGTGGCACAGGGCAGCCGCACGCGCGTCAGCAACATTGACCTCAGCCACCTGCCGGTGACGATCGTTTCGTCGAACGCCATCGACAGCTACGATCTGGAATCCGTGCATGCGGCGCGCCTGCTCGTCGAATTGAAGGTTGTGGGCGACGCGGCCGAGGCGATCGACGATCAAACCATCGCCAAGCTCGAGGGTCTTCTGGAGGCTCATCGCGTCGGCGGCGACGACGCCATGCGGTTCCTCATCTGCGATCGGGAGTTTCATGTCACGATCTACCGGTCATGTGACAACCCGCTGCTCGCCGATTTCGTCACCGATCTCTACACTTACATGATGGATTTCCGCCGCTCGGCCATGTCACAGCCGGGCGCGATCGCCGCCAGTTATCGCGACCATCTGGAGATCCTGGAGGGGCTGCGCCGGCGCGACCGGGAGGCGGTCACACACGCGTTCCACAAACATCTGCTGCGCATCTACGCGACCACCAAGGAACTGGTTGCGCATGCCGGCAGCCGCATGAAGGGTTCCGGAGGGGAGCAAGACTGAAGGTCCGGTCTACCGGACAGGCACGACGGAGGGGTCCGCCGCATATGCATGTGATGGTGATCGGAGCGGCCGGCATGATCGGCCGCAAGCTGGTAGAGAAGATCGCAGCCGCCCCCGGCACGCTCGGCTATGAAGTCGAGGCAATGACGCTGGTGGATGTCGTCGAGCCGCCGGTTCCAGCCGGTCTTTCGACAGTCGCCTCTGCGTTGGCGCTCGATCTGTCGGAGCCCGGTGTTGCCGCGACGCTTGTTGCAACGCGGCCCGATGTCATCTTCCATCTCGCCGCCATCGTCTCGGGCGAGGCCGAGGCCGATTTCGACCTTGGCTACAAGGTGAACCTCGACGGCACGCGTTTTCTCTTTGAGGCGATCCGGCAGGAGGGCATGCAGGCGCAGTACAAGCCGAGGGTTATCTTCGCTTCGTCGATTGCAGTGTTCGGCGAGCCCTTCCCGGAAAAGATCGGCGATACGTTCCTTACGACCCCTCTCACGAGCTATGGCACGCAGAAGGCGATCTGCGAACTGCTTCTTTCCGACTATACGCGCAAGGGCTTTTTCGACGGCATCGGCATCCGGCTGCCGACCATCTGCATTCGTCCGGGAAAGCCGAACAAGGCGGCTTCCGGCTTCTTCTCCAATATCCTGCGCGAACCGCTCGCCGGAAAGGAGGCCGTGCTTCCGGTGGACGAGAGCGTGCGTCACTGGTTCGCAAGCCCTCGCTCGGCGGTCGGCTTTTTCGTCCATGCGGCGCGCATGGACACCGCGCCCATCGGCCCGCGCCGCAATCTCACCATGCCCGGCCTTTCAGCCCTCGTAGGCGAGGAAATCGAAGCGCTCGCACGTATTGCCGGGCCGAAGACGGTTGCGTTGATCCGGCGTGAGCCGGATCCGGTGATCCGCCGCATCGTTGCAGGCTGGGCGACGGACTTCGACGCGCAGCGTGCGAGCGAACTGGGGTTCAAGGCCGAAAGCACATTCGACGAGATCATCCGCATCCACATCGAGGACGAACTGCAGGGGCGCATCGGACATGGCTGACGGGCGGGTGCTGACCATGACGGTAATGGCGACGAAAATGCCGCTCGTCGGGCGGGGATAGTTCGTGGCGGGTCGGCCATGGTGCAAGGGCCTTGAGGAGGGCTCGCCGTGGTCCAGCCCCACAAACCGGTTCTGGGAGGAACGTATATGGCAGGCGTTGACTTCGTCGATGTGAGGAAATCCTTCGGGGCCGTTCCGGTTATCAAAGGCGTCGACATCGAGATCGAGGACGGTGAGTTCGTGATCCTGGTCGGCCCGTCCGGTTGCGGCAAGTCCACGCTGCTGCGCATGCTGGCAGGGCTGGAGAACATCACGGCAGGCGAGATCCGTATCGGCGATCGGGTCGTCAATTCGCTGCCGCCGAAAGAGCGCGACATCGCGATGGTGTTCCAGAACTACGCGCTCTACCCGCACATGACCGTCGCCGCTAACATGGCCTTCTCGCTGATGCTCGCCAACAGGCCGAAATCCGAGATCGACAGTCGTGTCGCGAAGGCGGCCGATATCCTCGGCCTTTCCAAGCTTTTGATGCGCTATCCGCGCCAGCTTTCGGGTGGCCAGCGCCAGCGCGTGGCGATGGGACGCGCCATCGTGCGCGATCCGCAGGTTTTCCTGTTCGATGAGCCGCTCTCCAACCTCGACGCGAAGTTGCGCGTTGCCATGCGCGCGGAGATCAAGGAACTTCACCAGCGTCTCAAGACGACGACGGTCTACGTCACCCACGACCAGATCGAGGCCATGACCATGGCGGACAAGATCGTCGTCATGCATGACGGCATCGTGGAGCAGATCGGCGCGCCGCTCGACCTCTATGACAATCCGGCGAACCTCTTCGTCGCGGGCTTCATCGGTTCGCCTGCGATGAACATGATCAGCGGCCGGCTCGATCCCGACGATGCCCAGGCATTCGTCACGGCGGACGGCGCGCGCCTGCCGATCGCCCGCCCGGCGGACGCCGCAAGGGGCCGGAGCCTCGTCTATGGCCTCAGGCCCGAATACATCGCCCTCGACGCGGCCGGCCTGCCGGCCGAGGTCGTGGTGATCGAACCCACCGGCTACGAGACGCAGCTGGTCGTCAGGCTCGGCGGCGCGGAGGTCACCTGCGTCTTCCGCGAGCGGGTGAATGTCCGCCTCGGCGAGACGATCCGCATCGCGATCGATGCGAACCACGTGCATCTGTTCGATGCGGAGACGGGCATCAGGCTCGTCGACTGATCATCGCCTGCGCCGTCGGGAGAAGGGTCCGAAGGCGCCGACGGTGAATGGGTCCCGGTCAGGCCGGGCACCGGGTGCAAGACATTCGCCGAAGCGGGACGGCGAATGTCTGAACGAGCAAAGCCCGCATCCAAGGAGGAGTGCAGATGACGTTCAAAAGACGCGATTTTCTTGCAGCATCCGCCGCCGTGGCCGGTCTTGCCGGCCTTGGCATCCGTCCGAGCTTCGCCCAGGCGGCCGAGCCGACCTACAAGCCGGAGGAGGGCGCCAGTCTTCGCCTCCTGCGCTGGACACCGTTCGTACAGGGCGACGAGGACGCCTGGCTCGCCAACACCAAGAAGTTCACCGAGGCGACCGGGGTCGAGGTCCGCGTCGACAAGGAAAGCTGGGAGGACATCCGACCAAAGGCCGCAGTTGCCGCCAATGTCGGTTCCGGCCCGGACATGGTCATGTGCTGGTTCGATGATGCCCACCAGTATCCTGACAAGCTCGTCGACCTGACGGAACTCGCCAACTATCTCGGCGGCAAGTACGGCGGCTGGTACGATGGCATGAAGGGTTATGCGATGCGCGGCGACAAGTTCATCGCCATGCCGCTGACGGCCATCGGCAACGCGGTCGTCTACCGCCAGAGCCACATGGAGGCCGCTGGCTTCAAGGAATTCCCGAAGGATACGGACGGCTTCCTTGAACTGTGCAAGGCGCTGAAGGCCAAGGGCACGCCCGCCGGCTTCCCGCATGGCAAGGCCGTCGGCGACGGCAACAACTACGCCCATTGGCTGCTATGGAGCCATGGCGGCAAGATGGTGGACGAAAGCGGTGCCGTCACCATCAACAGCCCGGAGACGATCAAGGCGATCGATTATGCCAAGGCGCTCTACGAGACGTTCATTCCCGGCACCGAGAGCTGGCAGGACATCAACAACAACCGCGCCTTCCTGGCCGGCCAGGTGTCACTGATCGCCAACGGCGTCTCCGTCTATTACGCCGCGAAAAAAGACCCGGCGCTGGCGGAGATCGCAGCCGACATCCGCTCCACCAACTTCCCGATCGGTCCGGTGGGCCAGAGCGTCGAACTTTGCCAGACGAGCTCGCTGCTTCTGTTCAACCACACGAAATATCCGGAAGCGGCCAAGGCCTACATCAAGTTCATGATGGAGGCCGACCAGATGAACGACTGGATCAGCGGCTCCAGCGGCTATTGCTGCCAGCCGCTGAAGGCCTTCGCCGACAACCCGGTATGGTCGGCCGACCCGATCCACGCGCCATATGCGCGTGCTTCGGAGACGCTGCGCCCGAACGGCCATGCCGGTCCGCTGGGCTATGCCTCCGCCGGCGTGATGGCCGACTATGTGCTCGTCGACATGTTCGCGGCAGCCGTGACTGGCCAGATGACGCCCGAGGAGGCGGCGGCGGAAGCCGAGCGCCGCGCCAATCGCTACTATCGCGTCTGACCGGGGCGCGTCGTTTCAGAGCCCGGCGGCGTTGCGCCGCCGGGACTTCCAGATCAGGCCAGCAGGAGAAGTCGATGTCCATCGTGCCGTCCGGTAAGCCGCCATCCGCCCTGGTGTCGCTGATGCAGAACAACAATGTGCTCGGCTTCCTCTTCATGTTGCCGGCGGCGGTGTTCCTCGTCTGCTTCCTCACCTATCCGCTTGGCCTTGGCGTGTGGCTTGGCTTCACCGACACGCGAATTGGGCGGGACGGCATCTTCATTGGCCTGGAGAACTACGAGTTCCTGGCAAACGACAAGGTTTTCTGGCTCTCGGTCTTCAACACGCTGCTCTACACCTTCGTGGCCTCCGTGCTGAAATTCGCGCTCGGCCTGTGGCTGGCGCTGCTTCTCAACGAAAACCTGCCGTTCAAGTCCTTCTTCCGCGCCATCGTCCTTCTCCCCTGGGTGGTGCCGACGGTGCTGTCGGCTCTCGCCTTCTGGTGGATCTACGACAGCCAGTTTTCGATCCTCTCCTGGTCGCTGATGAAGCTCGGCCTCATAGACGGCCCGATCAACTTCCTCGGCGACCCGAGGAATGCTCGTGCCTCGGTCATCGCAGCGAATGTCTGGCGCGGCATTCCCTTTGTCGCGATCTCGTTGCTCGCCGGCCTCCAGACCATTCCCGCCTCGCTGCAGGAGGCGGCCTCGCTCGATGGCGCCACGAGCTGGCAGCGCTTTCGCTATGTGACGCTGCCCATGCTGACGCCGATCATCGCCGTGGTCATGACCTTCTCCGTCCTCTTCACCTTCACCGACTTCCAGCTCATCTACGTGTTGACGAAGGGCGGGCCGGTGAACGCGACACACCTCATGGCGACGCTTTCCTTCCAGCGGGGCATTCCGGGCGGGCAACTCGGCGAGGGCGCGGCGATCGCGGTGGCGATGGTGCCCTTCCTGCTCGGCGCCATCATGTTCAGTTTCTTCGGCCTGCAACGCCGCAAATGGCAGCAGGGCGGCCAGGATTGAGATCGGGAGGAAGACCATGAGCACCACAACCAGGATCTCGGCGGATGATGTCCTCACTGACGACAAGGAGGGGATGAGCTACCTGAACCGCCTGCCGCGCCGCATGGTCGTTCTCTACCTGCCGATGGCCGTCTTCGTCGTGGTGCTGCTGTTTCCGTTCTACTGGATGGCGATCACGGCGGTGAAGCCGAACGCGCAGCTCACCGACTACAACAACTACAGCCCGTTCTGGGTCGTCGGGGCGACGCTCGATCACATCAGGTATCTGCTCTTCGAAACCTCCTATCCGGGCTGGCTGTGGAACACCATGCTGGTCGCCGTCTGCTCGACCGTCCTGTCGCTCGCGGCCTCGGTCTTCGGCGCCTATGCAATCGAGCGCGTGCGCTTCACCGGCTCGCGCTCCGTCGGCCTGCTCGTCTTTCTTGCCTATCTCGTGCCGCCGTCGATCCTCTTCATCCCGCTCGCCTTCATCGTCTTCAAGCTCGGCATGTACGATTCACGGTTGGCGCTGATCTTCACCTATCCAACCTTCCTCATTCCCTTCTGCACATGGCTGCTGATGGGCTACTTCCGCTCGATCCCGTTCGAACTGGAGGAAAGCGCACTGGTGGACGGTGCCTCGCGCTGGCAGATCCTCGTCAGGATCATCCTTCCGCTTGCGGTGCCCGGCCTTATTTCCGCAGGCATCTTCGCCTTCACACTGTCGTGGAACGAGTTCATCTACGCGCTCACCTTCATCCAGTCCTCGGAGAACAAGACGGTGCCCGTGGGCGTTCTGACGGAACTCGTGCGCGGCGACGTCTTCGAATGGGGATCACTCATGGCGGGCGCGCTCTTCGGCTCGCTGCCGGTCGTCATCCTCTATTCCTTTTTCGTCGACTACTATGTCTCGTCCATGACGGGCGCGGTGAAGGAATAGAGTTGTCTGCACTCGAAGGACCAGGACGGTACCGTCGCCTTCTGCGGCCCGGCCCGCATGGCGGCACGCCGCCGGTCGAGGGCAACAGTCTTTGCTGTCGCCCTCTCACCCGGTCTTATCCGCCCGCGCGGTAGAAGAGAGACGGCCGAACAGTCTGGTCGCGCGATACGGCGTAGACGTTGTACGTCGCCTTGGGATCATCGCCCATTCCAAGCGACCCTTCCGGCATGCCAGGAACCGCGATACCAGCAACGTCCGGCCTTTCGGTCAGAAGCTTGTCGATAGCCTCAAGCGGCACGTGGCCTTCCAGGAAATACCCGTCGGCCGCGGCGACGTGGCAGCCTTCCATTGCGGCGGGCACACCGGCCTGCTTCCTGACCTGCGACAAATCCTCCAGGTCAACGGACCTGACGTCGTATCCCGCCTTTTCGACGGCCTCGGCCCACAAGTGGCAGCAGCCGCACCAGGGTGTCTTGTACACGGTGACCGTTGCGGCCCGACCTTCCGCGACTGCGGCAATCGACGACGACAAGAGCAGAATCGTTGCGCCGAGTACGGATTTCTTCAAAAAGCTCACATTACCCTCTTTCAATGATCGCGCGGCGGGCCAGCGTACCGCAACGGCCAGTCCTTGTCTTTGGGCGCGGTGGTTCTGCGGCCAGCCACCGCAGGCCCTATGCGCAAGTCGCATATGTGGGCTAGATGCCAGAGCTACAAATGCATACTTTCAGGAGAAGATCGGTATTGCCCCTCTGTCCACCGCTGACCCGCCACCTGAAGCACCCTGACCTGTTTTGCTGCATAGACCGCGTGCCGGCGCTTGCCACGCACATCAGCGGACGAACATTCGAGGTCATAAATCCATCCACGGGTGAACTGCTGGCAGAACTCCCCGACATGGGTGTCGAAGAGACGCGTGCGGCGATCGACAAGGCCCATGTCGCGCAGGCCGAATGGGCCGCGCTGATGGCGCGGGAGCGCAGCGACACGTTGTGGCGATGGCATCAGCTGATCGTGACCCACACCGACGATCTCGCCGCGATACTCACCGCAGAGATGGGCAAGCCGCTTGCCGAAGCCAGGTCGGAGGTGTCGCATGCGGCGGCGTATCTGCAATGGTATGCCGAGGAAGCCAACCGCATCTATGGCGAGACGATTTCGGCTCCGTCGACAGACCGCCGCATGATGGTGATCAAGCAGCCGATCGGCGTTGTCGGCACGATCACGCCATGGAACTTTCCAGCCTCGATGGTGGCGCGCAAGATCTCGCCCGCGCTGGCGGCGGGGTGCACGATCGTGCTGAAGCCGGCCGAACAGACGCCGCTGGTTGCCGGTGCCATGTTCGCGCTCGCCGCGGAGGCTGGTTTCCCGGACGGCGTCGTGAACCTGATCTACGCCTCGGAAGGCGCGGCGGTGGGGCGTGAACTTTGTTCCAATCCCAAGGTGCGCAAGATCAGCTTCACCGGATCGACCGAGGTCGGGCGGCTGCTCATGCGCCAGTGCTCGGACCAGATCAAGAAGGTCAGCCTCGAACTGGGCGGCAATGCACCTTTCATCGTCTTCGACGATGCCGATGTCGATGCCGCCGTTGACGGCGCGATCCAGGCGAAGTTCCGCAATGCAGGCCAGACCTGCGTTTCTGCGAACCGCCTTTATGTCCAATCGGGCGTCCATGACGAATTCGTCGACAAGTTCGTCGAGAGGGTCCGCCAGCTTTCGGTTGGCGACGGCTTCGCGCCAGGCGTCGCGATCGGCCCGCTGATCGACAAGCGTGCCCTGGCCAAGATCGAAGCCCACATTGCCGACGCGGTGGAAAAAGGGGGCGCAATCCGATGCGGCGGAAACCGGATCGGCACAAACGGCACGTTTTTCCAGCCAACAGTCCTCACCGCAATCTCCAGCGAGATGAAAGTGGCGCAGGAGGAGACATTCGGGCCCTTGGCCCCCATCATTCGCTTCGAGGACGCGGAGCAGGTGGTGCGTGCGGCAAACGACACGATCTACGGCCTCGCCGCGTATTTCTATGCCTCCAACCTGAAGCGTGTCTGGCGTGTGGCCGAGGCGTTGGAATACGGCATGGTGGGCATCAACACGGGACGCATGTCCTCGGAAGCCGCGCCTTTCGGAGGGATGAAGCAGTCCGGTATAGGGCGAGAGGGCTCCCGCCACGGGCTCGAGGACTACCTTGAAATGAAATACCTCTGCATGGGCGGCATCTGAAACAGGTCATCCAGGGCCATAGAGGCAAGCGGGTCAGGCGGTGCCGATCCCGCGCGAGCGGGCGACGCCTGTAAGCGCCTGCACCAGTTCGTCGGTCGCCTTCGGGCGAGGACGAAACCGGCACCAATGCACATACGCGGGGATCTCCACGCTGTCCTCGACCGGGATCGCTACCAGTTCCATCCGCTCGCAATCCATGGCGGAAAACTCGTCTATGATCGAAACGCCGATATTCTCGTAGACGAAGGAGATCGCCGCCTCGACGAAATGGACGAACACGTCGGTCTTGCGGCTGACGCCTGCCCGCGCATAGGTGGCATCGATATAGCGGCCATGCGGCGTGTCAGAGCCGAAGGAGATCAGCACCTCGTCTGCGAGCATGCGCGGCGAGATCGAGCTGTGATGGGCCAGCGGATGGGTGCGCGGCATAAGGCAGACGAGCTTGCCTTTTCCAATCACTGCCGTCTCGAGCGTCGGATCATTCGCTTCGGCGATCGTGGTCACGCAGGATCCCTGGCCGAAGAGCAGGTAGTCGCGGATGTCCTTCTGTGAAAGGAAATCGCAATGGAAGGTGCGCGAGCTGTAACGCTCCTTGAGAATCTTGAGGGCCTTCGGCACGAGCCGCATGCCGATGCTGGGCGTGGTGCCGAAGCGGAAGACAGACGCATCGCCCGTGGCGATCGAGTGGATTGCTTCCGAAAGCCGGTCGAACTGGCCGTAGACGCGCTCCACTTCCACGAGGATGAGCTTCGCTTCCTCGGTGGGAACCAATCGCCCGCCGATGCGCTCGAACAGCTTGGCGCCGATCTCGTCCTCAAAGCGGCGGAGCGTCATGCTGAGACTGGGCTGCGAGACGCCGAGCTGCTGCGAGGCCGAGGTGAGCGAGCCCGTCGCCATCACGACGCGGAAAACCTCGATCTGCCTCTGCTTCAATAGTGGCCTAGCCATTACTTAAATCCCGAAATGCGCGAAACTCTATAACTTCGCATTATAGGTCGCCTCTCATAATCTATTGGCCCGCGAGAGGGAAGGCCGTCATGTTCCGAACCGCGGCAGGCTATGCGATGCCTTCGGCCGCGTAGGAAATGCAGGGATGATCAAGGGCAGCACGCGCGTCGTCGCGATTATCGGTTCGCCGGTGGCGCAGGTTAAGTCGCCGGAAAATTTCAACGCGGCGTTCGAACAGTCCGGCAGCGATGTGGCGATGATCGCAGTGGACCTGGCACCGGAAGGCGTTGCGGACTTTCTGTCACTGGCCCGGAACTGGAAGAACCTGGACGGGTTCGTGGTGACGATACCGCACAAGCAGGCAGTCGCGGCCGGCATTGACGAGATCACGCCGCGGGCAGCCCTGCTCGGCGCCGCCAATGTTGTCAGGCGAGAGGCCGATGGCAAGCTGACAGGCGACATGGTCGACGGACTCGGCTTCGTCGAGGCCGCGCGCCGAAACGGCTTCGAGCCTGCAGCCAAGCGCACGCTCGTCATCGGCGGTGGCGGCGCGGGCAGCGCGATTGCCCACGCGCTCTGCGAAGCGGGCGCCGCCTCGCTTGCGATATCCGATATCGATGCCGCCCGGGCCGAACGCCTTGCCGGCCGTCTGCGCGCCGAATTCCCGGCGACCGAGATAGGCACACGGGCTGGCGACATCGGCGAGCTCGACCTGGTCGTGAACGCAACGCCGCTGGGCATGCAGTCAGGCGATCCGCTTCCGCTCGACGAAGACGCGCTGGCCGGCCTCAAGGCCTCAGCCCTCGTCGCGGACGTGGTTACCTCGCCGGAGGTGACGCCATTGCTTGCGGCCGCGAAGGCGCGCGGCCTTCAGATTCAGACCGGGCCGCAGATGGCGAAGGCGCAGCTCGCGCTGCTGGGCGGCCATATGGGCGTGATCTAACGCGCGCCCGAGACGATTATCAGCAAAGGCGTATCGCACGAGACCATGACGAAGACGGTTCAGAAATATGATGTGGTGGTGGTGGGCGCGGGCGCGGGCGGCATCGCAGCCGCCGTAGGCGCAGCCCGCACTGGCGCCAGGACCCTTCTGGTCGAACGCTACGGCTTCATGGGAGGAGCGGCCACCAACGCACAGGTTCTCGCCTATTGCGGCTTCTTCGCGCGCGGCGAAACGGCAAGACAGATGGTGTCAGGCGTCGGCCAGGACCTGCTCCTGGAACTGAAGGCGCTGGGCGTCGATATTGCCCCGATCGTTTCCAAGAGCGGCTACTGGATCATCATGCTTGATCCGGAGGCGACCAAGCTCGGCTTCGACCGTCTAGCGCGCGGGAACGCCCTCGATGTGCGCCTGCACACGCGCTTGTTGGGCGCCGAGATGGAAGGCGACCGCATCCGCTCTGTGACGCTCGTCGACCATTCCGGCATCACGACCGTCGAAGCTGGCACTTTCGTCGATGCCAGCGGCGAGGCGACCCTTGCGACGCTGGCCGGCGCGCCGCTGAGCCAGCCGGGTGGCGCGGGCGCGAATCTCCAGGCGGCATCCCTTCCCATCCGCATCGGCGGGGTCCCCGAAGATGTGGTCTTTGATCGAGAGATCATGGCCGAGCTCATCGCCGAGCATAACAAGACGGCCGAAATGCCGATCTTGCGGGCCGACGGCGGCGTGGTCTCGCGCCTGCCGCTCACCAACGACATGTGGTGGATGGCGATCGACCTGGAAACCGACGGCATCACGGGCGAGGGCCTGACCGAGGTCGAGTTCAAGGCGCGCGAGCTCGCCTGGCTGAACCTGGGAGTCCTGCGTCGCCACCCCGGTTTCGAGAAGGCCTATCTGGTCTCGACCGGCCCGCAGATGGGAATCCGCGAGACGCGGCGGCCGTTCTCGCGGGCCGACGTGGTCGAGCAGGATGTCGTCGACGGCCGCCGCCACGAGGACGGCATCGCACGCGCGAGCTGGCCCATGGAAGTCCACGAGTCCCCGGGCAAGGCACGTTTCGTCGATATCGGCGGGGAAGGCTTCTTTGACGTGCGAGCCGGCGCGATCGAGGCTGCGGAGATCGCCAACCTCCGGCTGGCCGGACGGGTTATCGGCGCCGACGCGCAGGCATATGGCTCGATCCGGGTCATGGGCACAGCCTTCGCCACCGGGCATGCGGCCGGCGTTTCGGCAGCACTCGCCGTCGTGGGGCACACGGACGTTGGAACGCTGCGAAAGACGCTGGAAGGGCAAGGCGCCGTCATCTGACGACGCGGGGAGGAGCGGGGAATGGATGCAAGCGGCATAGCAGAAGGCTACGACCTGATCGTGCTTGGCAGCGGTGCAGCCGGCCTCTCCGCCGCCGTCACCGCCGCGCGCCATGGCCTTAAAGTGCTGGTTGCGGAGAAGGAGGCACATTTCGGCGGTGCGTCGGCGATCTCGGGCGGTACGATCTGGATTCCCGGCAACCGGCAGGCTTCCGAAGCCAACCTCGATGCTTCGCTGGAGACCGCGCGAACCTATCTCACCCACCTGGTTGGAGAAGGAGCCGATCTCACACTTGTGGATGCCTTCCTGCAGCGGGGAGGGGAGGCACTGGCGTTCCTGGAGGAAAACTCGGAGCTGAAGTTCAAGGTCCGGCCATTCTCTCCCGACTATCACATGGAGCTGGAAGGCTCTTCCGATGGCGGTCGCGCATTGGAAGTGCTGGAATATGACGGAAGCAGGCTGGGCGACCGCTTCAGGGAACTCCGCAAGCCGCCCGAAGGCATGCTGCTTTTCGGTGGGATGATGGTCAATCGGGCCGACGTGCAGCACTTCCTGAATGCGCGTCGTTCGTGGACGTCGCTCAAGCATTGCCTGAAGCTGCTTGCCCGCTATGCAAAGGACAGGCTCTCCCATGAGCGCGGCACGCGGCTGGTTGTCGGAAATGCGCTGATCGCCCGTCTCGCCCGCTCCGCCCTCGATCTCGGCGTGGATCTCCGGACCGGTCTGACGGTAAGCCGCCTGATCGAGGAAGATGATCAGGTCCGCGGCATTGTCGCGAAGACGGCGGCAGGCGAGCGGCAGGTCCGCGCTCGCGCCGGCGTGGTGCTCGCAACCGGAGGCTTCGGAGCGTCGGAGGATGCCTCGTGGTGGCGGCCGCAGACCAATGCCTCGCATCGGTCGATGTCGCCAGCCGGAAATATCGGCGACGGCATGGCGCTCGCCATCGCTGCTGGGGCGGTCCGCGGCGAAGGGCTCGTCTCGAATTTCTACTGGGCTCCGGTCTCGGTGCTGACGCATGCGGATGGCTCGGAGGAGAAATTCCCCCATCTCGTCACCGACCGGGCGAAGCCGGGCATCATTGCAGTGAACGGGTGTGGCCGCCGCTTCGTCAACGAGGCCGATTCCTACCATCGCTTCGTGCTTGCCATGCAGGCCGATCCCGAGGTGAACTCGCCCTGCCATCTCGTCTGCGATTCAGCCGCCCTGGGCGCCTATGGCATGGGCCTGGCACGCCCGGCACCAGTATCCAACAAGGCGCTGGTGAGGAGCGGATATCTCATCGAGGCTGCGAGCATCGGTGAGCTGGCCGAACGGATAGGCGTGGATCCGATCGCGTTTACGGATACGATCGAGCGCTACAATGCCAGCGCCGCGCGCGGTGCCGATCCCGAATTCGAAAGGGGAACCAGTTCCTACAACCGCTCGATGGGCGATCCGGACCATCGGCCCAATCCTTGTCTCGCCCCGATCAGCCAGGCGCCGTTCTATGCGATCAGGCTCGTCACCGGCGATCTCGGCTCCGCCACAGGCATCCGCACGGATGCGAATGCACGCGCGCTCGATGGCGGCGGACGGCCCATTCCGGGGCTTTACGCCGCAGGCAACGACATGAATTCTATCATGAACGGGACCTATCCTGGTCCCGGCATAACGCTCGGCCCGGCACTGACGTTCGGCTATCTTGCCGCGCTCGATGCCGTCGGCTGCGTCAAGCGGTCTCAATGAAGGAATATGCACGATGATCTATGAGATGCGTACCTATACGCTGAAGCCCACAAGGATGGCGGATTGGCTCGCCCTCTACAAAAGCCACGCGCTTGCCGTGCAGCAGGAGCATCTCGGCAAACTGGTGGGCTTCTTCACCACGGAGTTCGGGACCGCAAACCAGGTTGTGCATATTTGGGCCTATGAAAGCCTGGACGAACGCGCCGCCCGTCGCGCGAAAATGGCTGCCGATCCGCGCTGGAGCGCGTTCAGCGCCAAGAACAAGGAGCTTGATGCCGTGGTGGAACTGAAATCGTCGATCCTCAAGCCGACGGATTTTTCTCCGCTCGCCTGAGCGCAGCAAGTATGGGATTTCCGATGAGCGCCACCGCCGAGCTGTTTCGAAGGCATGATTGGCGAATGAATCGGTCATTGAATGACGGCGTTGCGGCTGCAACAAGGTTCACGACACGCTGAAAAGGCACATTGGTAAGGAAGAAAGCGAAATGATGAAATTTCCATTGAATCGGCGGCAAGCACTTATCGGCCTCGGAGCCGCGGGCACCATGCTGGGCCTTGGTATGCCTGCGCGCGCCAACACCAAGGTCAATCTCGGCGTGATCCGCCTTGCCAGCCATGCTCCCAGCTTCATCGCGTTCGAGCGCGGCTATTACACGGACGAAGGTCTTGACGTTGAGCTGAAATATTTCGAGGCGGCGCAGCCGATGGCGGTGGCAATCGCATCCGGGGACGCCGATTATGGTGTCACTGCCATGAGCGGCGGCCTGATCAGCCTGGCCGAGAAAGAGGCCGTCAAGGTCATCGGCGGCGCGCTGACGGAAGAAAAGGGGCTGGTCGGAGCCATCATCCTTGCCTCCAACAAGGCCTATGAGGCCGGCCTCACCCACCCGAAGGAACTGGCCGGCAAGAGCTTCGGCATCACCACCGCAGGCTCCTCGTTCCACTTCATGGCGCACAAGATTGCCCAGGCCAACGACATTCCGCTGTCGAAAATCGCGCTGCGTCCGCTGCAGAAGGTTGGTGCCGTGGTCGGCGCGCTGTCTTCCGGCCAGATCGATGCCTGGGCGATCCAGTCCAGCATCGGCAAGAAGATGATCGCCGAGGGCGCGGCCAAGCAGATCGGCCTGGTCTCCGACTATGCGCCGGATTACCAGGTTACGACCGTGTTCACCTCGACCGCCAACGCGGCCAAGGAGCGCGAGAAGACACAGGCCTTCATCCGCGCCTACTCCAAGGCGGTGGACGACTACAACAAGGCCTTCGTCGACAAGACGGCCGATGCCGGCGAGGTCGATGAGATCGCCAAGATCTGCCACAAATATGTGGAATCCGATCTGCCGTTCGAGCAGGCCAGGAACAATCTGGTCGAGGGCTCGATGCGCATCAACAAGAACCTCGCTTTGTCGCTGAAGTCGGTGACCGAGCAGCTTGAATGGTTCAAGTCGGAAGGCATGGTGAAGGGGAACATCACCCCCGAGATGCTTTTCGACACGTCCTACGTCGAAACGATTTGATCCACTACCACCATTGTTCTCGAACTACGGAGGCCCATGCGGGCCTCCGCCGGAGTATCCCATGGATTTGCTGATCGATAATGTCAGCCACACCTATGGCGCCGTCGAGGTGTTGCGTGACATCTCGCTCGAAATCCCCCAAGGGCAGATCGTCTGTCTTATCGGGCCTTCCGGGTGCGGAAAATCTACGCTGCTGCGCTTCCTCGGCGGGCTTGAAAAACCGTCGAAAGGCGCGGTCCTGCAGGTCGGCGAACCGGCCAAAGACTCGCTCAACCCGCTGACCTATGTGTTCCAGCACTTCGCGCTGCTGCCCTGGCGCACTGTCGAAGGCAATATCAAGCTGGTGCTCGAAGATCACGGCATCGGCGGGGCCGAGATGGACAGGATCGTGA
>JAEWHN010000035.1 GCA_023387775.1 Pseudomonadota bacterium | reverse complement strand
GAAATGGCCAGACGCGAAAGCGGGCGTGGCGATGATGAAGCGCGCGACTATCCCTCCCCCTTGAGGGGAGGGTGCCGAGCGAAGCGAGGTGGGAGGGGTCGGTCCATGCCGCGCGCGGCCTTAGAGTCCTTTGCCTTCACGCGGAGACGAGAAGGGCAGGCCGAGCACGGCCGCAAGGACCCCTCCCGGCCCTTCGGGCCACCCTCCCCTCAAGGGGGAGGGGGCGCCGCGCTCTACAGCAACCCGGCCTGCTCGGCCTCCTCGCGCAGGCTCTGCCGCGGGCGCGGGCCGATCTGCTGGATGACCAGGCCGGCGGCCAGCGAGCCGAGCTTGCCGCAGTCTTCGAGGCTGCGCCCGGTGGTGTAGCCGAACAGGAAGCCGGCGGCATAAAGGTCGCCAGCGCCGGTGGTGTCGACCAGCTCGGCGATCTCGATGGCGTCGACCTCGACCGTCTCGTCGCCGCGTACGATGACCGAGCCCAGTTCCGAGCGGGTGACGGCGGCGAGCTTGCAGTCGCGGCGGATCAGCTCCAGCGCCTGGTTAAAGGATTCGGTCTGGTAGAGCGACTTTGCCTCGCTCTCATTGGCAAACACGATGTCCACCGTGCCCGAGCGCATCAGGTCCAGGAATTCGTCGCGATAGCGGTCGACGCAGAACGGGTCCGACAGCGTCATCGACACTTCGCGGCCGGCGGCGTGGGCATGGGCGGCGGTGAGGCGGATGGCTTCCTTGGCGCGCGGCGGGTCCCACAGATAGCCCTCGAAATAGGTCACCTTCGCGCCGCTCGCCTTGTCGGCCTCGACATCCTCCGGCCCCAGCTCCACGCAGGCGCCGAGATAGGTGTTCATCGAGCGCTCGCCATCGGGCGTGACGAAAATCATCGAGCGCGCGGTGGGCGGCGTGCCGGTGAGCGGGCTGGTGTCGAAGGCCACGCCCTGCGCCTTGATGTCGTGGGTGAAGATGCGGCCGAGATGGTCCTGGCTGACCTTGCCGAAATAGGCCGAGCGCCCGCCAAAGCTTGCCACGCCCGCCGCCGTGTTGCCGGCGCTGCCGCCGGAGGCCTCGATGGCCGGGCCCATGCGGCTGTAGAGCAGCTCGGCGCGCTCGGCATCGATCAGGTTCATGGCGCCCTTGATGATGCGGTTCTCCACGAGGAAATCGTCGTCGCACTGGGCAATGATGTCGACAATGGCATTGCCGATGCAAAGCACGTCGTATTGGCTCATGAAGGTCTCCGCAAAGCCGGGCAGATAGGTTTTGGCACGCTGGCCGCCGGCGGGTCTAGAGCATCGGACCGAAAAGTGGAATCCGGTTTTCGGATATTCCGAGGCTCATTCAAAAGGCTAGATCGTCGTGCGTCCGGAAGGACGAGCGACGATCTAGCGGTTCGGGCAGATTTTGCAAAGCTTCAAAAGCCGCATTCTTGCGGGGCCGCCGCCGCCCGCTTATCTCAGGCAGCAACGGCCCCGACGTGAAAGGAACCGCCGCCGATGATATTCGACGCCGCCCGTGCCGCCGCCGGCAGGCTGTTCTCGCCGGAATTCCGCACCGTGTTCCTGAAGACGCTCGGCATCACTCTGCTGGCGCTGGTGGCGTCATGGTTCGGGCTCTACAAGCTGTTCGACGCGCTCGCTTTGCCATGGATCGACGCGCTGCTGCCCGGCTTTCCGGCCTGGGCCGGCTGGCTGGGCCTCATCGCCGCGATCTTCGCTGGCGTCGGGCTGGCGCTGGCCCTGGCGCTGCTGATCGCGCCGGTGACGGCGCTGGTGGCGGGCCTGTTCCTGGACGATATCGCCGAGGTGGTCGAACGCACCGACTATCCGGCCGACCCGCCCGGCCGCGCCTTGCCCATCGTGCCTGCCATGATGATGACGCTGAAATTTTTCGGCGTGGTCATCGTCGCCAACATTTTTGCGCTGCTGCTGCTTCTGGTGCCGGGCATCAACATCGGCGCCTTCTTCGTGGTCAACGGCTATCTGCTCGGCCGCGAGTTCTTCGAGTTCGCCGCCATGCGCTTCCGGCCCGAGGTCGAGGCAAAAGCCTTGCGCCGCAAATATGCCGGCACCGTCTTCATGGCCGGGCTGGTGGTCGCCGCCTTCCTCGCGGTGCCGCTGCTCAACCTGCTGACGCCGCTCTTCGCCGCCGCCATGATGGTGCATCTGCACAAGGCCGTGTCCGCGCGCGAACGTTCGCTGCCGCGGCCCGAACGGCTGGCGGTGGGTGCAAGATAGAATTCAGACGACGAGAAAGCCGCGTCCGAGCTCGTCGTCTTCCTCGCGAAAAAACTCGGCCCTGCCTGAATAGAACGCGCGGCCGCCGACGCGCGCGACGATCGCCTCATGCGGTCCCGCCTGCGTCTCGCGCGCCACCGCCCCCGTGAAGCGCGAGCCGACGATGCTCTCGAACAGCCGCGTCTCGCCAAGCGCCAGCCGGCCCTTGGCATGCATGGCCGCCAACCGGGCGGTCACGCCGGAGCCGGTGGGCGAACGGTCCACCTCGGCCTCGGCGAAGACGCAGACGTTTTTGGTCGCAACGCCGCCCGAGCCGTCGCCGCCGTCGGTCAGGATGCTGCCATAGAGG
>JAEWHN010000029.1 GCA_023387775.1 Pseudomonadota bacterium | reverse complement strand
CCGCCGGGCCACAGACCTTGGTGCTCGAAATGCTGAAAAAGCCAGGTGCCGAAGATAGTTCGAAAGGCCCGTGAGCGGGGGCTGCCCCGGATAAAGCACGGCCAAGAAAAAAGCCGGAGCGTGTGCCCCGGCTTTTCAATGAAATCAGGTGCTTTCACCCGAATTCGGATTCAAGATCTTAGCCGACGATCTCAGTGTCGGAGAACCAGTACTTGATTTCCTGGGCAGCGGTCTCAGGGGCGTCCGAGCCATGCACCGAATTCTCGCCGATCGACAGCGCGTGGACCTTGCGGATGGTGCCTTCCTCGGCGTTGGCCGGGTTGGTGGCGCCCATCACTTCGCGGTTCTTGGCGATGGCGTTCTCGCCTTCGAGGACCTGCACGATCGTCGGGCCCGAGGACATGGACTCGACCAGCTCGCCGAAGAAGGGGCGTTCCTTGTGCACGGCGTAGAAGCCTTCGGCCTCGCGGCGGCTCATCCAGACGCGGCGGGAAGCGACGACGCGCAGGCCGGCATCTTCGAGCATCTTGGTGATGGCGCCGGTGAGATTGCGGCGGGTGGCATCCGGCTTGATCATCGAAAACGTGCGTTCGATCGCCATGGTATTTCCTTCTGAAGATGGGGTGGAGATGGTGGCGGACCCTATACAGGGCGTCTGCCATATTGCCAAGGGTCAGGAGGCGCTTTGCCGCCGCCGCCAAGCCCCGGATGCGTGTTTTTCCGGCGATGCGTTTCCCCGACGCCTCACTTCCGGGCGCGAATATGGTAATCGGAGCTTCACGTCTTTAGGGTAGGTATGGTTGGTATTCCGTCGTCTGCACGCTGAAGGAAAATCCATGAAGCAGCATTTCATGATGTTTGCGGCCTACAACTCCTGGGCCAACCAGCGCATCTATGAAGCGGCCGGCAACCTGACCGAGGAAGAGCTGCGCCGCGATGTGGGCGCCTTTTTCAAGTCGGTGCTGGGTACGCTGAACCACCTGCTGGTCGCCGACCGGATCTGGCTCAAGCGCTTTACCGGCGAGGGCGACGCTCCCTCGCACCTCGACGCCGTACTCTTCGACGATTTCGACAAGCTTCGCGCCGCCCGCCAGGCCGAGGACGCGCGGATCGTGGCCTGGATCAGCAGCCTGAGCGACCAGGCGCTGGCCGGCCGTTTCAGCTACATGACGGTAACGGACATGCGCACGATCTCGCAGCGCCTCGCGCCGGCGCTCGCCCATTTCTTCAACCATCAGACACATCACCGCGGCCAGGTTCACATGGCGCTGACAGCGCTTGGCGAGCTCTCTGTGCAACTCGATCTGATCGCCTTCCAGCGGACCGAAGAAGGCCGCGCCTTCGCCTGAGTTGGGAGAGTTTTGCGTCCGGCGCGGCAATCGCCAGCGCGCTGGGCCTTGCGATCCGCAAAACTCCAGTGCAAAAGCCCGCAATGCTTATCATCAACGATCTTTCCATCCGCATCGCCGGGCGCCTGCTTCTCGACCACGCTTCGCTCACGCTGCCGGCGGGAACGAAGGCGGGCCTTGTCGGCCGCAACGGTACGGGCAAGACGACGCTGTTCCGGGCGATCACCGGCGACCAGCCGACCGAGACGGGTTCGATCAGCCTGCCGAAGAACCTGCGCATCGGCCAGGTGGCGCAGGAGGCGCCGGGCACCGAGGAGCCGCTGATCGACATCGTGATGAAGGCCGATCTGGAGCGCGCAGCGCTTCTGGAAGAGGAAAAGACCGCGACCGACCCGCACCGCATCGCCGAAATCCATGTGCGGCTCGCCGACATCGATGCGCATTCGGCCGAAGCGCGCGCGGCGACCATTCTCGCCGGCCTCGGCTTCGATGACGAGGCGCAGAAGCGCCCGGCGTCGTCCTTCTCGGGTGGCTGGCGCATGCGCGTGGCGCTGGCGGCGGTGCTGTTCTCGCAGCCTGACCTGCTGCTGCTTGACGAGCCGACCAACTATCTCGACCTTGAAGGCACCCTGTGGCTGGAAAACTATGTGTCGAAATATCCGCACACGGTTCTCCTGATCAGCCACGACCGCGACCTGCTCAACCGCGCGGTCAATTCGATCGTCCACCTCGACCAGAAGAAGATGACCTTCTGGCGCGGCGGTTACGACCAGTTCGAGCGGCAGCTGGCCGAGCAGCGCGAGCTGCAGGAAAAGGGCCGCGCCAAGCAGGAGGCGGCGCGCAAACATCTGCAGTCCTTCGTCGACCGCTTCCGCGCCAAGGCCTCCAAGGCGCGGCAGGCGCAGTCGCGCATCAAGGCGCTTGAGCGGATGAAGCCGATCGCAGCTCTGGTCGAGGATCACGTGCGGCCGTTCAGCTTCCCCGAGCCGGTGAAGACGGTAGCCTCGCCCATCGTGGCGTTGGATGGCATCGATGTCGGCTATCAGGCGGGCAGCCCGATCCTGCGCAAGATGACGCTCCGCATCGACAGTGACGACCGCATCGCGCTGCTGGGCGCAAACGGCAACGGCAAGTCGACTTTCGCCAAGCTGCTGGCCGGCCGCCTGAAGGCCGAGACGGGCACGGTGACGATTGCGCCCGGCCTCAAGGTTGCGATCTTCGCGCAGCACCAGCTCGACGACCTGCGGCCGGAGGAAAACGCCTACGAGCATGTGCGACGGATGATGCCGGACGCGCCGGAAGCGAAGGTGAGGGCGCGTGTCGCCCAGTTCGGCCTTTCGACCGAAAAGATGAACACGCCGGCCAAGGACCTTTCAGGCGGCGAGAAGGCGCGCCTGCTGATGGGACTCGCCGCTTTCGACGGGCCGAACCTGTTCATCCTCGACGAGCCGACCAACCACCTCGACATCGATAGCCGCGAGGCGCTGATCATGGCGCTGAACGATTTCCCCGGCGCGGTGATCATCATCAGCCACGACCGGCACCTGCTGGAGGCGACCGCCGATCGGCTGTGGCTGGTCCGGGACGGCACGGTGAAGCCGTATGACGGCGACCTCGAGGATTATCGCACGATGGTCACCGGGGTTTCCGTCGATCGCCGCGAAAAGCGCGAGGCGAAAGAGACATCCAAGGCCGACCGCCGCCGCGAGGCGGCTGCGCGCCGTGCGGCGATGGAGCCGGTGGCCAAGGAAATCCGCGCCACCGAGGCGCTGATGGATCGCATCCGCAAGCGCATCGACGCTATCGAGGATCAACTGGCCAACCCGACGCTCTACGAAAAGGACCCGACTGCGGCCACCCAACTCGCCAAAGAGCGCTCGCAACTCGCTTCCTCCCTGTCCATGCACGAGGACAAGTGGCTGGAACTGTCGACGGAATATGAGGAAGCGATGGCGGAGTAGCCGTCTTATCCTGCCGCCGGAGGCATGCGGGCGAAAGCCGGCAGCGCCGGGTCCATCCTGTCCCAGTCCTGCGCCGTCTCCGCCCAAAGCACCATCTGCGGCCTGTAGCGCTCCGGCTCGTCCAGCGTGCCTGCCCTAATGACCACGATGTCGGGCACGTCGGGAAACAGCATGTAGACCGGCGTGCCGCAGGTCTGGCAGAAGGCGCGGCTCTTAACCATGCCCTGGTCGCCGCTGAAGTCGAAGCTCTTCGCCTCGCCATGCAGAGTGGCGGCTTCACGCGGAAAGGCAAGATACGAGCCGTGCCCGGTGCCGCTGTCCTTCTGGCACTGCCGGCAATGACAGTCATTGGTCATGATTGGCTCGGCCGTCACCTCGTAGCGGATCGCACCGCAGGCGCAGCCGCCGGTATAGGGTTTCGTCATATCTGTTCTCCTCCGGTTTTCGCTGGGCGCAAGACATCCCCCGCCGAACGGTTCCCGCCCGGACGCCCCGCCTTTCTGTCTCCGTTGTTGCTCAGTTCAGATCGTCGGTGATGGCGCGCAGTCGCGGCACCACCTTGTTCCAGCCGCCGCTCATGTTGCGGAAGGCGGTCTCGTTGCGCGGCAACTCGAAGCCGGCATGGGTGAGCGTCACGCGCGTTCCGGCCTCTGTGGGTTCGAGCGCCCAGGTCACGACTGTGTTGAGCAACGATCCGTAGCCGTCATTGCTGTCGTGTCCGCCCTTCCAGGAATAGGCGAAACGCCGGTTTGGTGCTGCCTCCAGCACTTCGCAGTGAATGGTGCCGTCCCACTGGCCGGCCGGCGTGGTGTGGAAGGTGAAGCGGTTGCCCACCACGGGCTCGAAGCCGACCGGCTCCATCAACCAACGCGCGATAAGCGCGCCGCTGGTCAAGGCGTTCCAGATCGTCTCGGGCGTGTGCGGAAACACCTCCTGCACCACAATGTCGCGCGTGTCGGATTTGTGCATGGTATCGGTCATGGGTCGATTTCCTTGAGCAGGGTTCTCAGGTCGGCGAAGCGATCGCGCCAGAACATGCCGTAATGGCTCATCCAGTCGAACAGCGGCGCCAGTCCTTCGGGTTCGGCGCGGTAATAGACGTTGCGGCCTTCGGGGCGTTCGGCCACCAATCCAGCCTGTTTGAGCGACTTCAGATGCTGGGAGATCGCGCCCTGGGTAACGCCGCTGCCGCGGGTGAGCTCGGCAACGGTGATCTCGTCGGTGGACACGATGCGTTCGAACACGGCCCGACGCGTGGGGTCGGCCAATGCGCGCATGACGGTCGTGATGGGCGCGGTCTCGATCATGGAAGACAAATTAGTATGCACTTATTAATTAGTCAACACTGATTGGTTGCCGCCGAACCAGGTCGCTGGCTCTATTCCGCGTCGGCAAATCGGGATAAACAGGCGCCATGAACCAGCACGCCCCGATCCGAATTGGCCACTCGGCCTGCCCGCATGACTGCCCGTCCACCTGCGCGCTGAACGTCGAGCTTCTGGCGCCGGATCGCATCGGGCGCATCCACGGCGCCAAGGACAACAGCTATACGGCCGGCGTGATCTGCGCGAAGGTCGCGCGCTATGCCGACCGCATCCACCATCCCGATCGGCTGCTGAAGCCGCTGGTGCGTGCCGGCGCGAAGGGGCAGGGGCAGTGGAAGGAGGCGAGCTGGGAAGCCGCGCTCGACCTGGTTGCCGAAAAGTTCATCGCGGCGGAAGAGAAGTACGGTTCCGAGACGGTCTGGCCCTACTTCTACGCCGGCACGATGGGCCTGGTGCAGCGCGACGGCATCGAACGCCTGCGCCACGCCAAGAAATATTCCGGCTTCTTCGGCTCGATATGCACCAACCTTGCCTGGACCGGCTATGTGCTGGGCACCGGCGCGCTGCGCGGCGCCGACCCCCGCGAGATCGCCAAGTCGGACTGCGTGGTGATCTGGGGCACCAATGCCGTGGTCACCCAGGTCAATGTCATGACCCATGCGGTGAAGGCCCGCAAGGAACGCGGCGCCAAGATCGTCGTCATCGACATCTACGAAAACGCCACCATGAAGCAGGCCGACATGGGCCTCGTGCTGAAGCCCGGCACCGATGGCGCATTTGCCTGCGCGGTCATGCATGTGCTGTTCCGCGACGGGCTTGCCGACCGCGACTATCTCGATAGATACACCGACGATCCGAAGGGGCTGGAAGCGCATCTCGCCACGCGCACGCCGGAATGGGCGGCCGCGATCACCGGATTGTCGGTCGAGGAGATCGAGGCATTCGCCCGTCTGGTCGGCACGACGAAGAAAACCTTCTTCCGCCTCGGCTACGGCTTTTCGCGCCAGCGCAACGGCTCGGTCAACATGCACGCGGCGCTGTCGATCCCGGCGGTCACCGGCGCGTGGCAATATGAGGGCGGTGGCGCCTTTCACTCCAATTCGGGCATCTACAAGCTCAATGCCGAGCTTCTGGAAGGCACGAGGCTGCGCGACCCGAATGTCCGCTATCTCGACCATTCCCGCATCGGGCCGGTGCTGACAGGGGCGGAGGACGCGCTCTATGGCGGGCCGCCGGTGACGGCGCTTTTGATCCAGAACACCAACCCGGCGAACGTCGCGCCCGAGCAGCGGCTGGTGGTGCAAGGGTTTATGCGCGAGGACCTTTTCACCTGTGTGCACGAGCAGTTCATGACCGATACGGCCAGGCTCGCCGATGTCGTGCTGCCGGCAACGATGTTCCTCGAGCATGACGACATCTACAAGGGCGGCGGCAACCAGCACCTCACGCTGGGCCCGAAGCTCATCGACCCGCCGCAAGGCCCGCGCACCAACCACTGTGTCATCGAGGAATTGGCCAAGCGGCTGGGCGTGTCGGACCTGCCGGGCTTCGGCCTGACCGAGCGTCAGCACATCGACCATATGCTGTCCAAGCGCGGGCTGGGCGATTTCGACAGCCTGAAGGAAAGCCGCTGGGTTGATATGCAGCCCGAGTTCGAGGACGCCCATTTCCTGAAAGGCTTCGGGCACCCCGACGGCAAGTTCCGCTTCAAGCCGCAATGGAATGGCGGCATCGCGCCCAACAAGCCGCCCAAGAGTATGGGCATCCTCGGGCCGGTGAACCAGTTGCCGGAGTTCCCCGACCATGTCGAACTGATCGAGGTGGCGGACGCCGAGCATCCGTTCCGGCTGGCCACTTCGCCGGCGCGCAATTTTCTCAACTCGACCTTCGCCGAGACCCCGGTGTCGCGAGAGAAGGAAGGGCGGCCGGAACTGCTGATCCACCCCGAAGACGCTGCTGCGCTTGGCGTGGCGACGGGAGATCGCGTTGAGGTGGGCAACCATCGCGGCGAGGTCGTGCTGCACGCGCGGCTGTTCGACGGCATCAAGCGCGGCGTGGTGATCGCCGAGGGCGTCTGGCCGAACCACGCGCATGAGCGCGGCGAGGGTATCAATGTGCTCACCGGCTCGGACGCGCCTGCGCCCTATGGCGGCGCAGCCGTGCACGACAACAAGGTCTGGGTGCGGGCTGCCTGATTCAGAGTTCCTTCGGCCGCAGCAGATGGGTGAGGCGCGCCTCGCCCTGTCCGAGTTCGTTCCACGAACCATCGAATTCCAGCCTGGCCAGGCCGCCGGTGGGGAGTTTCTTGCGCAGCTTCTGCAGGATAGCCTCGTCTGACCCCTGGCCGGCGAGGCGCAGCGCCAGGTCCTGCAGTCCCGGGTTGTGTCCGAGCAGCATGAGGGAATCGACCTTTTCCGGCACGTGGTGCAGCTTAGCCAACAGTTGCTCCGCAGGCGTTTCATAGAGCGCTTCGGAAAATGTCGGCTTGGGAAGATGCTTGGTCTCGGCCTTCACAAGCTTCCAGGTTTCTCGCGTGCGGGCCGAAGGCGAAACCAGCGCCATCTGCGGACGCCATTTGAGTTCTGCAAGGGCGCGGCCGATGCGCGGCGCATCCTTGCGGCCTCGCGGCGCAAGCGGGCGTTCGAAGTCGGAAAGGCCGGGTTCGTCCCAACTGGACTTGGTGTGGCGCAGAAGAAGCAGTTCCTTCGTCATGCGATGGCTCCGCGTCGGTGGGCGCCGGCTGTCCTATGGTGTGATGCGGGCCAGCGCCTCAAGATCGATCGGCTTGTCTGCCGGGCCGGGGGAGGTCAGCGTTCCGCCCTGGTCCGGCGCCTCGAAGTTGGAGAACACGGTTCTGCCCCCTTCCATGCGCGCCTTCTCCTCGGCCACCAGCCGAAGCGCCATGGGGTACAGCTCGTGTTCGGCCTTCAGCACACGGGCCGAGAGCGCCTGCTCGTCGTCGCCGATCAGCACCGGCACCGCAGATTGCGCTATGATCGGGCCGTCGTCCATTTCAGGCGTCACGAAATGCACCGTGCAGCCATGGATGCGCTGGCCGGCGGCAAGCGCGCGTGCATGGGTGTCGAGCCCCTTGAAAGAGGGCAGCAGCGCGGGGTGGATGTTGATCATCCTTCCTTGCCACCTTTCGACGAAGCCGGGCGTCAAGATCCGCATATAGCCAGCGAGGCAGACGATTTGGGCGCCGAAGCCCGCCAGTTCCGCGTCTATGGCGTCGTCATGCGCCTGCCGGCTTGCGAAGTCGCTGCGAGAGACGATGCGCGTGGCGATGCCCTTGGCGGCCGCAAGCTGCAGTCCGCCGGCATCGGCCTGGTCCGAGATCACGCCAACGATCTCGGCCGGAAAGGCACTGTCTTCGGCTGCCTCTATCAGGGCGGCCATGTTGGAGCCGCGCCCGGAGATCAGGATGACGGTGCGCTTCCGGTGCTGGGTCATAGGGAGATGTTCCCGCGGTAGATGACGCCGGTGTCGCGGCGCGGCACGATGCGCCCGATGGGCTCGACCTTCTCGCCGGCTTCCTGCAGCACCGCCGCCACCTGGGCAGCCTGCCCGGAGGCCACGACCATGATCATGCCGATGCCGCAGTTGAAGGTGCGCATCATCTCATCCGGCGCGACGCCGCCCGTCCTGGCAAGCCAGGAGAATACCGGCGGCACGTCGATGGCGTCGAGGTCGAGTTCGGCCGAGAAATCGGCCGGCAAAACGCGCGGGATGTTGTCGGGGAAGCCGCCGCCGGTGATGTGCGCCAGCGCCTTGATGCCGTGCGTGTTGCGGATGGCCCGCAGCACCGACTTTACATAGATGCGCGTCGGCTCCAGCAGCGCCTCGGCGAGCGTCTCGCCTTCTTCGGAGAAGGGCGAGGGGTCGGTCCAGGCCAGGCCGCTTGCCGCCACGATGCGGCGCACCAGCGAGAAACCGTTGGAGTGGACGCCTGAAGACGAAAGGCCGAGCAGCACGTCGCCTTCCACGATGTCGTCGGTTGGAAGAAGCTGGCCGCGTTCGGCAGCGCCCACGGCGAAGCCGGCAAGGTCGTAGTCCTTGTCCTGGTACATGCCGGGCATTTCCGCCGTTTCGCCGCCGATCAGCGCGCAGCCGGCCTGGCGGCAGCCCTCGGCAATGCCGCTGACGATTGCCGTGCCCTGCTCGGGGTCGAGCTTGCCGGTGGCGAAATAGTCCAGGAAGAACAGCGGCTCGGCGCCCTGAACGACGAGGTCGTTGACGCACATGGCCACCAGGTCGATGCCGATCGTGTCGTGCTTTCCGGCTTCAATGGCGATCTTCAGCTTGGTGCCGACGCCGTCATTTGCGGCGACCAGAACGGGGTCGGTGAAGCCGGCTGCCTTCAGGTCGAACAGGCCGCCAAAGCCGCCGATCTCGCCGTCAGCGCCGGGCCTGCGGGTGGAGCGCACCAGCGGCTTTATCTTCTCGACCATCAGGGTTCCGGCATCGATGTCGACGCCCGCCTGTGCATATGTGAGCCCGTTCTTCTGCTCGCTCATGGCCGTTCCTCTGGACAATGCTGATAGGGCCGCATGCTGTGACTAGCATAACATGACATGGCCGGGCTCTTCGCATGAACGATCCGGCCTCGCAAGGACAGCGGCCACACAGCCACACATTTGCGGCGGAAAAACGTGGCGGGAATCCTGTCCGCGTGTGGCATCTTGCAGCCGGCGATGCTCTCGACCATGTATCGGGATCGAAGTGAGGGAGACTATGGCGTCGTGACGGTTCCGAACGTGATCACGATTCTGCGGCTCTTGCTGGTGCCGGGCGTGATCTATGCCTTGCTCTTGCGCCGCACGGACTGGGCATTCGCCGGCTTTATCGTGGCAGGCGCATCGGACGCTATCGACGGCTTCGTGGCCCGACACTTCAACCAGCGCTCGGCCCTGGGCTCCTATCTTGACCCGATGGCCGACAAGCTCCTGCTGGTCAGCGTTTTCGTCATGCTGGGTCTCATGGGGGAACTGCCGCTGTGGCTGGTCATTGCGGTGGTCTCGCGCGACGGGCTCATCGTGTGCGCGGTCGTGCTCTCGACTGTGATGGGCAATCCGGTGGCGATGAAGCCGCTCATGGTCTCGAAGGCCAACACCGCGGTGCAGATCGTGCTGGCCGCGGTGGCGCTTGCCGAACTCGCTTTCCAGACGCAATACGGCCCCATCCGTCTCGTGCTCATATTGCTCTCGGGGCTCTTGACCGTCACTTCGGCGGCAGCCTATCTCGTGGGCTGGCTCAGGCACATGAACGGCTATGGCAAAAGCGAGACTCCAAACGGTTGAAGTGACGCAGGAGGAAGCGGCGGCCGCAGTGTTCCGCCGGCAGGTCCGCTTCTGGATCGTCGCGGCCATCGTACTGGCCCTGTTCATCTACCTGTTCAGCGGCATCCTGCTGCCCTTCGTGGCAGGCATGGTGCTGGCCTATTTTCTCGATCCGGTGGCCGACAGGCTCCAGCGGCTCGGCCTCTCTCGGGTCATGGCGACCATCCTGATTCTCGTAGCCTTCGTCATCGTTCTGACGCTGGCACTGGTCATCCTCATTCCGATACTCGCCACGCAACTCGCCGACTTCATCGCCAAGCTGCCGGAGTATCTTTCCCAACTGCAAGGGCTGATCACCAGTTTCGACCCGCAATGGATCGAGCAGCGATTCGGCGTGAACCCCAACAGTCTGCGCGAGGGGCTAAACTCGCTGCTCACCACGGGATTTGGGTTTATCACCACGGTTTTCCAGTCGATCTGGAGCTCCGGCGTGGCGCTGTTCTCCATCGCCAGCCTGTTCGTGGTCACCCCGGTGGTGGCGTTCTATATGCTGCTCGACTGGGACAGGATGATCGCTACCGTGGACAGCTGGATCCCGCGCGATCATGTCGACACGGTGCGGCAACTCGCCACCGACATCAACACCGCCACCGCCGGCTTCGTGCGCGGGCAGGGCACGCTCTGTCTGGTGCTTGGGATCATGTATGCGGTCGGGCTGACGTTGACCGGGCTGAAGTTCGGCGTGCTGATCGGTCTGTTTGCCGGCCTGATCAGCTTCATTCCCTATGTGGGATCGCTGGTCGGGCTGGTCCTGTCGGTGGGGCTTGCCTTCGTCCAATTCTGGCCGGACTGGCTCATGGTGGTGGCAGTGGCGTGTGTGTTCTTCGTTGGCCAGTTCATCGAAGGCAACATTCTGCAGCCGCGGCTGGTCGGCAAAAGCGTGGGCCTGCATCCGGTCTGGCTGATGTTTGCGCTGTTCGCCTTCGGCGCGCTGTTCGGTTTCGTGGGGCTGTTGATCGCCGTGCCGGCGGCTGCGGCGATCGCGGTACTGGTACGCTTCGGGATTAGCCGCTATCTGGAGTCGCCGCTCTACAGGGGCCACGCCGAGGTGACGCAAGCCAAGGCGACCACCCCGGCCCAGGACGGCGACAGCACGACCGATCGATAAATTGCCAGGACCATGAGCGAACCGGAAAAACCGCGCCAGCTTCCCCTCGACCTCGGCCATGCCACGGGCTATTCGCGCGACGACCTCGTCGTGTCGCAGGCCAATGCGCAGGCGGTGGCGCTTGTCGACCGATGGCCCGACTGGCCGTCACCGGTGGTGGTGCTGGCAGGGCCCGCCGGCTCGGGCAAGTCGCACCTTGCCACCGTGTGGCGCGACATGTCGGGCGCGATTTCACTCGATGCGGCTGACATCGAACCCCATGTGGCTGCGGTGGATGGCTCGCGGCCCGTGCTGATCGACGATGCCGACCAAGGGCCGCTCGACGAGACGGGCCTGTTTCATCTCATCAACCAGATACGCGCCACCGGCACGACCCTTCTTCTGACGGCACGGCGTTTTGCCGGCGGCTGGGGCGTGACCTTGCCGGACCTTGCCTCGCGGCTGAAGGCGGCCGCGACCGTCGAGATTTATGAACCTGATGACCTGCTGCTGGCCGGCGTCATCACCAAGCTTTTCGCCGACCGTCAGATCGAGGTCGATCCGGCCGTGGTGCAATATCTCGTCCGCCGCATCGAGCGGTCGCTTTCGACCGCAATCCAGGTCGTCGATCGCCTCGACCGCGCCGCGCTCGAACAGAAGACCCGCATTACCAGGGCGCTGGCGGCCGAAGTGATCAACGCCGCCGACGAAGGGCAGGCCGAGCTCGAAATCTAGGGCGCTGTGAGCAGTCAAAGCGGCGGCGACCGGTCGATTGCACTAGGAACTCAGGCTGGACGACACACCCTGAATCGGGCACCAACAGGACCGTAGATCTTCGGGAGGGACATTCTTGCACGATTTTTTTTCCTGGTCCGCCGCGGCTTTGCTGGTTGCGTTTTCCGCCTTCGGGTTGTTGTGCCTCATCATTTCTCTCGGACTGCTGGAATATTTCCGCAGGCGGGCGGCAAAGACGCCCGAAACAATTCCCGTCGCGACTTTTGTCAGCACCGTTGCCACGGCCTGGGCGCTGGCGCTTGGCTTTGCAGCGGCCGACATCTGGTCGTTCAAGGCACAGGCCGAGCAGGCCGCGAGCGAGGAGCGCTCCTGCGTCAGGCGGTTGGGGGGAATGGCAAGTGCCGACGCTCTCGACGTGCCTGCGATGATGCAGGCGCTGAAGGCCTACAAATCTGCGGTGGAGCAATATGAGTGGCGCATGTCATCCAACCGCTCGCCTTCGCCCGAGGTGGACGATGCGCTGCAGAAAATACGAGTTGCCATCATCCAGGTTGCCAAAAACGGCGCACCCGGGTCGCTGATCGCCAAGATGACACAGGATTTCGACGAGCTGCAGGATGCCCGAAACAAGCGACTGGCCATCGGCAGCAGTTCGGTCAGCGACTACAAATGGTACCTGGTGCTGTTCCTGACCTTCCTGTCCATGGTCACGATAGCGTCGGTTCACGCCGATCGTCCGCGGGCCGGGCGCAATGCGTTGAGCATCTTTGCCATTGCGGCGGTGGTGAGCCTTTGGATACTGGCGGTGCATGCCCACCCCTATGCGGGGCCGACACGCATCGAGTTCGAATCCGTCAGTTTCACGCTGCCCACCTGACGCCGCGGAGGCGGAACTCGACCCGCTATTCGCCTCCGACCTCGACCCGGTTGCGGCCGCCGGCCTTGGCCCGATAAAGCGCCTTGTCGGCTATGTCGACCAGATAGGCATAGTCCGGATGCCCGCGATGGGTCGCCACGCCAATGGATACAGTCGAGGTCAGAACGTTGCCATCGGGCAGCTGAAGCTGATGTGCCAGGAACTGTGTACGGATACGTTCGGCAATCTCCACGCCTCTGCTCTCGGGCGTCTCGACAAGCGCCACCAGAAACTCCTCGCCGCCATAGCGGAACACGAAGTCGCTGAGCCTCACATTGTCCATGATCACTTCCGCGATCTGGCGCAGGACGACGTCCCCGGCGGGATGCCCCCACTTGTCGTTGATCTGCTTGAAGTGGTCGACGTCGATCATCAGCAGCGTCAATGGCGTGGCCGATGAGTTGGCCAGCGAGATTTCGCGGCTGAGGATCGAAGGCATGAAGCGCCGGTTGAGCGCCTTGGTCAGCGGATCGCGCGCGTTCTCCATGCCCGCGACGCTCTGGAACATGTCGCCCAGAAGGTATTTGATCTCGTCTATGGTCTTCTGCAGCCGGCCGACCGCCTGCTGCAGCCGTTCGTCGTTGCGCGACCTTGCCTCGTCGATCTTGGGCAGGAGCACGCTGTCGATCTGCTGGACGGCGTCCTCTATGCTTTCCAGCGAAGGCGAGCCCTGGAACATCATGCCGGCCCGGTGCCGCAGCCATAGCCCGAAAGCAGACTGCGAGATCCGCTCCAGCGGTGCTCCCTTGGCAGCGCCGAACAGACTGAAAAGAACTGATTGGCTCCATTCCATAAGTGCGGCGCGCTGGCTTTCGCGCTCGATGCTCACATCCTGGCCCAGCGACGCCAGTCGATACGCCTCATCCACCTGGGCGCGCCTGGTGGTGCCGCTCACATAAGCCTGGCTCATGCGGCGGATGGCATAGTCCACGATTTCGCCGAGCAGCATCAGCGCCGTGGTCACGGTCCTCTGCTCCGCGTTCAGCTTCAGCAGACGTGCGCAGACGCCGCTCTTGAGCATGCTCGCCCCGGCCATGACGAGATGGATGGGGATCTTGATCCTGGCGTGGATCTCGCCGATCTGCTTCTGGCGCTCGTCGAACGCTTCCAGCCCGTCTTCGGGATCGACGTTCAGCAGATCCAGCAGCCAGTTCCTCAACGAATGGCTCAGGCGTTCCTGAACCACGGAATGGCTGAGGAAAGCGGAAGCCTCGGCATCCTCCAGGAAGGCGCTGTAGAAGAGATCCACCAGATCCTCTGCGTGCGCGTTGATGACGAGCGACAACAGTTCGCGCGCCTGGGAACGGGCGGCAAGATCGGTCGTTTTCCAAAAGGTCAGTCCAATCCCACAATTGGGAGTCATGATGCACTCCTGCATATCCGTCGCCTCCGCTAAGCCGCGGAAGCACCAAGCGCAAGGGGGCAGTACGCCGCGTGGACAGGCATGTTGGGAACAACGATTCTGTTCGACGCGCAGCCGCACCCAAGGTGTGGCGGCAGCGCTCCAATCGCCCGCCCGCGACGCCCAGGGGGAGATAAATCTCCGGTGACAGCGAGCGGGCTGCTATGAAGGGGTTTCCTTGATTCTCCATGCTGCCGCCGATGACCCCCACCGCCCTCGAAATCCTCAAGACCGTCTTTGGCTATGATGCGTTCAGGGGACCGCAGGCGCGCATCGTCGAGCATGTCATCGCCGGCAACAACGCCTTCGTGCTGATGCCGACGGGCGGCGGCAAGTCGCTCTGCTACCAGATCCCCGCGATCGTCCGTCCCGGCATGGGTCTCGTCGTGTCGCCGCTGCTGGCGCTGATGGCCGATCAGGTGACGGCGCTGCGGCAGGCAGGGGTGCGGGCGGCCGGGCTCAACTCCGACCTTTCGCCCGACGAGCGCCGCGTCCTGTGGGGCGATATCCGCGCCGGCGCGCTCGACCTCCTCTATGTCGCACCCGAAACGCTGCTGCGGCCGGATGTGCTGGAGCTGCTGGATGGTGTGAAGCTGTCGCTGATCGCTATCGACGAAGCGCACTGCCTGTCGCAATGGGGGCACGATTTCCGTCCTTCCTATCGCCAGCTCGACGCGGTCGTGGCGCGCTTTGCCGGCACCCCGCGCATGGCGCTGACGGCCACGGCGGACGAGCCGACGCGCGCGGAAATCCTGTCGCATCTCACTATTGCCGAGACCGACGCCTTCATCGCCGGTTTCGACCGGCCCAACATTCGCTACGCCATTGAGGAAAAGGACAATCCGCGCGCGCAGCTCAGGGAATTCCTCAAGCGCTACGAGGGCGAGAGCGGCATCGTCTACTGCCTGTCGAAGCGGAAGACGG
>JAEWHN010000403.1 GCA_023387775.1 Pseudomonadota bacterium | reverse complement strand
CCACGATCTGTCCGAAAGCCCAGGCCACAGGAGAAAGGCGACCTTGCTGGTTCTCTAGCCGCTGAAGAACGAACTTCTCGGCCAGCGTCAGTCTTTCTTGCCAGTCGGGCGTGTTGCCGAGCCGTTCGCGAAGTGCCTGTCCTTCTGCACCAAGTACGTCGCCGAGATCGATCATCCGGGCGGTCAACTCGCTCATCGGAATACGAAAGAAGCGTCGCGCGCCGAGAGGCGTGAAGTCGATCTGGATGCAACAGCATTGACCGAATGAATCGATGACGACCGGACCGGCAAAGAGCCCGGCGGCGAAGCTTGCAACACGGTCGTTGTGGCCCGGCAGGCCACCCAGTCCGATTGAGAACGGGGCACCAAAACTGATGACCAGCGGAACCGTCAGCGATGCCGCTTCCCGCTGCCGGTAGTGCCCTGGGACATTTTCTCGATAGCCGGAGATCGCGCTGACAATGCCGTTCAGGGCTTCGCAGGGTCCGCGCCGCACCATCTCGAACGTGCCTGGCTGTGGGGCATTCGGTTCGTCGATCGTGCCCATGCGGACCGCCCTCCTGTCCGACACATAACAAAATCCGGGCGACCGGGCAAAGCGGGTGGAGCGTGCTTAGGCGCCTATCAGCGTTCTTAACGGGTGCGCCGGGTCCATCAACAGCTTCACCGCAAGCGCGACGCAGATGACGACCAGCAGCGGCTTGATCAGCTTTGCGCCGTTGCGGATCGCCATATGTGCGCCCACGCGCGCGCCCAGAAACTGCGCCACGCCCATGATGATGCCGATCTTCCACGAAATCGCGCCGACAAAGGCGAAGGCGGCGAAGGCGCCGAGGTTGGAGGCGAAGTTGAGCAGCTTGGTATGCGCCGTGGCCTTCAGCACGCCGTAGCCGGCCAGCGCCACGAAGGCCAGCATGAAGAAAGAGCCGGCGCCGGGGCCGAATACGCCGTCATAGAAGCCGATGGCCGGCACCACCACCAGCCCGAACAGGAAGGGCGACAGGCGCTCGGCGCGGTCCACATCGTTAAGGTTGGGTTTCAGCGCGAAATAGAGCGCGATGGCCACCAGCACCACCGGCAGCACGAGGCTCAAAAGCTTGGCCGGTAGCACGGTTGCCAGCAGCGCGCCCGCCACGCTGCCCAGGCACGACATGAAGGCGGAAGGCAGTTGCCGGCGCAGGTCGACATGCCCCTTCGCGGCATAGGTGATGGTGGCCGAGCCGGAGCCGAACAGCCCCTGCAGCTTGTTGGTGCCCAGCGCCTCCACGGGCGGGAAGCCCGCGAGCAGCAGGGCGGGAACGGTGATCAGCCCGCCACCGCCGGCGATGGAATCCACGAAGCCGGCGACGAATGCCGCGGCCGCAAGGAAAGCGATGATTTCGGTGGCGAGGTCGAACATGGGACCTGTAGGTCGGGCGAGCAATCAGGCGGTTCGATCACAGGCCGGGGCTTTGCGCAAGGCGGATTCGCGCCGGCGAGGGCCTACCCCTGTTCCTGCAGCTTCCTTGCAATCGCACGGCGCAGGTCGAGAGAGGCGGAGACAAGCGCCTTGGCCGCTTCCGATTGCGGGTTGTCGAGCACGTCGGCTGTCCTGCCGCGTTCGACGATCTTGCCGTCGTGCATCACCAGCACGTCGTCGGTAATGGCGCGAGCCACCGAAAGGTCGTGCGTGATGAACAAATAGGCCACGCCGAGCCGTTGGTTGAGGTCTGCGAACAGGTCAAGGATCTGCGCGCGGATCGAGACATCCAGCGCCGAAACCGGCTCGTCGGCCACCACCAGCTTTGGCCGGGTAATGATGGCGCGGGCAATCGACAGGCGCTGGCGCTGGCCGCCGGAAAATTCATGCGGATATTTGTCCATGTCGGCGGGCTTCAGCCCGACTTCGTGCAAGGCGCGCGCCACCATCTCCCGGCGCTCGGGGCCTTGTGGCTCTTTCTCCAGCGTGTGAAGCGGCTCGGCCACCAGCCGCTCGACCTTGTGGCGCGGGTTGAACGAGCCGTAGGGGTCCTGAAAGACAACCTGCATGTTGCGCCGCGCCGGTTTCAGCGCCGCTTCGTCGCGTCCGGTCAGTTGCTCGCCCATGAAGCGGATGGCGCCGCCTGTCGGGCTGTCGAGCGCCAGGATCATGCGCGCCAGCGTGGACTTTCCACAGCCCGAACGCCCCACCAGCGCCACCGACTGGCCTTCCTTCATCGAGAAGGACACGCCATCCACCGCGCGCACCGGCTCCGGCTTGCGAAACAGCGAGGTGCGATGGCCCGGATAGTCGCGAGTGATGTTTTCGACGGAGAGGAGCGGGGCACTCTCCCCCCTTGAGGGGGAGATGGCCGCGGTGCGGCCAGAGGGGGTCGCCTCGGCAATGCTCGGCCTATGTGCGGTGCCCCCTGTGACAACCCCCTCTGTCGCCTTCGGCGACATCTCCCCCTCAAGGGGGGAGAAAAGACGGCGCGCCGGCACATGCATGGAGGCCTGTGCGAGCTGGCGCGTATAGGGATGTTCCTGTGCGGAAAGTGTTGGCGCCGTCTCGCCCGTCTCCATCACCTCACCATGGCGCATGACAGTGATGCGGTCGGACATCTCGGTGACGACCGCAAGGTCATGCGAGATCAGCAGCAGCGCCATGCGGTTCTCGTCCACCAGATCGCGCAGCAGGTCGAGGATCTGCGCCTGCAAAACCACGTCGAGCGCGGTGGTGGGCTCGTCGGCGATCAGCAGCTTGGGTTTTAGGGCACAGGCAATGGCGATGACCACGCGCTGGCGCTGCCCGCCGGAGAGTTCGTGCGGATACCGCGACAGCGGGAATTTTGTTTCCGGCAGCCCGACACGGTCGAGGATTTTTCGGGCGCGCTCCTCGGCCTCGGCGCGGGAGGTGCGCGCGTGCCAGCGGATGCCCTCGGCCACCTGCTCGCCGATTGTCTTGACCGGGTTCAGAGCCGTCATCGGCTCCTGGAACACCATGCCGATGTCGTCGCCGCGCAGCTTGCACATGCGTTCCTCGCCGGCGGCAAGGATATCGACGCCGTCGAAATGCACGCGGCCGCTGGCCTTGGCGATGCCGGGCAGAAGCTGCATGATGGTCAACGCGGTCATCGACTTGCCCGAGCCGGATTCGCCCACCAGCCCCATCACCTCGCCGGCGTCAAGCGCTAGGTCCACGTCCTTCAGGATCGGGATGCGACCGATGTTCAGCGACAGCTTTTCGATTTCCAGCAGGCTCATCGCTGCCGCCTCAGCTTGGGATCGATTGCGTCGCTGATGCCGTCGCCGAGCAGGTTGAGGCCGAGCACCGTGATGACGATTGCCAAGCCGGGAAACAGCGCCAG
>JAEWHN010000340.1 GCA_023387775.1 Pseudomonadota bacterium | reverse complement strand
GCGCCAGGACATCCGTCCGCTGCAGATCGGGCTCCTGAACCTCATGCCGAACAAGATCCGCACGGAGACGCAGTTCGCCCGGTTGATAGGTGCCTCGCCGCTTCAGGTCGAGTTGACGCTGGTGCGCGTCGGCAACCACAAGGCCAAGAACACGTCCGAGGAGCATCTCATCTCCTTCTATCAGACCTGGGAAGAGGTCAGGCACCGCAAGTTCGACGGCTTCATCGTCACCGGCGCGCCCATAGAGCTGCTGGACTTCGAGGATGTGACCTATTGGGACGAGCTCAAGCGCATCTTCGACTGGACCACCACTCACGTCCATTCCTCCTTCTTCATCTGCTGGGGGGCGATGGCGGCTGCCTGGCACTTCCACCGCATTCCGAAATACACGCTCGACAAGAAGGCCTTCGGCGTCTTCCGGCATAGCAACAATGCGCCCGCCTCGCCCTATCTGGCCGGCTTTTCGGACGATTTCGCCATTCCCGTCTCACGCTGGACGGAGGTGCGCAGCGCCGACATTCCCACGGGTGCGGGGCTGGACCTGCTGATGGAATCGGACGTGACCGGCCCCTGCCTGCTGGCCGAGGCGACCGGCAACCGGCTCTACATGTTCAACCACATCGAGTACGATTCCACCTCGCTCAAGGAAGAATACGATCGTGACGTGGCCGCCGGTACGCCAATCGAGGTGCCGCACGGCTACTACCCCGACGACGATCCCGCCCGCCGGCCGCTCAACCGGTGGCGCTCGCACGCCCATCTTCTGTTCGGCAACTGGATAAACCTGGTCTATCAGACCACGCCCTACGACCTCGAGAATGTCGGAAGGCCCTTGCAGCCCGGCGTGGCTTAATCCTCGCCCGGGCTTCTGGAACCTCTTCGCCCAGCGGGCGGTTTCCAGCCGAAACGGCAGCGGAACCGCTTGCACATTTCCCTGGGAAAGCCTGCCTGGTCACAAAGCGGTATGCTTTCGCTGCTATGCTTTTGGCAGCCGACTTCGCCGGGCCTGAACCCTTTGGCATGCGGCAGATGCTCCCCCTCGCGCGAAATCCCTTGGTGCGGCCCGCGCAAGAGAGTAGTGAAGAAGACGCCGCGTCAACGCTGAGGAGAGAAGGCATTTGAGCGAACAGGAACTCGGGCCCTCGAAGCGGGAACCTCGCCTGCTCGGGCTTTCCACGCCCGCCCGCATCCCGCTCATCCCGCCACTCACGGCGGCCCGATGGCTGCTCGTGCTCATCATCGCGGCGGGCGTCTATTTCTTCAACGGCTTCCTGGTACCGGTGCTCGCGGCGCTCGTCATCGCCTTTGCGAGCTGGCCGCTCTACCAGCGGCTGCGCGACGCCGTGGGCGGAAGTCGCACCGTCGCGGCCACGCTGGCGCTCGCCTTCATCATCACCTTCCTCGTTGTGCCGATCGTTCTGGCCGGAACCTACACCGTCAACGAAGTGCGGGAATGGTTCACCTGGGCGGTCGAAACCAACCGCAATGGCGCGCCGACGCCCGAATGGATGACCGCATTGCCGGGCGTGGGCGAATGGCTGGACCAGCAATGGGTGCGCCATATCGGCCACCCCGGCGCCATCGGCGAGCTTATCCAGATCGTCAGCGGCGCCAATATAGGCAGCATCTATCGCGGCGTGCTGGCCGCCGGCGGCGGCGCCTTCAACCTGCTGTTGACGCTGCTGTTCATGCTGATTGCGCTGTTCTTCGTCTATCGCGACGGCGAAAGCTTCGCCAAGCAGATAGACAAGTTCGGCGAGCGCATCCTGCCGACCCGCTGGGAGCGCATTTCCCGCGTGGTGCCGGCAACCATCAGCTCCACCGTCACAGGCATGACGCTGATCGCCATCGGCGAAGGCGTCGTGCTCGGCACCGCCTACTGGGTCGCGGGCGTCCCCTCGCCGGTCACGCTCGGCGTGCTCACCGGCGTCATGGCGCTGATCCCCGGCGGTGCGCCGCTGTCCTTCACGCTGGTGTCGGCCTATCTGGTCGCGCGCGGCACTCCCATCGCCGGCGTCGGCCTGTTCGCCTGGGGCTCGATCGAGCTGTTCATCGTCGACAAGACGCTGCGGCCCAGACTGGTCGGCGGACCGATCAAGCTGCCCTTCCTGCCCACCTTCTTCGGCCTGGTGGGCGGCGTGAAGACCATGGGCTTCCTCGGCCTGTTCATCGGCCCGGTGCTGATGGCGCTTCTGGTCGCGATCTGGCGCGAGTGGCTGCGCGAACTCGACCCGGCCGAAAGCCCTGCCGGCAGCGTAGTCCAGGCAACCGAGGAACTGCTGCCCGAGCGGGAACCGAAACGGCTCGTGGGTTCGGAGTAGTCTCGCCGGCAGCCGAGCGGCCCTCAGCGCGCCTTCAGGCTCGCAGCGATCAGACGGTCGGCATTGTCGGCCACGCTCGCCGCAGGCCCTCCGGGGCCGAATAGCTGGCCCGAGACATAGGCGCCCTCGATCAAAAGCAGCAGCCCGTCGCCGAGCGTGTCGGCATCTTCCGCGCCCATCTCAGCCGCCATCGCGCGCAGGCGCCGTCGCAGCTCGCGCTTGTTGGCCTCGCTGACCAGCCGCGCCGGGTGGCCATGCTCCGGATATTCGACCGCCGCATTGGTCATGCCGCAGCCGCGGTAGTCCGGCTGCACGGCGCGCTGGCCCACCCCCGACAGGAAAGCAAGAATCTGGCCGCGCGGATCGCCCGGATGGTCGGCCACCGCCTTGTCGAAGCGCTCCCAGAACTCGGCCTCGTAGCGCCGCAGATAGCTGGCGGCCAGCTCGTCCTTCGAGGAAAAGCTGCGATACAAACTGGGCTTGGTCACGCCCGCCTGGCGCACGATCTCGTCGACGCCGATGGCGCGGATGCCCTGGCGATAGAACAGATTGCGCGCCGCGCCCAATATGCGCTCGGCCGCGCGCGGCGGGTGCTGCGCTGCGTCGTCCGGCCTGGCAGCATCTGGCAGCTTCGTGATGCTCGTCTTGCGGGACATGAACTGGCTCTCTTGACTTTGTTACTGACCGGTACGTACAAATGACAACCCGCAACGTACCGGTCAGTAACATGAGCTTAGTTCAAAAGCGCCCCTTTGGCCAGCGTTACGCCTTCGTGGTCGTGGCGGTGATCTTCCTCTCGCTGCTGATCGCAGCCGGCCTGCGTTCGGCGCCAGGCGTGCTGATGCTACCCCTGGAAGAAGCCTTCGGCTGGCGCCGCGACGTGATCTCGTTTTCCGCGGCCATAGGCATTTTCCTCTACGGACTTGCCGGCCCCTTCGCCGCGGCGCTGATGGAGCGCGTGGGATTGCGCCGGACGCTGCTGGCCTCGCTGGCGCTGATGTCGGTCTCCACCGGGGCCAGCCTGCTGATGAGCGAGCCCTGGCACCTGATCGCCAGCTGGGGCGTGTTTTCCGGCATCGGCTCGGGCGCGGTGGCTTCCGTGCTCGGCGCAACCATCGTCAACCGCTGGTTCAAGACCAATCGCGGCCTGATGATGGGCCTGATGTCGGCCTCCAGCGCCACCGGCATGCTGGTGTTCCTGCCCTTTCTGGCCGCCCTTGCCCAGTCCGGCGGCTGGCAGCCGGTGGTGATCGCGGTTTCGGTCGCCACTGCCGCACTCATCCCGCTGGTCTATCTGCTGGTGCCGGAGCGCCCGGCCTCCATCGGCATCACCCGTTACGGCGCCGAGCCGGGCGAGGCGGAGCAGCCATCGATCGCCGTCAGCGGCAACTTTTTGACCGCAACCCTGGGCACGCTCAGGCAGGCGGCGGGCACGCGCGTGTTCTGGTATCTCTTCGCCACCTTCTTCATCTGCGGCTTCACCACCAACGGGCTGGTCGGCACCCATCTCATCGCCTTCTGCGGCGACATGGGAATTCCGGAAGTGCGCGCGGCCAGCCTTCTGGCCCTGATGGGCATATTCGACCTCGTCGGCACAACGCTGTCGGGCTGGCTGACCGACCGCTTCGATCCGCGCAAGCTGCTCGGCGTCTATTACGGCGTTCGCGGCCTGGCGCTGGTCTACCTGCCCCTTTCCGGCTTCTCCGGCACCAGCCTGACCATCTTCGCCGTCCTCTACGGGCTCGACTGGATCGCCACCGTTCCGCCCACGCTCAGGCTCTCCAACGAAGCCTTCGGCGATCGTTCGGGCCCGCTGGTGTTCGGCTGGATCGTGGCCGGGCACCAGATCGGTGCGGCCACCGCCGCCTATTTCGGCGGTGCCTTGCGCGAGATGCAGGGCGACTATGCGCTGGCCTTCCAGATCGCCGGCATGACGGCGATTGCCGCCGCGGCACTATCGCTGCTGATCGAACCCAGCGAGACGCTGCGCCGCCGGGCGCCGCAGCCGGCCTGAACCTACCGTCCTTTCGCAGCTTTCCGCGCGTGGCCGCTGATGCCTTGCGGTGTCAGCACCGGCACGAACACACGGCGCGAGGCGCGCTGGGCCACCGGCACGCCCTGATACAGGCGCTTCTGCGCCTCCACCACGACCACGCCGGAAAAGATCGGCCAGAAGCGGCGGCCGGTGCGCTCCAGCAGGTTGTGGAAGCGCATGACGAGGCCGCTGTGCGAGGGCGGAAACAGCAGCGCCTCCGTCCAGGCGGCGGGCGTGAAATTGGCGTCGCGCAGCAACTCGACCAACTGACCCCGCGAAAACGGCCGCCCGGTGCCGAAGGGCGTGTGCTCGAAGCGCGCCCACACGCCGCGCCGGTTCGGCACCACGATGACGACGCGGCCGGCCGGCGCCAACACCCGCCAGATCTCCTTCAGCGTCTCGCGCGGGTTCTCGGCATGCTCCAGCGAATGCACCAGAAGCATGCGGTCGATCGAGGCGTCGGGCAGCGGCAGTTCCTCGTCGAACACCAGCGCCGTGGCCGAAGGCTGCGCCGGCGGCCAGGACACCGCACCTTGCGTGGCCGGCATGAAGGCAAAGACGCGCTCGGCATCGGCGCCGAATCGGTCGAGCCAGGGCAACGCATAGCCAAGCCCCACCAGCCGCTCGCCGGGAATGCCGGCCCAGATCGAGGTCAGCGCCATGCCGATCGCGTCTGCGACCGCATGGCCGAGCGGTGTGCCGTAGAAGGAGCGCAGGTCGACGATGTCCGAATTCATGGAGCCGACGGTAGCGACCTTGCGAGGCGAGTTCAACAAAGCCTTCTTGGAAGCGTCGCGGGGATGACAGGAGGCACCCGCCGCCCTATCGTCCCCGACAGCAAGGAGAGTAGCGATGACGCTCGAGTTCGAACAATTCATGTGCCGCAGCGACAATTTCGGCGTGCTGGTGCACAATGCCGCAAGCGGACAGACAGCGTTGATCGACGCGCCCGAGGAATCGTCGATCCTCGCCGCGGTCCAGCGCACCGGCTGGAAGCCGACGATGATTCTCACCACCCATCACCACGGCGACCACGTCGAGGCCAATCTGGCGCTAAAGCAGCGCTTCGGCCTGCGCATCGTGG
>JAEWHN010000242.1 GCA_023387775.1 Pseudomonadota bacterium | reverse complement strand
CAGTTATGTCGTCGGCGGCTGGGCTTCCGTCAACGAAGGTACGGAAGGTCCTGCGATCTACGACCTGATGGAAAGCTACATCACCCGCCAGGGCACGGTCTCCGTGCCGGATGAGCGGACGGTCAAGGTGGTCGCCTGATCTGCATGTGGACAGGAGAGCCGGCTTTGCGTCGGCTGTCCTGTTGCCATATACATAGAAAAATTCATATGTTAGAATTAATCATGAAGATTCATGGAGGTCATCATGGCTGAGCGGCAGAGCAAGCTGTCTCCCTCCCGGCGCAGTTTCCTTACCGGGGGGCTGATGGGCGCGGCCGCGCTGGCCGGCGCCGGCGTGGCCCGTGCCACCGAGAGCGAGGAGGTCATCACCGAGATCCAGGACTGGAACCGCTATCCGGGCGATGGCGTCGACGCGCGTCCCTATGGCCAGCCGTCCCAGTTCGAGGCCCATGTGGTGCGCAAGAACGTGCCGTGGCTGACCTCGGATTCCATCTCGTCGATCAACTTCACGCCGTTGCATGAACTGGACGGCATCATCACGCCGAACGGCCTGTGCTTCGAGCGCCACCATGCCGGCATCGCCGAGATCGAACCGGGCGCGCACCGGCTGATGATCAACGGTCTTGTCGAGCGGCCGCTGGTTTTCACCATGGCCGACCTGAAGCGCTTCCCGCGCGAGAACCGGGTCTATTTCCTGGAATGTGCGGCCAATTCCGGCATGGAATGGCGCGGTGCGCAGCTCAATGGCTGCCAGTTCACCCACGGCATGATCCATTGCGTCGTCTATACCGGCGTGCGCCTGAAGTACCTGCTCGAGGAAGCCGGCGTGAAGCCGGAGGGCAAGTGGCTTCTGGCCGAAGGTGCTGACGCTTCCGCCATGACGCGCTCGATCCCGATGGAAAAGGCGCTGGACGATTGCATGGTCGCCTTTGCCATGAACGGCGAGGCACTGCGCCCAGAGCAAGGCTATCCGGTCCGCCTCGTGGTGCCAGGTTGGGAAGGTAATATGTGGGTCAAGTGGCTGCGCCGCCTCGAAGTCGGCGACCAGCCCTGGCAGCATCGCGAGGAAACCTCGAAATACACGGACCTGCTGGCGAACGGCAAGGCGCGGCGCTTCACCTGGGTGATGGACGTGAAGTCGGTCATCACCAATCCGAGCCCGCAGGCGCCGATCACCCATGGCAAGGGCCCGCTGGTGCTTTCTGGCCTCGCCTGGTCGGGCAACGGCACCATCAGCCGGGTCGACGTCTCCATCGATGGCGGCCGCAACTGGCACCCGGCGCGCATCGACGGCCCGAGCCTGCCCATGGCACTGCACCGCTTCTACTACGAGTTCGATTGGGACGGCTCGGAACTCTTTCTGCAGTCGCGTGCCATCGACGACAAGGGCTTCGTGCAGCCGACCAAGCAGGAGCTACGCGCGGTGCGCGGCCCCAATTCCATCTACCACAACAATGGCATCCAGACCTGGCATGTCGGCACCGACGGAGTGATCGAGAATGTCGAGATTTCTTAAACTCGGTTTCGCCGCAGGGTTGCTGCTCGGCACGGCCATCGTCGCCACCGCGCAGGAGGCCTCGGACGCTGCCGCTGGCGGCAAGCTCGGCATCGGCCGCGTCGCCACGCCGGAAGAGGTTGCGGCCTGGGACATCGACGTGCGCCCCGACGGGCAGGGCCTGCCGGAAGGTCGCGGCACCGTCTCGGAGGGCATGGCCGTCTACGACGAGAACTGCGCCTCCTGCCACGGCGATTTCGGCGAGGCCATCGACCGCTGGCCGGTGCTGGCGGGCGGGCGGGGCACGCTGGAAGCCGAGCGGCCGGAAAAGACCATTGGCTCCTATTGGCCCTATCTTTCGACCGTCTACGACTATGTGCGCCGGGCCATGCCCTTCGGCAATGCCCGTTCGCTGTCGGACGACGACGTCTATGCGCTGACCGCCTATCTGCTTTACCTCAACGATCTCGTCGACGATGAGGAGTTCGAGCTGTCGAAGGAGAACTTCACTTCGATCAAGCTGCCCAACGAGGAAAACTTCATCGACGATGATCGGCTGGAGGAACCTCATTACGCCGACAAGTCCGAGCCCTGCATGACCGATTGCAAGCCCGGCAAGGCCGAGATCACCATGCATGCGGCGGTTCTGGACGTGACGCCCGAAGACGCCGGCAACAAGGACGCCCCGGCAGGCGGTATCGACTGACATTGATGCCCGTCGGGTTCTTTGAGGAGCCCGGCGGGTTGTTTCGCAAACGCAAGAACTGAGATGCGGGGGAGTTGCCGGCACTCACGCGCTCAGGCGTTTGCGCATCATTTGCACCATCTCGCTCGCCGGCCCCTCGGTCGAAAGCGAGCGCAACTCAAAGGCGCTGCATTCGCCTGGGCGCATGCCCAGCGACGGTATTTTCCGGGTCGGAGCCTCCCCACGGGTTTTGCCCGACTGGTGCCAATCCAAACCTTCTGGCACCGTTTGACCGCTGCTAAGTGATTAGCCGCTTTTCCAACGTCGCGTCTCCCGACTGCCGCGCTGAACCGGCAACAGGCGGTTCAGCGCGGTCCTTTTGGCGCAAGCCCACACGCCGGCATTCCAAATTTTCTCTCGTCTGTCACGGAACCTTGATCGCCGAAAGCGGTTTTGAACGGTTCGTGATCAAATCCAGGACGTCACATATGCCACTCAGCCACTTGTCTCTAACCGGCAACGACATGGCCAAGCTCAGACGCGTGCTCGCCGAAGCGGGCTTCAACTTCTCGCCCAACGCCGCGGAGGCGGCGCGCTTCCTTACTCGCAAACTTCAGGAAGGCATGAGGGACGAGGCTGAACTGGCCTCGGCGCTCAAAAGCGTTGCGGTCCAGGCGAACTGGCGCTGCCTCGGCCGAGCTTGAGGGAAGCGAGGGCTATTCGTCTTCTTCCTTCAGGCGACGGCGCTGCCGCTCGGTCCGGATCCGCTTTGGCGCCGGGCTATCCGAGCGCCGACCGCCCGGCGTATAGCCTTCCCGGTGCAGGCGGATCGCCAACTCCAATATCTCATCCAGGCTTCGGCCGCCGATCGTGTATAGCGACAGGATCCTGGCCGCCACTTCGTTGCGATCGGCCGGATCATCGCTGTGCAGGGCTTCCACTGCGCGCTGGACCAGAGCATCGAGGGTGTCCAGAACCTCGGGGGAAAAATCATACGAGCACCCGGGGTTGAGGGAAAGGTGCCTCCGCATCGACGTCTCCAGTCCGGTCAGATTACTCGGTTCACCGCCGGGAAAAGTACCCGCCGGCGGTCAAGGACGGCGGGCAGGCGCTTGGTGGCAAATGCCCGGAACCACTAAACGTCGACAGTCAGAAATGGGACGGTCCGGCCAGAATTCCAGAGGAAGCCAAGCAAAAAAAAGCCTCGTTCCGGCGAACCGGGCCTGCCTTTTTCGGAGCGGAACAACGACGGGCTGAGGTTACGAAAACCAGTCGGCGGGTCACCCGGCCGGTTGCGGCTAGATCAGGAGCGTCACGATCATGGCGCCGGCTGTCACTGCCATCACCGCCGTCGAAAGCCACCCGAATGCGAGGAGCCGGCCGCTGATCGCGCGCTGACCCATGACGCGAGACTGTGCCGCCATGAGCATCATCATGACCATGATCGGGACGGCTACGACGCCGTTGATGACCGCGCTCCAATACAGAGCCCTGATCGGATTGATCGGGCTGAAATTCAAACCGACACCTATCAAGGTGGCGATCACAATCGTGGCGTAGAAGGCTTTCGCTTGCCGCGGTTTCCGGTCCAGACCTATTGGCCAGCGCAAGGTTTCGCCGACGGCATAGGCGGCTGACCCGGCAAGGACAGGAACCGCCAACAGCCCGGTGCCAACGATGCCGAGCGCAAATATCGTTCCGGCCATGACGCCAGCCAGCGGCTTCAGCGCTTCTGCTGCCTGGGCGGAGGTTTCGATCTGAGTGATGCCGCTGGCATGAAGCGTCGCTGCAGCCGTGACCATGATTGCCAAGGCCACGATATTCGAAAAGCCCATGCCGACGAAGGTGTCCAGGCTTATCCTGGCTTCGGCTTCCTCGGCCTGTTCGGGCGCGGACGCCAGCGCCTTCCTCTCGGGAACAGCGTGGATATCCTCCACCTCTTGCGA
>JAEWHN010000238.1 GCA_023387775.1 Pseudomonadota bacterium | reverse complement strand
GTGTCCATGGTCAGTGCATGCCCACGCCGGGAAGCAGATCGCTGCCCCACTCGCTGCCCTCGCCGGCGGTCTTGGCCGCCTGGCGCGCCGCCTCCTTCTTGCCGGGCTTCTCCTCCTTGTCCGGGGTGTTGCCCTCATGTGCGGCGCGCAGCCGCTGGTCGACCAGCATCAGGTCCGAGCGCTCGAGCATCTTGGACAGCTCCTTCAGTGCGGCGACGTTGCCGGCGTTCGCCTGCTCCATGGCGATCTCGAAGCGACGGGCGTCGAGCCGGTCGCGCATCGCATCGCGCTCCTTGAGCTCGGCTCTAAAATACCGCTTCACGGTCGCCGGGGAGACGCAAAGCGCATTCGCGATCCGGGTCAGCGTCCAGCCGAGCGCCAGCAACAGCTTGATTTTGTTGCGGTCCCGGTCGTTCGGCTCATAGGGCGGTCGCCCGCGCTTGCCGAAACCGTCCCGAACGGGCTGGCCGAACAGGTCGAAATTCTCGCTCATCAGAAAAAAATCTCTACGTGAGGGGGACGCGGGTCTAGCGCCAAGGCCGGTCCAGACTTTCGACCCGCCCCCCTTGAGGGTCAGTCGGCCGAGGTCAGGGCGTCGGCCTCGCCGTCGACCTCGACGACGACGTTCGTTCCGCTCACCAGCCCGGCGAGCTCGAGCAGGCGGGTTGCAACCCACATGCGCACGCCGAAGGCGCGCGGAAGCCTGACACCGATCCGGATGCTGGCCACCAACTCACGGCCGTCGATCACGATCTCATCGCGCATGTCGCCGCTCCTCGCGCTGCTTGTCGCCATCATGGCAAGGCTTGCACAGGCACTGCAGGTTCTCGGGGTCCCAGAACAGCGCCTCGTCGCCGCGGTGCGGCGTGTCGTGGTCGGCCACCAGCTGGGACGTGTCGGGATCGACCCTCTTGCAGCGCCGGCAGGTGAACAGGTCCCGGACCAGCACCGCCCAGCGCAGCTTCTGCCAGCGTGCGGTCTTGTACCAGGCGCGCCATGGCTGGGTTGCATCGCGATGGTGCGAGCGCTCACGCTCGTTACCACCTGCATACCCGACACGCGGTGCCAGCGTGCCGATGCGCGGCTTGAGGCTCTTCAGCCGGCCCATCTCAAACTCAATCCATAGGAAGCCATTGCGGCGAACCTGACAGGCTCTTGCCTGCGGTTAGCCCGGGCCCGATGGCGCTGCCTCACCTGGAGTGCGACTCTTTCGGGTCTCCTAAGGACGACTCAGCTAGTACGATTTCTCCAGCGACGCAAGATCGAGCTCGATCGGCACCGCGCGCCCGAAGATCATCACCTCTACCAGCGCGCGCCCCTCGCGCTTGCCCTCGCCAACTTCCTGAATGACGGCTGGAAACGAAGCGAACGCCCCCTCATTGACGCGCACCTGCTGGCCGTTCCTGAACAGCACATTCGCATTCGGCCGCACGTCCTTCAGTGTTGCCAGTTCCGCTTTGATTTTCAGCATCTTGGCGTCGCCAATGAAGAAAGGACGTTCACCAGAGCCAAGCACCGAGATGACGTGTTTGATGGCGCGGAGACCAGCCCATGCCTCTGCCGTCTCACTGATCCTGACGAACATATAGCCAGGCCAGGCAAGCACCCAGAACGCGTCTTTCTTGCTACCAGACCGGCCGCCATGATGTGGCTGATCGGCCTTTCGAAGCGGCAGCCAGTGCTCGACCAGCGCCGACGACAGCGACTTATCCACATCATTCTCGCGGCCCTTGGCCACTTTGATGATCGCCCACTGCTTGCCTACACCGGCCTCCCCGGCCGCAGCAAGCAACGCCTGCTGGCGCCGACTGACGCGCATCTGCCGATCCGACTCGGCATAGCACCTGTCGAGGTTGATCGATTCCGCCTCACTCAGCTGCTTGCCGTTGATCGCCATGTCCATCTTGCCCTCGTATCGCCGCCTCGAATGCTGCCAGTCCATCCGGCCCGCCAGCCGGGAAATAGACGACCGGCTGGCTGCCGGGGTCGGGTATCCATGGCCAGCCGCGGCGCTCGTGCTCGCGTTTCCACGCCTGGTAGGTTTCGGTGCCGACGAGAACAGGCTCCATCAACGGCTTCAGCCGCTCCTCGAGCTCCGCCTTCACGGCCACGCCCTTCCGGTGCTGCGCCTGCTCGTGCATGGTGTTGACCCGCGGCCAGCCATAGGTCGCCTGACGCGACAGCCTTGCCAGCCTGCCCTGCTCGTCATCGCGCTGCAGCAGCGCCGCCATGAAGGCGCTAGGCTTCGGCCCCTCCGCTGGTAGGTCGCACACCAGCGTGCCCATGCGCACCGCCCCCCACACCGGCCCCCAGACAGGCGCAGCCACCGTCTCCGGCTTTTTGGGGCTCAGGACGTCGGGCGGAAGATCCCGCCACTTGCGCTCGGCGAAATAGGTCCCGAGCGCCAGGCCGCCCTTGCCCGTCCTCGCCAGATAGGCCGGCCCGTAGGCCTCCGCCTCGGCTCGTTCGGCATCGGTCAGCGCGGCGAACTGCGAGATTGTCCAGCTGGTCGATGAGCGGTCCCAGCGCGGCCAGCCAAGCGCGGCGAGCCGCTTCACCCGTTGCTCGAACTTTCGGGGATCATCCGCCGAGACGGGCGCAGCGGCAGCCGTTTCGGCTTCCTCCCGCTCGCTCTCGCGCGCCTCTCTCTTGCTTGAATCAGTTCTTGCTAGATCATCAGTATTTACTAGTGCCGCATTTACCGGCGCCGGTTTTTCCGTCGACGGATTCACCGTCGACGGATTTTCAGTCTGCGGCAAAGATGCAACACTTGCCGCCTCGGCATTGAAATCACGCTGTTCTTTCGGCTCGTCATAGATGACAAGGGACAGCTTTCCGAAGCGGCCGTCTTCCCGCTGCTGGTCCTTCTCGGCATAGCCGTGCTCGACCAGCTCGTTGACCATGCGGCGAGCCTTGTCGCGGCCGCAGACACCCTTCTTGGCGATGTCGCCCATGCGGACGGTCCAGTTGTCCGGCTTGGAGAGCAGGTAGCCAAGCAGCCAGCGGGCCTCCATGGAGAGCCGCTGATCCTCGAACACGTGGTTGGGCAGCGTCGTGTAGCGGGCATTGCGGACGCCACGCCGAATGGTTGCTTCTTCGCTCATCGCGCAGCCCTCCAGACGCCGCCGTAGTCGACAACGAGCGCCCGTACCTCTTCCTGGGCTCCGACGAACACCGGCGGCTGGCTACGGCCCGAGAAGACGGATAGGAACACCAGCCCCGTCCGCGTCACTTCGGCGATCTCCTCCGGCGAAAGCTGCCAGCACGAGACCGAGCACGCGCCATTGGTGAAGGTGTGCAGATCCGACACGTTCTCCGCTCCCTCTGGAGCGCGCAGCACCATGTTCGAGCCAGCAAAGTCGACTGGATGCGCCATCAGTGCCATGCCTTCCGTAGATCTTCGAAAGCAACCAGAAATTCGCCCTTGGCGCGCTCTGGGCTCCAACACGCGATCTCGATCCCAAGAGGAGGTGCGCTGTTTTCCCATTCAGCAACGCAGATCGACAGGTTGACACGCTCATCCTGTATGATGCGACCGTCCGCTTCGTGGACCTCTTTTGGCATCTCGCGAGGCAGGCCGAAGCGATCACAAACTGCAGCCATGACCGCTTCCTCGGCGTCGCGATATCCGGCGAGGAAACGCTTAAGCGGACGCGGTACGTCGACGATGTACGCCTCACTCGCGTCATGCAGGAGAGCCCACAGGCCGTGCTCGCGCTGAACATAGCGGGCCAGATGAACACAGTGCTCTGCGACCGAGTAGAACCGCAGGCAGTGTCCGCCGTACCGGCACTGCAGCGACAGCGCGTGAGCGATATCCTCTATGAAGACCTCATCAGGCCGAGGATCGAGCGGCCAAAATTGGCGCCCGCTAAATGTCTGCATCCAATCACCAGCACGTCCATTCATCGCCCTGCCCTCTTCCATGCGTCGAAGGCGGTGCGCAGGTCCTTCCAGCGCGCGGTTGCCTTGCCGCCGTCGTTGAATTCGCGGCGCGAAGTCACGCCGCACAGCGAGCGCACCTTTTGCGCCACGCGCTCGTCGGTCAGCGGGCGTTCCAGCCCGTGCCGTTCTTCCAGAAACACGCGAAACGCGGCCTCCTGGCATTTCATGGCGGCCTCGGCCGCGAAGTCCTTGCCGGCATCGCCGCCCGCCTGGGCGGCCGCCTGCGCCTGCCGTGCAGCCTCTGCACGGGCGCGCCGCGCCGCCGCAATGGCGCGGTCGACGAGGCCGAGCAGAAAGCGCACATGCTCAGGCGCGGCGGCAGCAAACTCGATTTCATCCAGCGTCGCGCCGGGATGGAACCGCGCCACCGGCAGCAGCTCGCCGTGGAGCCCGCGCGCCTCGACGAACGCGCCCTCGCCATCCTCGGCCCGCAGCCACTCGCCGGGCGCGATCGCCGCGAGCTGCCGCCGAATCCGGCCGAGGCGGATGGCCTCCTCGTTTCGGGACATGGCTGCCGGCGCGCTCATGCAACCTGCCTCGCCGTGTCGGAGGTAGGCAGATCGCCCCACTGCTCGGCCATCGCGTCGGCAATTCCGGTGAAGAAGCGGCTGCGCTCCTTCCAGCGGTCCGGCCCCGGGCTCATGTGATGGACGCGCGGTGTCCTGCCATCGACGATGTTGGTGGGCTCCAGCGGCGGCAGGTTCTTTAGCCACAGGCAGGTGCGCTTGACCTCCCCATGGCCAAACTGCCACGGCTGCACGGACTGCGCGGGCGGCTGGAAATTGACGATGCGCGCCTTGGCGTGCCGATGCATGACCGGGTTTTCGACACAGATGCGCGCGATCGGCGCATTCCAGAAGGCCGAGAACAGCGCGGCGGCGTCATCCAGTTCCGCCCACATCTCTGCCAGCGTGCGACCGGCCGGCGGCCTCGTCAGCCACCGGACGCCGCTGTTGCAGAGCCGCGTGCATGGCGGGTGCGCGACAATCAGCAGATCCCAGCCGTCGTCGAGGATCGCCCGCGCATCGCCCACAATATGCTTGTTGCTGCGGTCTTCGGCCGGGAGCAGATCGCAGGACCACGCGTCATGGCCACGCGCCGCAAACGCCCGCCGCACGATGCCGGAGAATTCACAGGCGACGAGCACGCGCCCCATTATGCCGCCCTCGCCTGTTTCAGTGCCCGCAGGATGATGGTGTGGTCGCGCTGGAACAGCCGGCCGAGCGCGAGTGTCGAGAGCTCCGGCCAAGCCGCGTGAGCCAGCGCAATCGCCTCGTATCGCGCGACGACGAGCAGCCGCGAGCGCCCTTGCCCCAGCAGATCCTGCAGCGTCACCCGGTGGCGCCGCGCCGTCTGTTTCTGGATGTCGCGCACGCTCTGCCTGGCGGTGCTGTTGACGACAGCAATGCGCGCGCCCACCTCCGCCTCGGCGATGATCGTGCGGGCCTCCGCCCTCGCCTCGGCCAGGAGCGCCGCAGCCGCCTCGCGATCCTTCCGCGCTTCGCGCAGCATGGCGCGCAGCTGCTGCGCCAGGTCGCCGCTGCGCGCGACGCGCGGTGCCTTCTCGCCGACAGGCTTTGCCGCTTCCCGCACGGCGCCCCTGTCGCGGCGATACATGTCGAGGCGCGGCAGCCCCTTGTCGAGCAGGCGCAGGGCGGGCTCAGCCATGACCGCCACCACGCTCCACCACGCCCAGCAGCGTCGTCGTCGCGGCCGCGAGCATGACGCCCGGGAACTCGCCCCGGTGCCGCTGCCGGCCCAGCGTCTCGCGCAGGGCGGCGAGATAGTCGACGCCCTCGTCGAAGGCGGCGCGGCGGCAATGGTGGTCGAAGACGCTGGCCCAGCGCAGCAGCGAGAAAACCGGCGCCTCCAGCAGAACGGCCGCCCGCTCGGCATCCGTTTCGGCATCCCGCATGCGCCTGACGAATGGATCGAGTGTGCAGGTATTCGTCATGGCGCAGCCCTTTCCATATCGGCCGGCACATCGCCGGCCTCATAGCCCCACGCGTCCCAGCCGGGGCGCGGCGTGCGGCAGAACAGCTCCAGCCGCGCCACGCCCGGGTAAAGCCGTTCGATCGTCTCGGCGAAGAAGTCCGGCTTGGCCGAGTGGCGGCCCTTTTTCTCGCGGTGCACCGTCTCGGGCTGGCTGCCGGGCAGCGGCGCGGCAATGTCGCCGCGGCGGCCGATCAGCAGCAGTTCGTGCCTGTCGCGGCCCCAATAGCCGGTGCCGGCGACTTCCTTGTCCCAGATCCAGTGATGTACGTAGGCGAAACCGCTGGCCTCCATCACGCGCAGCGCGTCGGGCAGCATCGGGTTGGTGGCCCACAGGAACAGCACCGCCGGATTGGCGCCGCCGACGAGCTCCGCCATCAGCGTGCAGATCTCGTTGGTGGTCATTGTCGGATAGTGGTTTTCGGCGCTCTTCTCGCGGCCCGTCTCTTCCGAGCGCACCCCGAACCGCCATGGCGGATCGGCGTAGTAGACCGGATAGGCGCGCGAAAGCTTGGCCGGCGCCGTGGCCTGACCGCGCTCGGCCACCATGTCCATATGCGCCAGGCGAACAGCATGCCGCTTGCGCTGCTGTTCGGCGCGGATTTCCTTCGCCTTGGCGACGATCTCCTTGGCCTCGCGCCGCAGCACTTCTAGCTGGGCAGCATGCTCGAGCTCGGAAAGCGCCTCGCCGGCATGGACGGAAACACGCCCGTCCTTGATGGCGTCGACGAGTTCGGCCGCGCCGCGCTCATGGATGCGCTTGGCCGCAGCCACCGCCCGCTCGGAAATCGACAGCCGCCGCGCCGCTTCGCGGGTCTGCAAATTTGCAGGCCCGGCCGTGTGCTGGTTCAGCCCGCGTTCCCAGTCCACCACCTTGGCGGCCACCATGGCCCGCTGGCTCTCGCTCAGGTGCCGGCGGTGCAGGTTCAGTGAAAGCACGAAGTTCAGCGGGTCATCCCCGTCATAGTCGACATAGACCGGCTCGATGTCGGCAAATTCGCAGGCCGCCTGCCGGTTGCGCCCGTCCAGCACCATGCCGTCGAGCAGCACGATCGGCGTCCGCTGCCCGAAGGTGCAGATGTCATCGCCCAGCTCGCGGATCTCCGCTTCCGGCAACATCGGGAACAGCTCGGCCAGAGGATGCGGCGGATAGCTCATGCGGCCTGCCCCAGCGGCTGTTCGGCAAGAGCGCTCTGGGCCAACTTTTCATCAGCGGTGCGCAGCGGCATCAGCAGCGCAAGCGCCTCGCCGTCGCCAGTTATCCGCACTGGAGAGCCGTTGTCCTTGACGCGGAGCTTCAGCACCGGACACCGGAACAGATCGACTATCCCGGCAAGATACGTGGCGTTGAACCCGAAATAACCGTCCTTGCCGGACACAGTCGTCCCGCGTAGCCACTCGCAGACAGATGTCTCGCTGACGCGCTCATTTACCACCAGAACGGCTCGGCCCGCCCTCCAGGCTAGCGTGAGACCAACACCAGGACGTATCGCGACGGTCGTGATGCGGCGAAGCGCCTTGCGCAGTTCGCCGGTCTCGATGGAAAGCGTCGAGTCGCTCTCATGCTCTGCCGGAACGACACGCGGCCATTCGGGAAACTTGCCGTCGATCAGCCTGGTGGTCAGCGTGACCCCAGCCGAGCGCGCCACCATCCCCGGCTTTTCAGTGGCTTTTGATATCTCGGCGACCGGCCCCATCTTGGCCAGCACCCGCGCCGCCGCAGATGGAACGATGCATCTCCCGAACGGCGCGCCATCAAACCCGAGTGGCGCCATGCCCATCCGGTGACCGTCCGTGCCAACCGCTTGCGCTGCATCGAGGCAAACGCCGTTGAGGTAGTAGCGCGTCTCCTCGGTCGACACGAAGTTCAACGCAAACTGAAGCGCCTGGCGAAGTCTGTCGCCATCCACCGCGATCGGCATCATCGCGCCAAAGTTCATCGGCGGAAAGTCGTCGGCGTTGATCGACGGCAGGACATAACGACCGCCGGAGAAGGTAAGCACGGCGCCCTCGCTACCGACATCGATCTTGATTGCCTCATCCGCAGGCAGGTTTTTCGCCAGCGCCGTCAGCTGCCGAAACGGAATGCACGCACTGCCCCGCATCTTGGCGACGGGAAATGCAGCCTCGATCGTCATGTTGAGATCCGTTGCGGCCACCTTTCCGGAAGAGAACAGCACCGTCTGAAGCACGGGTATGGAGCTGCCGTTCTTCGTGGCCGGCGCCACCGCCAGCAGCGCAGAGCGAAGCGCGGCGACTGTCGTTTCAAGTTTCAGTGACATGCCATTGCCTCCATTGAGAAAAGTCAGGCCAGCATTTTCAGCACGCGCGGTGCCGAACGCTCGCTTTCGGTCCCGCATCCGCGAGAAAGCTGCCGATGAAAGCGGCGGTAGCAGCCGCCGGATTTGCCCGGCTTCCAGTCGCCCACCCAAACCTCAACCGCGCAGAAGCGCAGCGCCTCGCCCTGCCCATCCAGCGGAAAGCGGCACTGGTGGCTGCGCAGGTCGGCCAGCAGCAGGCCAAGGCTGTTGCACCCTGGCGCCAGTGGCGCGGCGGTGCCGGCAATGGCTTCGGCGATCGTTCTCATTCGCCGCCCACCTTTGCCTCGATCAGCGCCAGCTGCTTGCGCAGGCCGCTCAGCTCGCGCTTAATGATTTTCTCCTCGGCCGGGGTCACCTTGCCGTCCTCGAGCGCGTCGAGCAGCACGGTTTCGAGGTCGTGCTCCTCGCTCATCAGCTTGCGCAGGTCGGCGAATGTCAGCTTGCGGCCGTCGCGCACCGGCTTGGCGCGGACGATCTCGAAGCCGAGCAGCGCCAGATAGGCGCGGCCGATCATCGGTTCGCCGCCGGCGTCCACCATCGCCTTGTCCAGGTCGAAGGCGACATCCAGCGCGGCGTGGCGCTCTTCCTCTTGCGGCGCCGCATAATTGGAAAGCGCGGTCGGCTTCACCCGCGTCAGCAGGGAGGCAAGCACTCCGCCGCCGACGCTTTCCACCGCCTGGCCGAATGCGATTTTCAGCGCCTCGCGCTGCTTGTCGGAAGAACTCCGGCTCATCTGTCACCTGTCTGAAAACGGGAAGTGTTGGGCCGGGCGAATTCCGGCACGTCGGTCAGGTCGTCGAGGCTGGCCACGGCCGCCCCGCCATCGTGTGAATTCTGAGCCGACGAATTTTCGTGACGGCGCCGGGGCCGCGCGCCATTGTGCCGGCCATGACGGAAAGCCCGCTCCTGCTCGTCAAGAACAGCGCGTGCCAGCGGCCCCAGGCCGATCGCCTTGGCGCGGTGCGCGCAGGCGGCGATCAGCGCATCGGCAACGGAAACATCGTCATGCGTGGCAAGGGCATTGATCAGCACCATCAGCTGCGGCGAGACGACGAAGGAGAAAACCGTCATGTCGTCGCCGGCAGCCAGGTCGACGCCGAGAAATCCCCTCGCGCCGGCGGACGCAATACCAGCCGCCGGCGCGGGTTCTGCCTGCCTGTGGGGACGTGGTGGAAGGCAGGCGAAATTGTCGGCCCCGCTGGCGGGAGGAGGAGGAACCAGCGGGGCCGCGCAGGCCTCCCCGTGGGGAGCCCTTGCCGCCGAGGGTGTGTGCCCCCCAGCCTCGGCGGTCTTTTCCGCGCCGGCCGGCACGTCGTGCGGCGTCACGGTTTTGGAATGGCCGAACAGGCGCTCGCCGCGATCGGCCAGGAAGGAGCTGCGAAGGCGCCGGTTCATGGCATCGCCTGCGCACTAGCATCCGAACAGAGGTCGTCTGCCGCGCCGTTGTTATCGGCGCCGCAAGCCGCGGCCGGGACTGGAACAAGTGCCTCGACCGGAACGCCTGTCTCTCTGGAGATCGCCAGAGCGAGAGTGAGTGAAGGCTTAGCTTTCCCGGCTCTGATTTTGCTGATCATGGATCTGTCGCAGCCGACCCTAGAGGCCAGCGCAGCATCTGTTGTTCCGGTCGAATTGAGGCGTTCAGCTAGCGGGGTCATGTGGCATTATGTGAATGCCATGAACGTGAATGTCAAGCACATGGTGAATGACATTGCATGGACCAGCCGCCGGCCCAATGCGAAAATGTGAAAATGGCACCTGTTAAGAAAGATATGAAACCGCTCGGCCGCACCTTCTTGAAGGAGTGGCGCGAACACGTAGGCTTGGACCAGGAAGAGGCGGCAACGCGACTCAACGTTTCTCGCACGCTGCTATCGAAGATAGAGAATGCAAAGAGCCCATATACTCAGCGGCTATTGGAAGCCGCTGCGGAAGTTTATGGGCGCAAGCCAGCTGAGCTTATAGCCTGCGACCCAACGGCCCCAGATGGACCCTGGGGCATTTGGCTCAAGGTTGCGGACGCATCTGAGCCAAACAAAAAGCAGATCGTCAGCTTCGCCAAATTTACCCTTGGCTTAGCTTAGAAATCGCCACGAGTCCCGCGTCGTGATCAATGTGCACTCGCCACTGTCCGCCATGCAATTCCTGCATGGATATAGCGAGCGCATCGGCAACTAGCCTTATTTTCACAGCTGCATCTCTATCAGCCTGCGCCGGGCTTGCGACTGGTAATGCAAGGAGCCCGGCGAACACCGCACGCCGGTTAACCAGTCCGGCGCCGATGTCTTCAGTATACATTTCAGTCAAAATGGTCCTCCACCCTCACTCGCCAGCACAAGAACATTATAGGAACATCGTCCCATCCGGCGTGTCAATCCGCATTCGGCCGCCAGGTCGAGTGTGGCACATCGGTGGCGCATTTACACCAGTATTGCACCATTTCTGCGGACGACTGATTAGGCCATAAGGTCGGAATGCCGCAGCGTGACGACCCTCGACATAATCTGAGAATGCCACCAGAGCTTCAGAAGAAGCTTAAGCACTCAGCTATTGATGCCGGCCGCAGCATGAATGCAGAAATCGTCACAAGGCTTGAACGATCATTCGATCCAGATCCTGCCGCAATGATTGCGGAAGCACTGCAGCCGATTGCCTCATTGAGTGAATCCGACCGCAGGAAGGTTGGGCAGCTGCTGGCGGATATTGGATCTATTCTATCCAAGCCGACAACGATATAGAGCGACGCGCGTCGTCGAGGCGCAAAGCGGGCGCTTGACCCAGCCTCATCCTCCGAATCCCAGACCAGTTTATCCACCAGAACTGCCGGGCACATTGTTGCCTGTGCCGCGAGATTCACGCCCCTCGCAACACCCGTTCATCTCATTCACATTTTGAATTGACCGTTATGTGAATATGATGCACATTCCCCGGCGCGCGCTTCACATTTCACGGCGCCGTTTGGAGTGGACAGAGATGACTACCCCCTTCGACTTTCCCCTGCTGGCGTTGATCGCGTTCGGGATCGGCTTTTTCGGCCTTGCGTATGGGCTGCCGACATGACCGGCCGCGACCGCCCCGCCGAAATCCCCGGCCACGCGCCCGCAGCCAAGATCCCCGCCGATCCTGCCTTCGAGGCCTGCGGCAGCTGGCCAGACTGCGACTGCCGCAATCATTGCGAAGTCCGCCGCATGCTCGTGTCCGGCCCCGTCTTTGACCGGATCGAGAGGCTCTTCCTCCTCGCGCTCGTCGTCATCGGCCTCGCCGCGCTCGCGTGGGGGTATGCGAAATGACCACGTTCCGCATCCACTTCGCGCACGGCGAGCCGCTCGACGTCGCGGCCGAGACCGCAGGCCAGGCCCGCAAGGAAGCCGCGGGCGCGAGGCCGGGCGCCCACATCCGCAAGATCAAGGTTTTGAAGGAGGCAGGCCGTGGTTGATGCTCCGGAACGGATTTGGCTGTCCGCCGCAGACAGTGACAACGAGTGTGAGGTGTGGACCGACGCCAGCGAAGGCGGCACCGAATACATCCGCGCCGACAAAACTGGTCACAGCAGGAGCACGAGAGACGCAATAGCGGCCTTCCTGAAGGTCCGCGATGAGAACGTGACGCCTGACGAGTGCGACGACGAGGAGCGCGCCGCCAGCGCAGATGAGATCATTGCCGAGCTTGCCACTGGAGAGGTGGGGACGGATGGGTGGGCTTGGCCGAAATACCAGAGCGGCGACAAGGTTCGAGCTCGCCTACACAACGGCGCGATACGTGATGGCGAAATCACTGGCGTGGAAACACACTACGGCTGGGGCGAGCCGAAGCCGCATCACGCCTACCGCTTCCACTGGGGCAAACAGCGCGATCAAGTGCTTGGCGAGTCCAAAATCCTCGGCTTGCTCTCCGCTCGGCCGAAGGGAGGCGCGTGAGATGGTGGACCTGATCCTACGACCGTCCGGCTTGCCTGAGAGCATGAACAAGCCGTGGTCGCTCCAGTTGCGCGATCACGGCCCAGCTGAAACCACGTATGAAACGCTGTGCCGCGTTAGCGACGAAACCGCCCAGGCGATATTCGAAGCCGGCGGTGCATTCTGGCTCTTTGGAGAACCAGACTGGGAGGAGCGCTGCCGCGCCAAGGACAAGGAACGCGCGCGACAGCTTCGTGAGAAGGCTGACGAGCTCGACGGCGTCGAGCACAACGGGATGCCGGAGGTGCGGTCTTGACCTCTCCCGTCCGACTGCAGCTTTCTCGCCGCGAGGGTTTTCGCCTTCAGGCGCTGTCGATCGCCACGAACGGCTTGCCGGCGGTCACGGTGTCCCGGCCGACAAGGCTGGGAAATCCGTTCCATTGGCGAGATGCGATGGAAGAGTTCGGTTGCTCGGAGCAGGCGGCCAAGCAGTGGGCAAAGGCCACCTACCTCGAGCTCGCCATGCTGGCGGTCAGCGACCAGCCCGGCAAGCCCACGAACATCATCGGCCGCGACGAGGTGAAGGCTGCCATCCGTGAGGCCCTGCCGCGCGTCGCCGGCAAGAACCTCGCCTGCTGGTGCAAGCTCGACGAGCCTTGCCATGCCGACGTGCTGCTGATGCTCGCAAATAACCAACCCAGCGAAGAGGTCCGGTAATGGTCGCTGCAGAACACCTCCCAACGTTGGCCCTTTCGATCATGCAGCCCTGGGCATGGCTGATCGTCAACGGCCACAAGAACATCGAAAATCGCACGTGGTCGACGCGCTTCCGCGGCGAAGTCGCCATCCATGCCGGAAAGAAGATCGACCGTTCCGCACACGCCGATGTGGCGGCCGGCATTCATCCGGTCACCGGCGAGCGGTCACTGCTAGGGATCGAGTACCCGCCTTGCTTTGGCGTCGCCATCCATACCGGCGGCATTGTTGGCGTCGCCACGATCGTCGACTGCGTTTCTCGGTCGGACAGCAAGTGGTTCGTGGGGCCATTCGGCTTCGCTCTCACCCACTTCCGCCCCGTTCCGTTCATCCCGGTGAAAGGCGCGCTCGGGTTTTTCGACTGGCGCAAGAACCTGGATGCAGGGCCGGAGCAACCCCAATGATCGAGCGCCACGAAGGCCGCCAGCAGATCCTCTGCGACAGCTGTCCCGCTTCCTACCCCAATACCTACGCCGACGAGGACTTCGCGGTGATGGTGGCCGACGCCAAGACGGCAGGCTGGGCAATCCGCCCCGCCCCTCTCGACGCCGGCAAGGCCGCCACGGCCGACCTGTTCGCCGCTCCCGCGGCGCCACGCATCGCCGGCAAACCCAAGCCCCAGCGCTTCACCCACACCTGCCCGAGTTGCCAGCAAGCGCCTCGGTCGCAGCAGAACCTGTTCTAACCTCTCGAAAGGTATCCCGAATGCCGCGCACCAAGAAGCAGACCGACGCCACGCCAGAGGAGACCGCCGCCAAGGTCATCGCCTACAAGGGCTTCAATGCCGACCTGACCTGCACCCCGGACGGCAAGGTCTTCCAGTATGAGATCGGCGCGACCTATCAGCATGACGGCGAGGTCAAAGCGTGCTCGAGCGGCTTTCATGCCTGCGAGCACCCGCTGGACGTGCTCAGCTACTATCCGCCGACGACCAGCCGGTTTGCGCTGGTGGAAATGGCCGGAGCAATCTCGCGCGACGGAGGCGACACGAAGATCGCGGCGGCCGAGATCACGATCAAGGCCGAGCTCCGACTGCCGGAGCTGATCGCCTCGGCAGTCCGCTACGTCATGGATCGCATTCGCTGGATCGATGGCAGCTATGCCGGTGGCGAGCGCGAGGGCGTCAGGTCGACCGAGCAAGGGGGCGCTGCCACCGCATCGGGCAGCAGAGGCGCTGCCACCGCATCGGGCTACCAAGGCGCTGCCACCGCATCGGGCTACCAAGGCGCTGCCACCGCATCGGGCGACCAGGGCGCTGCCACCGCATCGGGGCGCTGGGGCGCTGCCACCGCATCGGGCAGCAGAGGCGCTGCCACCGCATCGGGCACCGGGGGCGCTGCCACCGCATCGGGCTACCAGGGCGCTGCCACCGCATCAGGCGACTGGGGCGCTGCCACCGCATCAGGTAACGGGGGCGCTGCCACCGCATCGGGCTGGCGGGGCGCTGCCACCGCATCGGGCGACCAGGGCGCTGCCACCGCATCGGGCGACTTGGGCGCTGCCACCGCATCGGGCTATGGCGGCAAGGCCAGAGGCAAAGCCGGATGCGCCCTCTTCCTCGCGGAACGCAACGAAGACGGCGAGATCATCAACGTGTGGGCTGGAATTGCCGGCCGTGATGAGATCAAGCCTGACGTGTTCTACACGCTGCGCAACGGCCAGCCCGTCGAGGCCGAATAGATATGGCGCCCAAGCGCAAACCAGTGACCGCCGACGAGATCGAGACCTTCCTCGATCTCGTGGCGCGGCTTATGGACAGGGCCGGCCGTGATGCCGAGCATTACCTGCCCATCTGGCGTGCGCTTGAACGTGAACTCGACGCGCGCAAGGAAGCTGCATCCATCTTCGCCGCCGCGCGCGCCCGCCTCACACGATCACCGGATCGAACGGCAACACAATCTTCTTAAGCTCGTCGCGTCGCCATTCGAGCGAGCCGCCAGAGCCGTATTTCGGCCGGTCGATAGTGTGCCCCATCAGGATCCGGCGCAGCTCGTCCTCCAGCCCACCATCCTTCATCCGATCCTCGAACGAATGCCGGAACGAATAGACCTTGTGTTCTTTCGTCGGGAAAAGCTTGTTCTCCCGCAGGTACTTGTTGAGCGTGGCAGATAGATCGTTTTCCCTGTTTCGATAGCGCGGAAATCCGCCCTTGTGCCGATCGGCTGCCGCCAGCGCCACCCCCAGAAGAGGAACCAGGCGACGGGATGAGGCGGTCTTGATCTCGCGCGGATCGTCGGGATCGATGCGCGGCTCGATTGCCAGATGCGGCACGTCATTGTCCAGGCGGATTGCATCCGGCTCCAGGTTGCAGATCTCGCTCGGCCGAGCGCCCGTTTCGATCATGATCAGCAGGATACCGCGCGCCTCGTCGTTCAGGGTCGCGAGGCTCCCCGGCTTCATGACCTGCCCCGATATCCATGCGGTCGGGATCGGCGGGCGGCTCTTCCTGTTCTTGTTGGAGAAGCTGAAACCCTCGAACGGGTTCTTGCGATCGCGCTCTCCATTGTAGGTGAAATAGGCTGAATAGAGCACCCGCAGATTGCCGAGGTCTCGGTTGCCCGAGGAGGCCGAAGCGGTTGGCCTGCCTTCCTTGGGCGCGATGCGGCCGTTCCAATATTGATGGATCTTCTGCGCATCCTCGACGGTGATGTCCTCCATCGCCTTGTCGCTCACCAGTTCGATGAAGTTGTTGACCGCGCGCAGCTTGACCTTCTTCCACTGATCGCGCTGCACCTTGCTTTTGCCGAGCAGATCGGCCGCAACGATGTCGTTCACGTAGACGTCAAACGCCTTGCGGATCGTTGTTTTCGGCACGTCGACCGCGCCTAGCAGCGCAGCGCCAACCGACTGCTCGTCTCGGCTATCGAAAACGACGCGCAGACGGTCGACGAGCTCGTCGAACGCCTCCGGCCTTTCCAGCTGTCGCGAGGTGCGGAAGGAAAATCCGAGCGCCTCGACCCGACGCACGGCCGCTTCATATTTGCGTCTCGCCGGGTCAGCGACGCCATCCGCAATCATGGAAGACCACAGCGCATCGTCGGCGGCTTCCAGCTGGTCGCGCTTTCGGCGGGCCAGCACCAGGTCGCTCGTTTTCAGAGACATGCGGACATGAGGCGCCCGCTTGTCGAGATGGGCTACAGACGCCGGCACGCGGCGCTTGTAGTGATACCTCGCGCCGATCTTGACAAGATAACGATCGACATCTTCCTCACTGCTGGATTTCCCCACGGCGTTAGCGCACCTTTTATGCCCCAATACATGCCACAATCCATGCCACAAAAAGGAGACAGAAGGCAAATTGTTGTGCTTTTTCAATGGGGCCTTTTCGACCCGGTGCACGCCGTCCGCACCAGTAACGGAACGATTGAGCCCAGCCGCCGTTCTCCAGCCCTGTGGTGGAGTAGCGTGTCATGAGTGCCGTGCGGTCGCTGTGGAAGGGCTTTCTTCGTCTTGGCAATGTCAGCTGCGGCGTCAAGCTGACGGGTGCCTGGACCGAGGCGGAAACGATCCATTTCAGGATCCTGAACCGCAAGACGCGGCAGCCGGTAAAGGCCGCCTACATCGACGAGGTCACCGAAAAGACCGTCGAGCCCGACGACCAGGTCAAGGGCTACGAGGTCGACAAGAACGAATACCTGCTGCTCGAACCCGAGGAAATCGCGGCCCTCAAGCCGCTTTCCCAACACGTGATGACCATTGACGGTTTCGTCAACAGGAGCGAAGTCGACCCGCTCTACTACGAAAAGCCCTATTACCTCTCTCCGGCAGACAAGCCCTCCACCGATCCGTTCAGCCTGCTTCGGGACGCGATGGTCAAGACGGACAAGGTCGCGCTGGCCACGGTCGTCCTGTGGCAGCGTGAGCGGCACGTTCTGCTGGAGCCTCTGGGCAAAGGGATCGTGCTGACGATCTTGCGCGACGCCAAGGAGGTCGTGCCGGCATCGAAGGTCTTCGGAGATCTTGAAGACGTGAAGATCGACCCGGAAATGACCGAGATCGCCAGTCTGCTCATTGACAAGAAGGCGACCCATTTCGACCCGTCAAAGTTCGAGGACGAGTACGAGGACGCGCTGCGGAAACTTGTCGAGTCGAAACGCACAGGCAAGGCGATGCCGAAACCGGCGCCGCGCCCGAAGGAGAGCGTGAAGGACCTGGCCGGCCTGCTGCGCCGGAGCCTGGAGCAGGAGGGGATAATCCGCCCGAACGGAAAGAAGCGAAATACCTGAACCGGCGCACTGGGCTTTCAAGCGCAAAACGGCCCGCCGCATGCGTTCATGTGGCGGGCCAAGGGTCGGTCTGCAACCGGCCCTAGAACGCCCTGTACCAGGCGATCAATAGTATCCCGGATAGCAGGTCCCGTAGACGTCGGCGTAATAGGGGTCGCAGGCGGGATACCACGGCAGGCCGAATCCGAAGAAGGCGCCGCCACCGTTAAAGAAGCCATCGTTGCGGAAGTGACGGCCATGATCAAAGTGACCACCGCCCATGCCATGGAAACCACCCATGCCATGGCCACCCATGCCGTGGAAGCCGCCGCCCATGCCTCCGCCCATGCCGTGGCCACCCATGCCGTGGCCGCCGCCCATACCGCCGCCGCCGCCATGGCCACCGCCACCGCCACCGCCGTGAACGAACTGAAGGCCGCTTGCGCCGTCAGATAGCCCTTGTATCAGCAAGGCCGTGTCAAGACCGCCCTGGCTGACGCCAGCCGTCGCGGCGACGTCGGGAACGTGCATGACGCCGGCAAGAGCCGAAGTCCCGCAGAGCGTGCCAATGCCGAGCAATGCCGAGCATGCGAGTGTCGAGAGATAGCGTCTCATTGTCTTCTCCAAGGGAAACTGTCCGTGGAGCTCAATGCCTGCGATGATCGTGGGGGATGGGCCTCTAGCGATTATCGTGCGGGCTGGCCCTTTTCGGACGTCCAGAAAAACGCGGCCCAAACAAAAAGGTTCCGCTCGCTCCTCGCCGGCCCGGAGGCCTAGACCAGCAGATCGTCCAGCCTGATCGGCAGGTCTCGTATCCGAATTCCTGTGGCATGATAGACGGCGCTCGCTATGGCCGCTGCCGTGCCGACATTGCCAAGTTCGCCGAGGCCCTTGACTCCTGCGGGGTTTACGTCCGGATCGAACTCCGGAACCAGGATGACTTCGACCTCGCCGATGTCGGCGTTGACCGGCACAAGGTAGTCCTGCAGATCCTTGTTCACATATCTGGCATTGCGGGGATCAAGTTCGGTTTGCTCGTGCAGCGCCGATGCTATGCCCCATATCATACCGCCCATCAGCTGGCTCCGGGCGGTCCGGGTATTCATGATGCGCCCGGCAGCAAAGGCCCCGACTATGCGCGGGGTCCTTATCTCGCGCGTCCGGCTGTGAATACGAACTTCGATGAACTCGGCTCCGAAAGCGTACTTGACCGCGTCATCGCGGTCGCCCCCGCGAAACTCGGGGTGCCCCGCGTATAGCTTCCTGAGCGCTTGAGGCGACGCGCCTTTCGGAGCGAACTCGGCATACTCTTCGATGACCTGGGTCTGCAGGATTGCAAAGGCGTCGGCCAGATCGACCGTTCTCCCGTCCTGCGCGATCACTTTCCCGTGGGCGAGTTCCATCTCGCTGTTGTGGGCTGCCGCAAGGGGCGCGCCCTCGCCGGTCACTGCCGAGAACAGCCTGGACCGAATGGCCTCACAGCCCTTCATGACGGCGGAGCAAACGCTCGCAGTCGAGTTGGATCCGCCTGATACGGGCGCCGGTGGCAAAGCGCTGTCGCCCATCTCGACGGTAACCCTGGCCATGTCGACCCCCAGCCTCTCGGCGGCCATCTGACCGGCGACGGTGCTGATACCCGTGCCGATTTCATGCGACCCGCATTGCACCCGCACATTCCCTTCCGCGGTAAGTTGAACGCGCGCCGCGCACGGAGCGACGTTCGTCGGATAGACGGCTGTCGCGCACCCCATGCCGATCAGCCACTCCCCGTCGCGCATGGAGCCTGTCGCGGAGTTGCGGTCGGACCAGCCGAAGGCCTTGGCCGCTTCATCGTAGCACTTGAGGAGCGAGCGGCTCGAGAACGGCTTGCCGCCGATCGGCTCCCTGGCCGGCTCGTTGATCCGGCGGAATTCCACCGGATCCATGCCGAGTGCGACGGCCATTTCGTCCATCGCGTTTTCCAGCGCGTAAACGTAAGGCGTCTCGGGCGGCGAGCGCATGTAGCCTGGCGTGTTGCGATCGGCGTGAACCAGGGACACGTGCGTGGCGACCGAGCCATATGCATACATCCTGCCGGTCGCCGACGTACCGCCCACGACATAGGGATCGGGTCGGGAAGTGACCTCCCAGCCATCATGACCGAATGCCGTGATATGGCCTTCCCTGTCGGCTCCGATCCTGACGCGGTGCCTGGTCTCGGCGCGATAGGTCTGCGTTCCGTAGGCCTGCATCCTGGTGACCACGCAGCGCACCGGGCGGCCCAGGCGCCGCGCGGCGACGGCAACAATCGCTGTCCTAGCCGTCATCGGCCCCTTCGAACCAAATGCGCCACCGACATAGGGGCTGACGATGCGCACCTTGGACGGGCTGATGCCGAGTTGTCGTGCAAGCTCCGATTTCCATCCGGTCACGTTCTGGGTGGGCTCGTACACCGTCAGTTGGTCGCCGTTCCACGCGGATGTGGTGGAAAAGAGCTCGATCGGGTTGTGGTGCTGCGTGGGGGTGGAATAGCGCTCATCGATCTTGACCGGAGCAGCGGCGAAGGCAGCGTCGAAGTCGCCGGCGTGGACATCTTCGCGGAAAAATGGTGTCGCGCCGGCCGCGGGTGTCGTTTCCGTATCTGGAGAGTCGAAGCCGGCGCTCGGCCGCTCCTTGTCGTACTCGGCATGGACGAGCATGGCTACTTCCCTGGCCGACTCGAAAGTTTCGGCGACGACCAGCGCGATGATCTGCCCATCATGGAATATCCGATCGCTGTGAAGCGGTCCGATCGAACTTGCCGCGGTTCCGAATTTCGGCGGCTCCACGCCGGCCATGTCGCCATGGCTGAATATGCCCAGAACGCCGGGCACACGGGCTGCCTCGCCTGTGTGCAGCGCAACTATGGCACCCCTGGCTATGGTGCTGGTGACCAGCACGCCGTAGGCGACATCGGCTAGTGGAATATCGGCCGGATAGGACGCCCGGCCTGTGACCTTGAGCACCGCGTCGATGCGCGGAACAGGCGTCCCCATGTTTTCCTTGGGCGTGGGCGCTTCCTTGCTCATGTCGAAATCCTCATGTCGCGCGCCTCAAGCAGAGCTCGCACGAGGGTTCGCTTGCCGAGGGGCACCTTGAAGGCGTTCCCACCGCGTGGCCTGGAACCGGCGAACGCCGCCTCGGCTGCTGCGTGGGCGGCATCTTCGTCCAGTCGGCGGCCCCGCAAGGCATCTTCCGCTTGCCGGGCGCGCCACGGAATGGTTGCCACCCCACCGAGCGCTATGCGGCTTTCTTGAACAGTGTCTTGCGACAGTTGCAGCGCGACCGCAGCGGACGCGAGTGCAAAGGCATAGGACTCGCGATCGCGAACCTTCAGGTATCGCGACCGTTGCGTCCAAGGTCCGGCCGGAACAGAGATGCCGGTTATGATTTCGTCCGGCGCCAGATTGGTTTCAATGTCTGGAGTGTCGGCGGGGAGCCGATGCAGGCGAGAAAAACTGAGCTGCCTCGTGCCACCCGGGCCCTCGATCTCCACCATTGCGCCAAGCGCGATCAGTGCCTGCGCAAAATCACCGTGGTAGGTGGCGATGCAGTGCTCGCTTGTGCCAAGCACGGCATGTTGCCGGTTTATACCTTCCATGGCTGCGCAACCCGATCCGGGGTTGCGCCTGTTACATGGCCAGGAAATGTCCCGGAAATACTCGCATCGGGGGCGCTGGAGGATGTTGCCCGCCAGTGTGGCCGCGTTGCGTATTTGTCCGCTCGCGGCAAATTTGAGGCTCTCCGCAATCACCGGATAGTGCCGCTTCACGGTCTCGTCATCGGCGGCTTCGCTCATGCGGACCAGGGCGCCGAAGCGTATGCCTTCGTCCGAGACGTCGATGCGCCTCAGCGCGGGATCGGAAAGTCCGTTCAGATCGATCAAAAGCTCCGGTGCCGCCACACCGAGCTTCATGTAGTCGGCCAGGTTCGTAGCACCGGCGATGAATTGGGCGCGGGATCGTGTCGGCGGCGTCTCGGCGTCGCTCAGTTCCGCCGCGATCTCTATCGCCTCGGCGACGCTTTCGGGCTTCCTGTAGCTGAAGGGCCGCATCTAGGCCCCCTTTGTCTCGTCTCGCGCCTGGAGAATGGCGGCCACGATGTTCGGATAGGCCGCGCACCGGCAGATATTTCCGCTCATGTATTCCCTTATGTCCGCTTCAAATGCGGCGTGTCCCTCCCGCACGCACCCGATGGCTGACATGATCTGCCCTGGCGTGCAGTAGCCGCATTGGAACGCATCACAATCCACGAAGGCCTGCTGCATGGGGTGCAGCGGCCCGCCCTCCTTGGCCAATCCCTCGATCGTCGTGACCTGGCGTCCGGCGGCCATAACCGCAAATGTCAGGCAGGAAAGGACCCGCGTTCCGTCCACCAGGACGGTGCAGGCACCGCACTGGCCGTGGTCGCAGCCCTTCTTGGTTCCTGTCAGCCCGACATGGTCCCGGAGCGCGTCGAGAAGCGTTGTCCTGAGGTCGAGAGCCAGGTCGTGGCGCTGGCCGTTTATAGTCAGGCTGACCGGCCCCGAATGGCGAGGTGATTGTTCCGGCTGGGAGCCAGCACTCGTGGCCAGCAACGGCATGGCTGCTGCCGCGGTGGCCGTTCCGACCATGAAGTTGCGTCGGCTCAGGCCGGTTTGCGAAGGACGATGTGGCATGAATCTCCCCAGATTCCACCGCGATGGGGCGTAACCGCTCCACCCGGTCGTGGTTCCATCACTTTGGAATGAAGTCTCGGGAGCGGCGAAGGCTGGGCCGCCACGTTCTTGGCCGCCTTGCATTGGCCCCGAAGTGTCTTCAGCGGGGCACGAAGTATTCGACTGCTATCCAAACCACTCCTGCCAGCACCAGCGGCGACGAGGAGAATGACCAGAACGTGGACACCAGGTCGGGCCTGAGCACCGAGGGCTGGCACCCCATCACACCAGTCCGCCGCTTGTGCCAGAGGAGTATGCGGAGTTCTGCGCGGCGATGATACGGCGCTATGCGGGCGCCTCCTCTTCCGCCAATCCACTGCCGCAGACGGTGACGGTGCTCGGCTAGGCTCGCTCGGGCGCGGCCTTCATGGATCGCTCGTATATGGTCCGACCGCTTCGCTCATCTATGCCGATGAGGCGGACCTCGTAGCCCCACAGAGCCGCGAGGTGGCGCAGCGTTGCGTCTCGGCTCTCCTCCTGCAGCAAGACGCCGTCGTGAATCCTGTGCTGCACCAGCAAGCAGCGATCGCCCGCCAGGTTTGCCCCAATCACCTGGATGTCGGGCTGGCGGCTGGCGATATCATAGCTGTGGGCCAGAGTAGAGCGCACCGTCTCATAGCCGCGATCGTCATGTATTGCCGCAACCTCCACATAGCTGTTGCTTGCGTCGTCGGAGATGGCGAACAGACGCAACTTGCGGATCAGATTCGGGCTGAGAAATTGCCGGACGAAGGATTCGTCGCGGTGGCTCGCCCATGCCTCCAGCAAGACCTCCAGCCACGCCCCCGTGCCCGCTATCTCCGGGAACCACTCCCGGTCTTCGGGGGTGGGGTGCGTACATATTCGTTGGATATCCCGCATCATCTCGAAGCCGAGCGCATAGGGGTTCAAACCGCCGTAACGCAGATCATCGAAGCCCGGCTGGAAAATCACTTCCGAGTGGTTCTGGAGAATCTCCAGCATGTGGCCTTCTTCGATCAGTCCCCGTTCGAACATGAGGTTGGTGATCGTGTAATGAACGAAGGTCGCGCAGCCCTCGTTCATCATTTTCGTCTGCCGCTGCGGATAGAAGTACTGCGCGAGGAACCGCACGATGCGCACGATTTCCTTTTGCCACGGCTCCAGAATTGGGCTGTTCTTTTCGACAAAGTACAGGATGTTCTCTTCTTCGGTGGGCTGGCCGCCAGTGCTCCCCTCACCCCCGGCGCTCTTGAAAGCAGACGGCAGCGTGCGCCATAGGTCGCTGAAAATGCGCTCAGCGTGTGCAACTCTCTCGCGTTCGCGGGCTTTCTGCTGCTCGGCCGAAAGGCGCCCTGGCCTGCGGTAGCGAAAGATGCCCTGATCCATCAACGCGTGGGCGGCATCGAGTATGCGCTCGACGGCCGCGACGCCGTGCCGTTCCTCGCACTGCCTCACGAAGTTCTTCGCGAAATCGAGATAGGTGAGGATGCCGCTTGCGTCGGTCCACTGACGGAACGACTGGTTGTTCTTGAAGAAATGGTTGTGTCCAAAAGCGGCGTGCGCGATGACCAGCGTCTGAAGCGCCGCCGTGTTGCCTTCCATCAGATAACAGATGCAGGGATTGGAGTTGATCACCATCTCGTAGGCGAGGCCGGTGTGGCCCTTTCGGTAAAGCTGCTCTTCGCGCAGGAACCGCTTTCCAAAGGACCAGTGCCCATACATCAGCGGCATTCCGATCGACGAATAGGCATCCAGCATTTGCTCGGCGGAAATGATTTCCAGCTGGTTGGTGTAGGTATCCAGGTGCAGATCCTCGTGCGCGATCTCCTCGATCGCGTCGCAGACCCTCTGGAGAATGTCGAAATTCCAGTCCGACCCGTGAAACAGGGGATGCTGCAAGTCGGCGTGCATCTCGTCCTCCTATCCGGCTCGCACGGGGCCGTGCTTCGAGAAGAGATGCCGAAACACCGGATAGATGTCTTCCGGCGCCGCCAGGCGCACCATTTGCAGCCGCGGGTGCTTTTCACTGATTGCCCTATAGGATTTCCATAGCGGCGTGCCGTTTGTTGCCGAACGGAAAATGTCGCGCTCGCGCGCGTCAATGATTTCGACATAGGCGAAGTACTGGCATTTCGCGAGCAATCCGCCTTCAAGGATTTCCTGGCAGCGATTGGAATCGTACGGAGAATTGTCCCCGTCCGATGCCTGCGCCGCATAGATGTTCCATTCGTTGACCGGATACTTCTCCGCGATCACACGCCGCATCTCGTCGAGCGCCGACGAGACGATCGTGCCGCCGCTTTGGGTGCTGTAGAAGAACGTCTCTTCATCGACCACCTTGGCTTCATGGGTGTGCCGGATGAACACGATTTCGGTGCGTTCATATCGACGTTTCAGGAACAGGTGCAGGAGCACGAAGAAGCGCTTGGCGAGGTCCTTCTCGCGCTCGCCCATCGAGCCCGACACGTCCATCAGGCAGAACATGACCGCCGCCGTGTTCGGCAGCGGGTGGGCCTCGAAACGATTGTACCGGATATCGAGCGGATCAACGTAGGCCACCAGCTTCCGGCGTTGGGTCAGCCTTCGCAACGTCTCCTGGAGCTTCAGGAGCTTGAGGCGTACCGTCGGGGTCTGTTCGCGGCCTTCCAGCTCCGATATCTGTCCCGCGACTTCGTCGAGTTCGCCCCTTGAAGGCCGCTTGAGAGCTATTCGCCGACCCAGGCTGTTGCGCATCGTCCGGCCCACATTGATGTTCGCCGGCGTGCCTGTGGTGGTGTAGCCGGATCGGCGAAACTTGAACGTCGGCGTCTCCTTGAGGTGCAGCTTGACCATGTCCGGCAATTCAAGGTCTTCGAAGAAGAGGTCGAGAACCTCATCCCTGTTCAGCACAAACTGGAAATCGTCGTCCGAGGCGCTACCGCCAGCCTGATGGCCAAGCTGGCCGCCAAGCTGCCCATGCTTGGGGATGCGGTCGCCGGCCGAGTATCTGGTGTTTCCCGGCAGGACGACCGCTCTTCGTCCGGATGCGATGGACTGCCGGAAGCTGGGCTCGCTTGTGGTGCTGCTCGAGACGGACATGGGCTGGTCGGAGTCCACGTCCGCTATCCTGGTCGTCTTCAGTTTCCTGTCGAACGCATGCCGCAGTTCGTCTCTCGCCCGGCGCAGGAAGCGCTGTCGATTTCCCAGACTTCTGTCCTTCGGGTTAAGGCGCCGGTCAATGAAGTGAGACATCTAGCCGGCCTTGTTAACGCGCATGTACCAATCGACGAGACGACGAACCTGACGTTCCGTGTAGCCGCGCTCCTTCATCCGCTCCACGAATTCCCGGTGCTGCTTCTGCGTAGCGCTGTCCTGTTTGGACCCGAAGCTGATAACGGGCAGAAGGTCCTCGACCTGGCCGAACATCTTCTTTTCGATGACTTCCCGCAGCTTTTCGTAGCTGGTCCATGCCGGGTTCTTGCCGGCGTTCTTCGCACGCGCCCGCAGCGCGAACTTGACCACTTCGTTGCGAAAATCCTTGGGGTTGGAGATACCCGCCGGCTTTTCGATCTGGGACAGCTCGCTATCCAGGATTTCACGGTTCAGAAGCTGACCCGTGTCCGGATCCTTGTAATCCTGATCCTCGATCCAGGCGTCGGCGTATGCAATGTAGCGGTCGAAGAGGTTCTGGCCGTATTCGCTGTAGGATTCGAGATAGGCCTTCTGAATCTCGTGGCCGATGAAGTCGGCATAACGCGCCGCAAGGTCGGATTTGATGAAGTTCAGGTATGCGCTTTCGACCTCGGCAGGGAACTGCTCGCGGCGGATGGCCTGCTCGAGAACGTACATGAGATGCACGGGATCGGCCGCTATCTCCTGGGTGTCGAAGTTGAAGGTCTCTGACAGCACCTTGAATGCAAAGCGGGTGCTGACGCCGGTCATCCCTTCGTCCACGCCGGCCACGTCGCGATACTCCTGGATCGACTTGGCCTTCGGATCCACATCCTTCAGGTTTTCGCCGTTGTAGACACGCATTTTCGTGTAGCGCGGGGAGTTTTCATGCTCTCCCAGCCGGGTGGAAACCGTGAACTTGCTCAAGATGTCCAGCACTTCCGGTGCGCATGGGTTCTCTGCCAATTCGCTTTCGCGCAGAAGCTTTTCGTAGATCAGCTTTTCTTCCGAGAAGCGCAGGCAATACGGCACCTTGATGACCAGGATGCGGTCGAGGAAGGCTTCGTTGTTCTTGTTGTGCTTGAACTGGAGCCACTCGGACTCGTTCGAGTGCGCAAGAACGATTCCCTGGTACGGAAAAGCTCCGAAATTCTCGGTGCCGTTATAGCTGCCCTCCTGCGTCGCCGTCAGGAGAGGATGCAGCACCTTGATCGGCGCCTTGAACATCTCGACGAATTCCAGCAGCCCCTGGGTGGTCCGGTTCAATCCGCCGCTATAGGAGTAGGCGTCCGGATCCGACTGGCTGAAATGTTCCAGCTGCCGGATATCCACCTTGCCGACCAGCGAAGAAACATCCTGGTTGTTTTCGTCGCCCGGTTCGGTCTTGGCGATGGCGATCTGCTTCAGCCGGGACGGGATGAGCTTGACCACGCTGAAGGTCGAGATATCCCCATCGGCTTCGGCCAACCGCTTGACGGCCCATGGGGAAATCAGGCCGGTCAGCCGCCTGCGCGCGACGCCATACTTGTCCTCAAGCAGGTCGCCCAGCGTATCGGGGTCGAACAGGCCCAGGGGAGACTCGAATACCGGGCTGACTTGTCCCTTCACCTTGAGCGTATAGATCGGCTCCTTTTCCATCAGCTTCTTGAGCCGCTCGGCGAGCGACGACTTGCCGCCGCCGACGGGGCCGAGGAGGTAGAGGATCTGCTTTCGCTCCTCCAGGCCCTGGGCCGCATACTGGAAATAGCTGACGATCCGCTCGATCGTGTCCTCCATTCCGTAGAAATCGGAGAAGACGCCATACCGCCGTATGGTTCTGTTCATGAAGATGCGACCCAGCCGCTCGTCCTTGCTGGTGTCGATCAATTCGGGCTTGCCGATAGCCTGCACCATCCGTTCCGCCGCGCTGGCGTACATCTGGGGATTGTCGCGACAAGCCAGCAGAAACTGCTGCAGGCTCATCTCCTCCTGGGCTTCTCGCGCGTAGCGCTCCGAAACCAATCTGAAAATGTCATGTTGCTCTACCGGCATGTGGCACCCGACCAATTTTTCCGCCCAGCGGGCTCTCCGTCAGAAACTGTGATCGGGCATCAAATGTTCCCACCTGTTTGCGAAGTGCTTCAAACTGTCCACGCGAGCGGAACTTTGGTCATCTCATCTCATTGCTTTGCGGATGAGCGATGCAAACCGGCAAACCTGACACCCTCTTTCATGTGACGGACGAGCAGCCCGGCATCCGGCGGCGCCGGGTTGGCCGTGGCTTCCGCTACCTGCGCGCGGACGATCAGCCAGTCACGTCTCCAGAGACGATCGAGCGGATCAGGAGGCTGGCTATTCCACCCGCTTGGGTGGATGTCTGGATATGCCCTTCGGCGAAAGGGCATATCCAGGCGACCGGAAGGGACCAGAAGGGCCGCAAGCAATACATCTATCATCCCATGTGGATGGAAGAGCGGGATCTCGCGAAATTCGACAAGCTGACGGGCTTCGCGAACGTCCTTCCCTCCTTGCGGCAAAGAGTCGATGACGACCTGAGGCAAAGAGGAACCCCTCGCGAAAAGGCAATAGCAACGGCTATCTGGCTCCTCGACCAGACCTTTATCCGCATCGGCAACGAAGCCTACATTGCAAACGGAAGCTACGGGCTTACGACGCTTCGGTCCCGGCATGTGGTGGTGGGTACGGCAGATCTGAAACTCCGGTTCAGAGGCAAGGCCGGGAAGCAGTGGACCGTCAAGGTTTCCGATCGGCGCATAGCGAACACGGTCCGCCAGATACTGGACCTGCCCGGCCAACGGTTGTTCCAGTACCTGGACAGCGATGGCGAACCGCATCCCATTACGTCGACCGACGTGAACGGCTATATCGCCGAAGCAATCGGGGCTGATTTCAGTTCCAAATTCTTCAGGACCTGGGGCGGCACCACGAGAGCCGCGCAGCTATTGTCCAGCACCCCTCTTCCGTCCGCCGCGTCTCCGGCGAAGAGAGTTCTCAATTCGACAATCGACCGAGTGGCTGCCGAACTTCGCAACACGCGAGCAGTGTGCCGACAAAGTTACATCCATCCCGCGGTTATCGAACACTGGCAGGCCGGCAGCCTGACGGAAGAAATGGAGCGCATCGCGCGCGGCGCGGATGAGGCGCCATCCCATCTCAGGCAGGAAGAGCACATCGTGCGCATATGGCTTTCGGAATACGGTCGGCAGCAGAGCTAGACCCCAGGATCGCGCGCGCATGGCAATTGGACCCCAGTGGCGGAGCCCCCCGGCTGGGGCTTGCGCTTCTCGGCCGCTCGATCTTCCGCTGGATCATTTCCGATGGCGGGCTGCGGTTTTTGGGCACCTGTCGTATAGGCTGTGTTCCTGGCCATGGCGGATTGCTCCTGTTCGGAAAAGCCCTGCGCCCTTGAGCGCGCGCGTCGATCGCATTAACTCAACGAACAAATGCTCGATTGGTTCGAACTGTTTTCCACCAAAGGCCCGGCATTTCATACGTGCGCAGTGTAGGGCTTATTTCCTCGCTGCCGCGCCAATAGGAGTTTGCATGACCACACATCTGTTTTCGCCCATCACCCTCGGAGAGCTCGAATTTCCAAACCGCATCGCGGTAGCACCTATGTGCCAATATTCAGCGGATGACGGCTCGGCGACCGACTGGCACCTGCAACACTGGATGAACCTGGCGATGTCGGGCGCGGGCATGGTGACCGTGGAGATGACGGATGTGGAGCGGCGTGGCCGCATCACCCATGGCTGCATGGGGCTCTACTCCGATCACAACGAGGCAGCCGCCAAGCGCACGCTGGATGCCGCGCGCCGCGTGGCCGCCCCCGGCACCAAGTTCGGCGTGCAGCTTGCCCATGCCGGGCGCAAGGCTTCGAACCGCCGGCCCTGGGAGGGCGGCGCAGCACTCGGCCCCGGTGAAGACCCCTGGCCCATCGTGTCGGCTTCTCCGATTGCATTCGCCGACGGATGGCAGGTTCCGCAGGAACTGGACGAAGCCGGCATCGAACGCATCATCTCGCTGTTTGGCGAGGCGGCGCGGCGCGCGGCGCGCGTGGGCTTCGACTTCATCGAGTTGCATTCGGCGCATGGCTACCTGCTGCACCAGTTCCTCTCTCCCCTCTCCAACAAGCGCACCGACAAATGGGGCGGCTCGCTCGAAAACCGCATGCGCTTTCCAATGGCGATTGCCAAGGCAGTTGCGGAGGCGGCCCCTGGGCTGATGATGGGCGCGCGCATGTCGATCACCGACTGGGTCGACGGCGGGTTTTCGGTCGAGGAGGCAATCGAGGTTGCGCGCGGCTACAAGGCGGAAGGCGCGGCCTATATCTGCTGCTCCAGCGGCGGCAACTCGCCGCTGCAGAAAATCCCCGCCGGCCCCGGCTATCAGGTGCATCTGGCGACCGCCGTGCGCGAGGGCGCGGGCATACCCACGCGGGCCGTCGGCCTGATCGACAGGCCACGGCAGGCCGACGACATCATTCGAGAGGACAAGGCCGACATGGTGGCGGTTGCCCGCGCGCTGATCGCGGACCCGCGCTGGCCGTGGCGCGCAGCGGCCACGCTCGGCCATGAGTTCCACCCTGCGCCGCAGCTCCAGCGCGGCGAGCCGTTCATGCGCCACTGGACGCAGAAGGCGTGATAACGGCCTGACAGCACTTGGCTTTCGCAGGTTCAACTCAACAAACGAAACGGGCGGCTCCGCGAGGAACCGCCCGTCATTCGTTACGGCAATGCTTGAGAAATCAGCCGTGCAGCTTGGCCGCGATCTCGGCCACGCGCTTGCCCTGGAAGTGCGCGCCTTCCAGCTCCTGCGCCGAAGGCTGGCGCGAGCCGTCGCCGTCGGAGGTGGTGGTCATGCCGTAGGGCGCACCGCCGCGCACGACGTCGTTGCCCATCTGGCCCTGATAGGCATAGGACAGCGGCACGATTACCATGCCGTGATGCTGCAGGTGGATCTGCGCGTTGATGAGCGCGAGCTCTGCGCCGCCATGCTGGGTGGCGGTCGAGACCATCACCGAGCCGACCTTGTTGAGGAGCGCACCCCTGGCCCAGAGCGGACCGGTCTGGTCGAGGAAGTTCTTCATCTGCGCAGCCATGGTGCCATAGCGGGTCGCGGTGCCGATGATGATCGCGTCGTAGTTCTCCAGCTCCAGCGGGTCGGCGATCGGCGCTTCCTGCTCAAGCTTGTAGTAGGCAGCCTTGGCGACGTCGTCGGGCACCAGTTCGGGAACGCGCTTGATGGTCACGTCGGCGCCGGCTTCGCGCGCGCCTTCGGCAGCGGCCTTCGCCATCTGCTCCATGTGACCCCAGCTCGAATAGTAGAGCACCAGAACCTTCGCCATTATAAAACTCCTTGCATCGGGAAAGATCGGGGGCGGATCGGTCGCCGCCTTGCCTGCCGATGTAATGGCTCGACCGTTCATTGAACACGTGGAAGTTGGGGACAGTTCGTTCACCGTTTGCGCACCATTGCCTGGCGCCACCCACCGGTTTATTTGCTCGGGAGCCGTCTTTTTTTTCCGGAGCACCCCATGGCCGAAATCGTCACCGCCGCAATGATCGTCATCGGGGACGAGATCCTGTCGGGTCGCACGAAAGATCGCAACATCGGTCACCTCGCCGACGTCATGACGGCAATCGGCATCGACCTGAAGGAAGCGCGCATCGTGCCCGACGAGGAAGACGAGATCGTCGCGGCGGTCAATGCGCTGAGGGCGCGCTATACCTACGTCTTCACCACCGGCGGCATCGGCCCCACGCATGACGACATCACCGCCGACGCGATCTCGAAGGCGTTCGGCTTGCCGTGCGAATACGACGCCAGAGCCTATGCGATGATGGAGGCGAACTATGCCAGCCGCGGCATGGAGTTCACCGATGCGCGCAAGCGCATGGCGCGTATGCCGCTTGGTGCCACGCATATCGACAACCCGGTCTCCATGGCGCCCGGCTTCCGCATCGGCAATGTCCATGTCATGGCCGGTGTGCCAGCCGTCTTCCAGGCCATGCTCGACAATGTGGTGCCCACGCTGAAGACCGGTACCAGGCTGCTTTCGGCCACAGTGGAATGCCCCTTCGGAGAAGGCATCATCGGCGGCCCCTTGGGCGAAATCCAGAATCGCCATCCCGACACGATCATCGGTTCCTACCCCAAATATCTGGACGGGTCCTTCTGGACCGAGTTGGTCGTGCGCGCCCGCTCGCCCGAGGCGCTGGAAGCGGCTCGCGCCGAGATCGCGGCCATGGTCGCAGGCATCTCCGAGGCCAACGCCAAGCCGGACTGAAACAGGGCGCGCAACGATTCGTGCGCAATCGGCCCTCGCATGCTAGAGTCCCGTTGGGGCAGGTTCTGCACGCGAGGAGGCGGATATGCCGTTCAAGACCATCGTTGCGATCATCCAGAGCAAGGATGACGCGGACCGCGTGCTGGATTGCGCCATTCCGCTGGCCATTCGCTTTCAGAGCCATCTGATCGGGGTGCATGCCGAGGCGCTGCCGGTGGCCTACACGTCGGCGGTGGGTTTTCCCGACACGGAATTCCTGCAAGCCACGTCCGAAGCCAACAAGGAACGGGCCGAAGCGCTTCATTCGGCCTGCCGCCGCCGCATGCAAGGTACGGGCCTCACCTTCGACTGGCGCAGCCTGGAGAGCTTTTCCGGCGACAGCGCGCATTCGGGCATTGCAAGCGCGCGTTGCGCCGACCTGGTGGTTGCCGCCCAACGCAATCCGCATGCGGAGTCCAGCGCCACGGCCGATGTGGACGCGCTGCTCTACGAATCGGGTCGTCCGGTGCTGGTCGTGCCCCACGCAGGGCCGGCCGGTGACGGCAGCTACAAGCGCATAGTCATTGCCTGGAACGGAAGCCGCGAGGCCGCGCGCGCCGCCTTCGACGCCCTGCCGCTGCTGAAGGAAGCCTACCGTACCGAGATCTTCGTGATCGACCCGCCCGCGGATGCCGAAGAAGACGCCGAGGCCTCCGGCGCCGAGATCGCCAAGGCACTGGCCCGGCACGGCGTCAATGTGGCAGTCGCCTCGGAGCCCTCTCGCGGCCGGTCGATCGACCATATTCTCCAGGCACGCATCGCCGACACCGATGCCGATCTCCTCGTGCTTGGCGCCTACAGCCATTCCTGGCTGCGCCAGCTTCTGTTCGGCGGCGTGACCCGCACAGTGCTTCAATCCATGCCGGTGGCGACCTTCATGTCCCGCTGAATGTTCAGGCGCGGAGAGGCTTGCCAAACCGCAGTCTTTCCGGCTAATTGCGCCCGCATTCCCCATCATCGCGCGCTCGCGGCGCGCCACCGGAGTGCCGAGCCTCATGACCCTTCCCGAAAAGGCCTTTCCCGTCTCCTGGGACCAGTTCCATCGCGATGCCCGCGCCCTTGCCTGGCGGCTTGCCGGCGTCAACGGACAATGGAAGGCAATCGTCTGCATCACCCGCGGCGGCCTTGTCCCGGCGGCCATCATCTCGCGCGAACTCGGCATCCGCATGATCGAAACGGTCTGCGTGGCCTCGTATCATGACTACACGTCGCAGGGGCAACTCCATGTGCTGAAGGAGATAAACCCGGCGCTGCTGGAAGGTGACGGCGAAGGCACACTGATCGTGGACGACCTGACCGATACGGGCAAGACGGCTGCAATCGTGCGCGCCATGATGCCAAAGGCCCATTTCGCTACCGTCTACGCCAAGCCCAAGGGCCGGCCGCTGGTGGACACCTTCGTGACCGAAGTGTCTCAGGACACCTGGATCTACTTCCCCTGGGACCTGGGCTTCACCTACCAGAAGCCGATCTCGGACGACCACGCCGGCTGAGCGGTCCGGGAACTCACCGGGCTCGCAATTTGAGCCATGGGTCACTATGTGCGATAAGCCTTGAAACCGGGTGCGCCAATGGGCGCATCGGGAACTCCGTGGCTCGACCACAAGAAACCCGTTTCAACATTGATGCCAAAGGGTTGGCCTCTACGCGGCCGGGTGTCTCGCCGCTGCAAGGAATTTGCAAAACTTTTACTGTTATTACGGATAATTAACCCTAATATTCGTGAGACGGCAAACGAATCGGAGATCGGGAAAGAACCAGGAAATGCTCCTCAGCCACGCCACCCGAAACCGCATTGCAGAGCGGATCCGGCGCCTCTTCGGGGGAATGCCGCGGCGTGTGCAGGTTGCCGCCTTGCCGTGGCGCAGCAGAGGCGGAACTATCGAGGTCATGCTGATCACCAGCCGGGACACCGGCCGGTGGGTTCTGCCGAAGGGCTGGCCGGAGGCTGGCGAGCAGCTTTGGGAATCGGCCGCGCGCGAAGCGGTTGAAGAAGCCGGCATTGCCGGCGCGATCGCGCAGCTTGAAATCGGCCGTTACTTTTACGGCAAGGTGAGGGCCTCCGGCGCAGAGAGGCGCTGCGAGGTTCTCGTCTTCCCGCTGCAAGTTGCCGAAATCGCTGCCGAATGGCCCGAAAAAGGGCAGCGCCAGCGCAAATGGTTCCCTGCCGCCGAGGCTGCAAGCCTGGTGCGCGAACCCGATCTCGGCGAACTCATCGCGCGGTTTGGCAATGGTCGCTACCAAGCTGCGGCCTGAGCGTGTTCGCGCATACGCGATGCCGGCTGACACAGACTTCACCCGTTCCAATCCGGTTTTTGGCCGCAGTCGGCTGCCACGAATGCGCCGATGAGCATCAGTTCGCGCGGCAAGCACACGGTCGACAAGGATCTCGGCCGAATCACCGACATTGAGGAGGCAACCGGCTTCGTTGCTCGCGGCCTGGTCGCCCCCGGTCTGGCGCTGGTGTTCCTGGTGCTGGCCGGCACGCTCGCCTCGCTCTACGTCTTCGGCGAACCGCGCGCCCTGGTCGTCGTCGTCGCGGCGGCGGTCGGCGCCTACCTGGCGCTCAACATCGGCGCGAACGACGTTGCCAATAATGTCGGCCCCGCCGTAGGCGCCAAGGCAATAACAATGGCCGGCGCGCTGGCCATGGCAGCCGTCTGCGAAAGCCTCGGCGCGCTTCTGGCAGGCAAGGCGGTGGTAGCCACGATCTCGACCGCGATCGTGGTGCCTGAAGCCATTTCCGATCCGGCAATCCTGATCCACATCATGCTCGCCGCGCTGATCTCGTCGGCACTCTGGATCAATTTTTCGACCTGGATCGGCGCGCCCGTTTCAACCACCCACGCCATCGTCGGCGGCGTGATGGGCGCCGGCGCTGCGGCCGCGGGCATCGGGGCGGTGAACTGGCTGTCGATGGCGGCTATCGCGACAAGCTGGATCGCCACCCCGGTCCTGGGCGCCGCGGTGGCGATCATGTTTCAATACCTCATCAAGACCGCCATCATCTATCAGGACGACAAGATAGCCGCTGCACGGCGCTGGATCCCGGTGCTGGTTGCAGTGATGGCGGGTGCCTTTGCCGTGTATCTGGTGCCGATGCTTCACCCTGAAGCTGCCTGGCAGACCAGCATGTGGACTGGCCTGGGCTTCTTCGCGGCAACCTGGGCGGTCTCGCACAGATCCATCGCCAGGCAGTCGCAAGGCATGGACAACCGCAACCGGTCGCTGCGGCGCCTGTTCAGGTTGCCGCTGGTGGGCGCAGCCGCCCTGCTCTCCTTCGCCCATGGCGCCAATGACGTTGCAAATGCCATCGGGCCGCTAGCCGCGATCGTCCACGCCGCGCGCCTCGGCAATGTCGCGGACGTGGTCGACATTCCGCGCTGGGTGATGATGATCGGCGCGCTCGGCATTTCCTGCGGCCTGCTGCTCTACGGGCCCAAGCTCATCCGCATCGTGGGCGGCGAAATCACGAAGCTGAACCCGATGCGCGCCTTTTCGGTGGCGCTTGCCGTGGCCGTCATCGTGATTACTGCCTCCTGGTTCGGCATGCCGGTCAGTTCGACTCACATCGCGGTCGGCGCCGTCTTCGGGGTCGGCTTTTTCCGTGAATGGTACATCGCGCATTCGTCACACCGGCGCGCCTATCTCCTGCGGCAGAGGCTGCTAAAGCCAGGGCAGCCGAACATGCGGCGCGACCCGGAAGACGAAGAGGCCGCCCGCAGGCAGCTCTCCCGCGAAGAGCTAAACCGCCGCAGGCTGGTGCGTCGCACCCACCTGACCAATATCGTTGCCGCCTGGGCCACCACCGTCCCCGCCTCGGCGGCGCTGGCGGCGCTTCTTTTCACTGCTCTCGGCATTTTTTCATCCTGATTGCGGCCCCGCGCAGCTTGCGGGCAGCCGCACGAAATCCACAGCCTGGTTGAAGCGCACGAGGCAAAGCTCCGGAAAGAGCAATCTCCCCGCTTTGCCTAGGGGCCTGCCTGTCCCCGCTATCCACACAAGTGCCACACAACATATTGGGTGTCGCAGGAACCCCGTAACGAGTGCTTGACGACGAAAACCGAGTCGTCTCATATGCGGCATGTGCTCTTGTTCAGAGTGCGGCCGGCAAGTCGTTTAGGTCGGTCTCAGCAGGTTTTCCCACGCGTTCCGGGCGTTTTCCCCGTTTTTTGACGGCGGGCAGACGCACGGCTTTTTTCGTTTTTATTCCGTGGCGGCCTGTGAGTAACACTGGAAGAAATTTGGTTGGAGCACTACATTTAGTATTTGCGCCGCAAGGCTAGCACAAGGTAATGTGATTTATCTCTCCATCGAGAGACTCATTGTCTAAAACTTAGAGTAGGGCTTTCCGGCCCGCGCATATGCGAGTTGTCGGCCGCAACCAACAGCAGCCAGCGGCGTTAGCGACGGATCGGAGCATAGGGGCGCCGGCCTTTGGCAAGGCCGGATCGATAGGGCACGCGCCTATCCGCGGATTTTGTGCGGAGAGGTGCTATATATAGGACTGAGGACGAACCAATGCGCATCGAGCGTCGTTTCACCAAGGACGGACAATCGGCTTACGCGGAAATCGAATTCCGCAAAGCGGTGAGCGAGATCAAGAACCCGGACGGTTCGATCGTCTTCCGTCTCGACGACATCGACGTGCCCGCCCAGTTCTCCCAGGTCGCGGCCGACATCCTGGCCCAGAAATATTTCCGCAAGGCCGGTGTGCCCGCCCGCCTGAAGAAGATCGAAGAGAACGACGTTCCTTCTTTCCTGTGGCGCTCCGTTGCCGACGAGGACGCCCTTGCCGAACTGCCGGAGAACGAGCGCTACGGGTCCGAGCGCGACGCCCGCCAGGTTTTCGACCGGCTCGCGGGCACCTGGACCTATTGGGGCTGGAAGGGCGGCTACTTCGCCTCGGAGGAGGACGCGCGCGCCTTCCGCGACGAGCTGGCCTACATGCTCGCGACCCAGAAGGTCGCGCCGAACTCGCCGCAATGGTTTAACACCGGGCTGCACTGGGCCTACGGTATCGACGGCCCGAGCCAGGGCCATTTCTACGTCGACTACCGGACCGGTCAGCTGACCCGCTCGGCCACGTCCTACGAGCACCCGCAGCCGCATGCCTGCTTCATCCAGTCGGTCGGCGA
>JAEWHN010000228.1 GCA_023387775.1 Pseudomonadota bacterium | reverse complement strand
GTGCAGCAGCGCCGCAATGTCCGGCTGCAGGCCGTCGCGATCCCCGATGATGCGCACCCTCACGCCGTTCTGGTGCAATTCGGCCAGATCGCGGCGGATGAATATGCGAAGCAGCCCCATGAGGTCGCTGACCTCGGATTGCGGTCGTGACCAGTTCTCGGAGGAGAAGGCATAGACGGTCAGCCAGGAAATTCCCTGGTCCGCAGCAGCCCGCACCGTCTGGCGAAGCGCTTCCACGCCCGCGCGATGGCCAGCGACGCGCGGAAGCCCGCGCGCCTTTGCCCAACGGCCGTTTCCATCCATGATGATCGCGACATGCGCAGGCGTCGTCATATCTTCGCTTTCATGCCGCCGGCTTGGCCAGTCACGCCTCAGACCTGCATGATCTCGGCTTCCTTCCCGGCAAGAAGGCTGTCGATCGTGCTGATCGTCTCGTCGGTGAGCTTCTGAACCCGCTCCGACTGCGTGCGGGAATCGTCCTCGCTGATGTCGCCGTCCTTCTGGGCCTTTTTGAGATGGTCCATGCCATCGCGGCGCACGTGGCGCACGGACACGCGGGCGTTCTCGGCGTAGGTGTGTGCGATCTTGACGAGTTCCTTGCGGCGCTGCTCGTTCAGTTCCGGCAGCGGAATGCGCAGCGTGGTGCCGTCCACGATCGGATTGAAGCCGAGGTTGGATTCGCGAATGGCGCGGTCGACAGCACCGACCATCGTCTTGTCCCACACCGAGACCGAGATCATGCGCGGCTCGGGCACGGAGACTGTGGCCACCTGCGTGATCGGCATCGCCGAGCCATAGGCCTGAACCTGGATCGGATCGAGCAGGTTGCTGGACGCGCGCCCGGTTCTCAGCGATGCCAGGTCGTGTTTGAAGGCGCTGATCGCGCCTTCCATGCGCCTCTGGATGTCGTTGAAATCTGCCCCGTTGCTCATCTCTTACTCTCCTTGACCTAGAAGTCCGTCAGGCCATCACTGCGGTTTACGTTTCGGCGACGACCGTGCAGCGGCCACCGCCCCTGAGGATTTCACCGAAACCGCCCTGCTCGTGTATCGAGTAGACGATTATCGGAATGTTGTTTTCGCGCGCAAGCGCAATTGCTGCCGTATCCATGATTGTCAGCCCCTTGGCGATCACCTCGGCATGGGTAATGCGGTCGTAGCGCGTCGCGGTGGGGTCGATCTTCGGGTCGGAGGAATAGACACCGTCGACCTGGGTGCCCTTGAACAGGGCGTCGGCGCCGATCTCTGCCGCGCGCAGCGCAGCGGCCGAATCGGTGGTGAAGAAGGGATTGCCGGTGCCGCCGGCGAAAATCACGACCTTGCCCGCGTTCATGTAGGCCGTTGCCTGGCGCTGGGAGAAGCTCTCGCAGAGCTCCGGCATGGCGATGGCCGAAAGCACCACCGCATCGACGCCCTGCTTGACCAGCGAGGTGCGCAGCGCAAGCGAATTGATGACGGTGGCCAGCATGCCCATGTGGTCGCCGGTCACGCGGTCGCCGCCCTTGGAGGCCACGGCCACGCCGCGAAAGATATTGCCGCCGCCGATGACGACGCCGACTTCGACGCCCAGGCCTCGGGCCTCGGCGATGTCGGAGGCAATGCGGTCCACCACCGAAACGTCGATGCCGAAATGCTGCTCGCCCATCAGCGCCTCACCCGACGCCTTCAGCAACACACGCCGGTACAAGGGTTTGACCGTCATCCTGTCCTCGCTGGATCTTTTGTTTGTTTAAATGAAATGCACGCCGGCGCGAGGCGCCGTGCAGCCAACCGGCATTGCAAGCTGCGATACACGAAGGGCACCGCGTTGTCACGCGATGCCCTGTTCGTCAACCGTCAATTAGGCTTGAGGAGCGTTACTGCTTCGCCGCAGCCGCGACTTCAGCCGCAAAGTCGGATTCCTGCTTCTCGATGCCTTCGCCGAGGGCGAAACGCAGGAAACCGCTGATCTTGGCCGGAGCGCCGATTTCCTTCTCGGCTTCCTTGAGGGCTGCCTCGACCGTCAGGTCGGGGTTCAGCACGAAGCTCTGCTTCAGCAGAACGACTTCCTCGTAGAACTTGCGCAGGCGGCCTTCGATCATCTTCTCGATGACGTTCTCGGGCTTGCCCGATTCGCGGGCCTGCTCGGCGAAGATCGCCTTTTCGCGGGCGACGACGGCAGGATCGATCTGCTCGGCGTTCAGGGCCAGCGGGTTGGTAGCGGCAACATGCATGGCCACCTGGCGAGCGAAGGCGCGGGCGGCATCGGCATTGCCGGTGGTCTCGACAGCCACCAGAACGCCCAGCTTGCCGAGGCCCTCGGCAACCGAGTTGTGGACATAGGTCGCAACCGCGCCCGCCGGAACCGACAGCTTGGCCGCGCGGCGGAAGCTGAGGTTTTCGCCGATGGTGCCGATGGCATCCTTGATGGTGTCGGCGACGGACTTTTCGGAACCCGGATAGGGGGCGGCGGCAACGGCGTCGCCCTCGCCCTCGATGCCGAGCGCGACCTGGGCCACGTTGCGGACGATCTCCTGGAATGCTTCGTTACGGGCCACGAAGTCGGTCTCCGAGTTGACCTCGACGACGACAGCCTTGTTGCCGTCGCCGGCAACGCCGATCAGGCCTTCGGCCGCGGTGCGGCCAGCCTTCTTGTCGGCCTTGGCAATGCCCTTGGCCCGCAGCCAGTCGACTGCAGCTTCCATGTCGCCGCCGGTCTCGGCCAGCGCAGCCTTGCAATCCATCATACCCGCGCCGGTCATATCGCGGAGTTCTTTGACCTGTGCTGCTGAAATGCTCATTCTTTAGCCTCTTTGTTAGAAATGCGTGGGCGCACCACCGACTTTTCGATGATGCGCCTGACGCCTGCGCGACAATGCGCGCCCGATCCGGGAAAAATCGGGGGCCGGGCCACGGCCCCCGGCGCCATTACGCCTCGGGGGCGGTGCTTTCCGGCGCCTCGTCGAGCGTCGGCTCGACCGGGGCTTCGGCGGAAGCGCCGACGTCCATGCCCAGCGCGCCCTGCTGGCGGGCGATGCCGTCGATGGCGGCGCGAGCGATCAGATCGCAGTAGAGCGAGATCGCGCGGGCGGCGTCATCGTTGCCGGGGATCGGGAAGTCGACCTTGTCCGGGTCGCAGTTGGAGTCGACGATCGCGACGACCGGAATGCCCAGGCGCTTGGCCTCGAGGATTGCGATCGCTTCCTTGTTGGTGTCGATCACGAACATCAGG
>JAEWHN010000203.1 GCA_023387775.1 Pseudomonadota bacterium | reverse complement strand
TCGACGAGACGGCCGCCTCCATGCGCGCCGAACCGCTGGACGGGCCGGTGAGGATCGGCATTCCGGAGGAGTACAGCTATTCGATCCTGTCGCGGGCGCTGGGGGCCTTCGCGAAGCGGCATCCGAAGGTGGAGATCACCGTGCGCTACGCCCATTCCGCCTCGCAGATGGAGGCGCTGGAGGCGGGCGAACTCGACCTTGCCGTGGTGTTCGAGTGGCAGGACTTTTCGGACGGCGAGATATTGATGCGCGATCCCACGGTGTGGGTGACGTCCAACGTGCATCTCCAGCACGAGGAGCAGCCGCTTCCGGTGGCGCTCTACAACCGGGGCGGCTGGTGCAAGGATTTCGCCCTGAAGTCGCTGGAGGACCGCGGCCACGCCTACCGTGTCGCCTATACCAGCGACACTACCGGCGGGCTCAAGCTTGCGGTGGCCTCCGGCCTGGCGATCGCGCCGGTGTCGCGCTCCAACATTCCGCCCGACTGCCGCGAGCTGACCGCGGCCGAGGGTTTCGGCGACATCGACGCTTCGAATGTGGTGCTGCACCGCGCCCCGGGCGAGGCGACCGAGGCGATCAACGGCATGGCGGAAGCGATCCGTGAGGCCTTCTATTCGCGTCTGACCGTCACCGTGCTGCCGGACGATTGACAGCGACAAGCGGCCTGCATTGGCGAGCTGGAATGCTCACCGCATCTCCAGCAGCCGCTCCAGATAGCGCTTCTCGAATTCCGGGCTGAGCGCGTTGCCGAGCCGCTTGCGGATGGCGTCGAGGATCTGGCGGGCACGCTGCACGTCGATCTCGTCGGGCACCTTCACCGAATTGCCGAAGTCCGGGCCGGTGGTGGCGCGCGGGCGGCCGAGCGGATCGCGGTCGGAATTCTGCTGGCCGCCGGGCTTGCTGCCGCCCTCTTCGTCCTGCATCGCCTGCCGCATTTGCTTCATCATGTCCTGGGCTCCGCGGCGCAGCGCTTCCAGCGCGCGGCCCTGCTCGCCGACTGCGCGATTGCCTTCGGCGTCGCCCAGCGCGTCCTCGGCCTGGCCCATGGCCTCGCCGGCCTCGCCGAAATCCTTGCCCGGCTCTATGCCCAGCTTTCCCATGTCCTTGGTCAGTCCCTGCAGGTCCTTGCGCAACTGGCCCTGGCCCTGCTGGAGCTGCTTGAGCGCGTCCGCCAGGTCGTCCGGCGACGGCTGCGAGCCCGGCTGCTTGCCCGGCTTTTGACCCTTGCCCTGATGGCCGTCCTGCCGGCCACGCCCCTCGTGCGGCAGCGGTCCGCCGCGCTGCCATTCGCTGAATTCGTCTTCCTGCTGGCCGCGCTGCATCTGGTCCAGGCGGAACGTGTCGTTCATCATCTCCTGCTGGCGGCGCATGATCTCGCCCAGCTTGTCCATCTGGCGGCGCGTTTCGCTCTGCCCCTGGCCTTGTCCCTGGCCCTGCTGCTGCCGGCCCGCCTGCAGGTTGTTCATCATGTCCTGCAGCTGCGACAGAAGCTGCTCGGCCATGTCCTTGTTGCCGGACTTCGCCAGGTTCTCGATCTGGTCCATCATCCGCTCGAGGTCGCTCTGGCGCAGCTCCTGTCCGTCCTGCTGCTGTTGCTGCGCCAGGTTGGGGTCGCGCTTGGCGCGCTCGGCGAATTCGCGCAGGAAGTCGCTCATCGCCTGCCGCAGCTCCTTCATGAGCTTGTCGATCTCGTCGTCGCTGGCGCCGTTCTGCAGCGCCTGCTTGAGCGCCTCCTGCGCCTGGCGCAGCCGCTTCTCCGCGTTCGAGAGCGCGCCGTCTTCGATTGCCTGCGCCATCTGCCAGAAATAGTCCGAGGTGGCGCGCAACTGGTCGTCCGAGCGGGCGATCTTGAGCTGCGTGCGGCCGGCCATCAGGCCGAGGAAGTTCGCCATACTGTCGAACGTCTCTTCCGGGCGCAGGGTGATGGCGTCGATGAGCTCGAGTGCATAGGGCTTGCGGTTGGCGTCGAGCGAGAAGATGCGGCGCTGCTCGGTCACGGCGCGCGCCAGCGGGTTGGCGAAGGGCCGCTCGGGAAGCGTGAAGGTCTTGGTCTCGCTGATCGCCTCCTGGCCGGCGTCGTCCGTCGCCTTCAGCGTGAGCCGCACCGTGCTGCCGGCCCAAACATGGTCGGTCAGGTCGCGCGACGTCCGGGCCTTGCCGTCGCCGCCGCGGCGGGGCAGGGCGAGCTTCAGTTCGGGGGCCTTGTAGAGCGGGTGGGCGTACGCGGCCTGCGGCGAGGCCAGCTCGAACTCTGCCTTGGCGGATGCCGCCCCATAGTCGTCGAGAATCTCGTAGTTGAGCTCCAGCGCACCGTTGGCCGCCTGCTTCGGATCCTCCAGGAAGCGGATCGTCGGCGGCTTGTCGGGAATGATGGAGAAGGTCCAGTGGCGCAGCTCGCGCCTTCCGGCGGTGAGGCTCAGCACGCCATCGGCATCGAGCTTGCCGGCAAACTCGCGTGCGGCCGCCGCGGTCGCGGCCGCCGGGGCGCCGGCCTTGGTGGCGATCTCGTGTTCCGTGCCGCTGGCGTCGGTGAATGTGAGCGTTTCGGTGCCCGACCCGCCGGAGACGCGCAACGCTACCTCACTGCCCTGTGGCACGGTAAAGTGGGCCTCGGAAGCATCCTTGGCATCGGAGGTCAGCAGCATCGGCGGCTTGCCGGTATAGGCCGGCGGGGTCACCCAGGCATCGATGCGAGGCGGAATGCTTTCGAAGCCGACACCAGGCCGGAAGGCGTCGGCTATGCGGCCGCCCAGCGGCCCTTGCGAGAAGGCGAAGGCAACGAAAAGCAACAGCGCCGCCGCGTCGCGCAGGCCCCACGGGTCGCGCTCGGGCACGCGCGGGCGCGGCGCGTCGCTGTCGACTTCGCCCAGCTTCTCGGCCATGCGCCGCTGGTGTTCGCGCCACAGCACCTGCGCGAAGGGGCTGGGCGGACCGCTCGGCCGGTCGGTCTGCACCAGCACCGGCGTGTGCGGCAGCCGGCTGGCGGCTTCGATGCGCCGGTCGACCTCGGCCGGCGAGGGCTGGCGATAGAAGCGAAGCGGATAGAGCGCGGCCAATGCTGCCAGGGCAAAGACGCCCAGCAGCCCGAAGCGGACGAGTTCAGGCACGATGCGGAAGACGCCGAGCCAGGCCAGGCTGACGAACAGGCTCGCCGTCACCAGCAGCGGCAGTACCAGCGGCCAGCCCCGCTCCACCATCATGGAGGCAAGCGTGGCCAGCCTCGCGCGGCGCAGGCGTCGGGCAAACCGGCTGTCGGCTGTATTTGCTGGCTTTTCCGTCATTGGCCTTTCCAGGCGCGCAAAAGCGCTACCTTAGAGGAAAGCATAGCAGCAAACGCGGCGAAGACGAGGCCGGGCAAGAAATCGTGATTGCCCAGCCTGCCGCGTTCAAAGCCAGTCGGGCAGCGAATCGAGCCCGATCAGCTCGTCATAGGTCTGTCGGGGGCGGATGACGTGGAAGCGATCGCCGTCCACCAGAACCTCGGGCACGAGCAGCCTGGTGTTGTAGGTTCCCGCCTGTACCGCTCCATAGGCGCCGGCCGTGCTGACGGCGATCAGGTCGCCGGCCTGCAGGCGCGGCAGGTCGCGGTCGAGGCCGAGGTAGTCGCCGGTTTCGCAGACCGGGCCGACGACATCGACCACCATCCTGGGCGCTTCCACCGGCGGCTGCACCACCGGCCGGATTTCGTGGAAGGCTTCGTAGAGCGTCGGCCGGATCAGGTCGTTCATGGCGGCGTCGACGATCAGGAAATTCTTGGCGTCGCCTTCCTTCAGGTAGATCACTTCCGAAACGAGGATGCCGGCATTGCCGACGATCAGCCGGCCGGGTTCGAACATCACCTTCAGGCCGAGCTTGCCGACACGCTCCTTCACGATCTGCGCATAGGCGTCGGGCAGGGGCGGGGGCGAATTGTCGGTGCGATAGGGAATGCCGAGCCCGCCGCCGAGATCGACATGGTCGATGGCGTGGCCGTCGGCGCGAAGCGTCTCGACCAGTTCGGCGAGCAGCGCAAAGGCGTCGTCGAAGGGCTGCAGCTCGGTGATCTGGCTGCCGATATGCATGTCGATGCCGGTGATGCGGATGCCCGGCAGTTCGGCCGCGCGGGCATAGACGGCGCGCGCCCGCTGCCACGGAATGCCGAACTTGTTCTCGGCCTTGCCGGTGGAGATCTTCTGGTGGGTCTTGGCGTCGACGTCGGGGTTGATGCGCAGCGATACCGGCGCCTGCTTGCCCATCGCCACGGCCCGCGCCGAAAGAAGCTCCAGCTCCGGCTCCGATTCCACGTTGAAGCAGAGAATGTCGGCCGACAGCGCAAGGTCCATTTCGCGGGCGGTCTTGCCGACGCCCGAGAACAGGATCTTGCTGCCGGGAATGCCGGCGGCAAGCGCGCGGCGCAGCTCGCCTTCCGAAACCACGTCGGCGCCTGCGCCGAGCATCGCCAGCGTCTTCAGCACCGCCTGATTGGAGTTGGCCTTCAGCGCATAGCAGACCAGCGCGTCGAGGCCGGAAAAAGCCTGGCGGAACACGTTGAAATGCCGGGTCAACGTCGCCGTCGAGTAGCAATAGAACGGGGTGCCGACAGCCGTCGCGATTTCGGGCAGGGGCACGTCTTCGGCATGAAGCACGCCGTTGCGGTATTCAAAATGGTTCACGGCAGTTCGGTTCCGATCAGATCAGGCCATCGAGGATGAACGGCTTGTCGGTCACCGGCGGCGCCGGCTCGGGCGGCAGCGGTTCGTTGGCCTTTTCAGCGTCCTTGCGCGCCTGCACGGCGGCTTCGTAGGGCGAGTCGAGGCCGGCCTTGCGCCCGCAGGCCGAGACCGCAGCGACCGCGGCCAGAAGCACGAGCGTGGTAAGAAGTCTGCTGCCGGTCATCCGTGTCATCCGTGCGTGAAAAATCCGTCCGCCGCTTGTAGCGAAGTTTTGCACGCTTTGCACCCCCGGCAAATCCACAGCGGCCGCGGGAAGGCGTCTCACGCCTTGGCGATGCGCTTCTTCCAGTAGCGGATCTGGCGGCGCACCTCGGCGGGTGCAGTGCCGCCGTAGGAGGTGCGGCTCTTGACCGAATTCTGCACCGACAGAACCGAGAAGACGTCATCGGTGATGCCCTCATGGATCGACTGCAGGTCTTCCAGCGCAAGCTTCTCCAGCCCGACCTTCTTGCTCTCGGCCAGCGCGACGGCGCGTCCGGTCACGTGGTGCGCGTCGCGGAAGGGCAGGCCCAGCGTGCGAACCAGCCAGTCGGCCAGGTCGGTGGCGGTGGAATAGCCGGAGCCGGCGGCCTTCTTCATCGCCGCCTCGTTGATGGTCATGTCGCCGACCATGCCGGTCATGGCGGCCAACATCAGGTCGAGCGTTTCGGCCGCGTCGAACACGGCTTCCTTGTCTTCCTGCATGTCCTTCGAATAGGCGAGCGGCAGGCCCTTCATCACCGTCAGCAGGCCGATCAGATGGCCGTTGACGCGGCCCGTCTTGGCCCGCACCAGCTCGGCGGCGTCGGGGTTTTTTTTCTGGGGCATGATCGAAGAGCCGGTCGAATAGGAATCCGAAAGCCGCACGAAGCCGAACTGCGGCGTCGACCAGATCACGATCTCCTCGGCCAGGCGCGACAGATGCGTGGCGCAGATGGCGGCAATCGACAGGAATTCCAGCGCGAAGTCGCGGTCGGACACGCTGTCGAGCGAGTTGCGGGTCGGCTCGCGGAAGCCCAGCGCCTTGGCGGTGCGGAAGCGGTCGATGGGGAAGCCGGTGCCGGCAAGGGCGGCCGATCCGAGCGGGCTCTCGTCCATGCGCTCGATCGCGTCGCGCACCCGCGACAGGTCACGGCTGAACATCTCGACATAGGCCATGCAGTGGTGGCCGAAGGTCACCGGCTGCGCCGTCTGCATGTGGGTGAAGCCGGGCATAACGGTTGCGGCGTGCTCTTCAGCCCGCACCAGGAAAGCCTCGATCAGGCCCTTCAGCGCGTCGGCGACGCGGAACAGCTCGTCCTTCACCCAGAGGCGAAAATCGACCGCCACCTGGTCGTTGCGCGAACGGGCGGTGTGCAGGCGGCCAGCGGCGGAGCCGATCAGTTCGGCCAGCCTCGCCTCCACGTTCATGTGGATGTCTTCCAGCTTCGTCGAGAACTCGAACGCGCCGCTTTCGATCTCTTTCAAAATCGTGTTCAGCCCGTGAGCGATTTTTTCTTGATCTTCCGCCGCAATGATGCCCGTCTCGGCAAGCATTTCGGAATGGGCGATCGAGCCGCGGATATCCTGCGCGTAAAGCTTCTTGTCGAAGTCGATCGAGGCGTTGATCGCTTCCATGAT
>JAEWHN010000071.1 GCA_023387775.1 Pseudomonadota bacterium | reverse complement strand
AGCTCAACGAGGTCATGGCCGTCAGCGACCGCGTGCTGGTGCTGCGCGCCGGAACGCTGGCCGGCGAGCGCGCGACCGCCACCACCAATCGCACCGAACTCGCCGCGCTGATGGTCGGGCAGGAGGTGGCGAGCCCGCCGGTAAGCGCGCCCAAGACGGGCCCGGTCGTGTTCGAGCTGAAGAACGTCTCGACCGCCGGGCAGGGCACGTCCACACGCCTCGATGGCCTGTCGCTCGCGCTGCGCGCCGGCGAGATCACCGGGCTGGCCGGCGTTTCCGGCAACGGTCAGTCCGCGCTCGCGGCGCTGATTGCCGGCACGCTGCAGCCGGCGTCAGGCGAGATCGTCATCGGCGGCACGAAGGCTAGCGACTGGTCGCCGCGCGCCGCCCTTGCCGGCGGCATCGGCCGCATTCCCGAGGATCGCCACGCGGTGGGCACCATCGGCGACATGAGCGTCACCGAGAACGTGATTTCCGAGCGCTATGCTACCCCGCGCTTCAGCCGCCACGGCTTCCTCGACTGGAAGGCAGCTCGTTCCTTCGCCGAAGAGATCATTCGCGACTACGACGTCAAATGCCCGTCGCCAGAGGCGCGCATTCGCCTGCTCTCCGGCGGCAACATGCAAAAGCTCATCCTCGGCCGCGCGCTCGATTCCGAGCCGGCCGTCATCCTCGCCAACCAGCCCACGCGCGGGCTCGATGTCGGCGCCGTTGCCTTTGTCCATCGCCGGCTGCTCGAAGCGCGCGACAGAGGCGCGGCGATCCTGCTGATTTCCGAAGACCTGGAGGAAATACTGGCCTTGTCCGATCGCATCCTGGTCATGTCGAAGGGGCAGCTTTCCTCGCCCTCCAAGCGCGGCGAACGCAGCATCCGCGATCTCGGCGAACTCATGGCCGGCCATGGCGAGGTGACCAATGCGGCTTGAACCCAAACCCGCGCCGTCGCTGGCGGTCACGCTGCTTTATCCCCTGGGCGCGATCATCGCCACTTTCATCATCACCTCGCTGCTGGTGCTGGCGGCAGGCGCCTCGCCGCTTTCCGTCTTCTATCTCGTCGCCAAGGGCGCTGCCGGCTCGCAATTCGCGCTTCTGGAAACGCTGACCCGCGCCACGCCGCTGATCTTCACCGGCCTTGCGGTGGCCGTCGCCTTCCGCGCAAAGCTCTGGAACATCGGTGCCGAGGCGCAGCTCTATATCGGCGGGGTGGTGACGGCGGTGCTGGGCACCGGCGCGCTGCCGCTGCCGTCCTATCTGCTGATCCCGATCATCATGATCGCGGCCATGGCGGCCGGTGCGCTGCTGCTGCTCGGCCCCGCCATCCTGAAAACCCGCTTCGGCGTCGACGAGGTGGTTACCACGCTGCTGCTCAACTTCATCGTGCTGCTGTTCGTCTCGATGCTTCTGGAAGGCGTGCTGAAGGACCCGACGGGGCTCGGCTGGCCGCAGTCCTCCAAGGTGATCGCCGAGGCGCAGCTGCCGCGTATCATCCAGGGCAAGCGCCTGCACTGCGGCTTCGTCATCGCCGTGGTCGCGGCCATCATCGCCTGGGTGGTGATGAAGAAGACGGTGCTGGGCTATGAGATGCGCGCGGTGGGCAACAACAAGGAGGCCGCGAATTTCGCCGGCATTCCGGTCAACAGCGTGCTGATCAAGACCGCGATCCTGTCCGGCGGCATCGCGGCCCTTGCCGGCTTCTCGGAAGTGTCGGGCCTGAAGGGTAACCTGACCCTCGACCTGTCGCCGGGCTACGGCTATTCCGGCATCGTGGTGGCGATGCTTGCCATGCTCAATCCGCTCGGCGTCATCGCCTCGGCCATCTTCGTCGCCGGCATCTTCGTCGGCGCCGACGCCATGAGCCGCACGGCCGGCGTGCCGAGCTACATCGCGCAGGTGATGGTGGCGACTGCGCTGCTGACCATGGTCACCGCCATCCTGCTGACGCGCTATCGGGTGAGGTGGAAGTGATGCAGCAGGCCCTGGAAATCCTCTTCACCGCATCCTTCTGGGTGGCTGCGATCCGCATCGCCTCGCCGCTGATCTTCGCCACCATGGGCGAACTGATCTGCGAGCGCGCGGGCGTGCTCAATCTCGGCATCGAAGGCATCATGACCGCCGGCGCGTTTGCCGGCTGGTTCACCGTCTATTCCGGCGGCGATCTGTGGACCGGCGTGGCCGTCGCGGCTCTTGCCGGGGCCATGTTCGGCCTGCTGCACGCCACGCTCACCGTGCCGCTCGGGCTGTCGCAGCATGTGGTGGGCATCGGCGTCACGCTGCTGGCCACCAGCCTCACCTACTTCACCTACCGGCTGGCGCTGCCGCAGGTGACCACGCCGCCCAAGATCGAACCCTTCCAGCCGCTGCCCATTCCCGGCCTGTCGAAGATACCGGTGCTGGGCGAGGCGCTGTTTTCGCAGACCCCGCTCACCTATCTGGCCTTCGCCACCGTCGCCATCGTCGCCTGGATGCTCTATCGCACGCCGATCGGCCTTGCGGTGCGTGCGGCTGGCGAGAACCCCTCGGCAGTCGAAGCACAGGGCATCAGCGTCACCGCCATCCGCATGGGCGCGGTCATGGTCGGCAGCGCGCTGATGGCGGTCGGCGGGGCGTTCCTCACCATGTCGGCCTTCAACTCCTTCTTCTTCGAGATGATCAACGGCCGTGGCTGGATCTGCATCGCGCTGGTGGTGTTCGGCTCATGGCGGCCCGGCAAGGCGCTGCTCGGCGCCATACTTTTTGCCGCCTTCGATGCCTATCAGATCCGCCTGCAGCAGATTTCCGGCGGCGTGGTGCCCTATCAGGTGTTCCTGATGATGCCCTATGCGCTGTCCATCCTGGCGCTGATCCTGGTGGCGCGCCGCGCTACCTATCCCAAGGCGCTGATGATTCCATACCAGAAAGGCGAGAGATGAGTTTTGACCTGATTGTCCGTGGCGGCATTCTTCCGGACGGCAACGCCGCCGACATCGGCATCAAGGGCGACAAGATTGCGGCCATAGAGCCCAGGCTGGACGCTGAGGCGGCCAAGGTGGTCGATGCCACCGGCGATCTCGTCTCGCAGCCTTTCGTCGATCCGCATTTCCACATGGATGCGACGCTCTCCTACGGCATTCCGCGCATCAACGCCTCGGGCACGCTGCTCGAAGGCATCGCGCTGTGGGGCGAGCTCAAGCCGATGCTCACCCATGAGGCGGTGAAGAGCCGCGCGCTTGCCTATTGCGATTGGGCCGTCTCGATGGGCCTGCTGGCCATCCGCACCCATGTCGACACCTGCGACGACCGCCTGCTCGCCGTCGAGGCGCTGCTGGAAGTGAAGAAGGAGGTCGCGCCCTACATCGACCTGCAGCTCGTCGCCTTCCCGCGGGATGGCTTCTATCGCTCGCCCACCGCGCGCGAAAACACCATCCGCGCGCTCGACATGGGCGTGGAGATCGTCGGCGGCATTCCGCATTTCGAGCGCACAATGGCAGACGGCACCCGCTCGGTGACGGAGCTGTGCGAGATCGCGGCCGCGCGCGGCCTGATGGTCGACATGCATTGCGACGAGACGGACGACCCGAACTCGCGCCACATCGAGCAGCTGGCCTATGAGACGCAGCGCCTGGGGCTGCAGGGCAGGGTCAACGGCTCGCACCTAACCTCCATGCACTCCATGGACAATTATTACGTCTCGAAACTCCTGCCGCTGATTGCCGAGGCGGGCGTTTCGGCGTGCCCGAACCCGCTGATCAACATCGTGATCCAGGGCCGCCACGACACCTATCCCAAGCGCCGCGGCATGACGCGTGTGCCCGAAATGCTGAAGGCCGGCATCAAGGTCGGCTTCGGCCAGGATTGCGTGCTCGATCCCTGGTATCCGCTCGGCACCGCCGACATGCTCGACGTCGCCTTCATGGGCCTGCATGTGGCGCAGATGACCAGCCCGGCCGACATGCGCCAGTGCTTCGACATGGTCACGAAGACAAATGCCCAGATCATGGGTCTCGACCACCTCGGCCTCGAGGTCGGCAAGACTGCGAGCCTGGTCGTGCTCGACGCCGGCAACCCGGTCGAGGCGCTGCGCCTGCGCGCCGAGCGCCTGTGCGTGGTGGCCAAGGGCAAGGTTGTGGCCACGCGCCAGAAGCAGGAGACGCAGCTTTCGCTCTCCGGCCGTCCGGCCAGCGTCAACCGCCGCCACCAGACGCCGTAACCTGAAAAAGCGAAGGGGCCGCTTGCGCGGCCCCTTCGTTATCAACAAAAATCCGGGAAAGCGCGATCCCCTGGCGGGAATCGCAGACCCGCTCAGGCCAGGCTGCTGCGCGAAAACTGGCCCGCCGCGCGGTAGCGCCAGAGATAGCTCGGCAGGATGACGCCGGTGGAATTCGGCTCGATGCCGAGGCTGGCAAAGGTGCGGCCTTCGCTTTCGGCCTCTGCCGACACGACATTGTCGGATTTCAGCAGCGTGACCTGGTCCGACGTCAGCAGCTTGCCCGGAAGCATGCCCAGCACCGCGCCCTGCAGTTCGGCCAGCCACCACGGCACCGGCACCAGCAGGCGGCGGCGATCGATCACCTCGAGCATCTCTTCCATGCACTGCCGGAAGGTCATCACATTCGGCCCGCCGAGTTCATAGGTCTTGCCGCGCTCGATGCTGCCTTCCACCGCGCGCGCCACCGCTTCGGCCACGTCGCAGACATAGACCGGCTGGAAGCGCGTCGTGCCGCCGCCGATCAGCGGCAGCACCGGCGAGAAACGCGCGATGTTTGCGAAGCGGTTGAAGAAATCGTCCTCGGGGCCGAACACGATGGACGGGCGGAAGATCGTCGCGTCGGCGATCGTCTCGCGAACCGCGCGTTCGCCGGCCGCCTTGGTGCGGGCATAGGCCGATTGCGACTGGGCATTCGCGCCCAGAGCGGAAACATGCGTCAGGCCGGCGCTGGCGGCGCGGGCGGCCTCGGCCACGGCGCGGGCGCCGAAATCCTGCACGGTGGCGAATCTCTGCCGGCCGGATTCGGCCAGGATGCCGACGAGGTTCACGACATGGTCGGCGCCTTCAACCGCACGGTCGACTGACCAGCGCACGCGCACATTGGCCTGGACCGGCTGGATCTGGCCGGCATGGCCGAGCGGCTGCAAGTGGCCGGCGAGATCGGGCCTGCGGCAGGCAGCTCGCACGCGATAGCCGCGCTTGGCCAGTTCGCGCACGACGTGACGGCCTATGAAACCGGACCCTCCGAAAACGGTGACGAGTGGCGGAATCTGAAGGATTTCGGTCATGTCTGGCTCCGGTGGTGCCCTTCTGGCTTGGTCTGGCTCGTTCATAATGATTTTCGCCGCAAAGGCAAAGGGCACGTTGCCTCGGCATGCGGCGGCCATTGCTTTTGACCCGCATCAAGGAAGCTCGCGGCGAGCTGGCGCATTTTTCCAGACCGCCGATCAGGGCTTGGCGCCGGATCCAGCCGGCTTTCCTGCCGAAAGGGTGAAAGGTCATGACCTTCCAACTGACGAGCCCCGCATTTCAGAACAGGTCCACCGTCCCGGCCAGATACACCTGCAGCGGCGAAGATCTGTCGCCGCCCTTTGAATGGACCGAACCGCCGGCCGGCACCCAAAGTTTCGCCCTCGTCTGCGAGGACCCGGATGCGCCGGGCGGCACCTTTCACCACTGGGCAGCGTTCGACATTCCGGGCGACTGGCGCACGCTGCCCGAGGGGCTCGCACCCGCCGACCAGCAGGTCAGTGGCTTGCGCCAGGCCACGAACGATTTCGGCAGGAGCGGCTATGGCGGTCCTTGCCCGCCGCGGGGGCACGGCGTCCACCACTATCATTTCCGGTTGCTGGCGCTTGGCGTTCCCCGCCTCGACGTGACCGGGCGAACCACTTGCGCGCGGGTTGCGGCACTCGCCCGCGGCCATGCCCTGGGCTCGGCGGAACTGATTGGCCTGTTCCAGCGCTAGGCGGGTCTCACGATAAAATTTCAGCCTACCCGACGCTCGCTCTTGCCCAGCCGCCGGGCAAGGCACATTTCAATTTCAGCGCCGTGGCTCGGCTGCCGTGTTTGAAACGCGACGGGCATGAGGCGTTCGACAAATGCAGGTGGAAATGATGCAAAAGCGCTCCAGCCAGTCCGATGAGCCGGACGATACCCTCGAGCCGGCGCTCACCATCTCGCCCGAGAAGGTCTGCTTCATCATCATCAAGATGCGCGAGTTCGACGCCAAGGACGAGCTCACCGAACCGGACCCGGGGTCGAACCCGACCGACGACAAGGAAGCCGCGGTGCTTGAGAACCACGACGACGATCCGGTGACCGAGGAGATCGCTTCCCTGGTCGACTCCTTGTCGGAAGACGAGCAGATCGACCTCGTGGCCCTCGCCTGGCTCGGGCGCGAGGACTACACCGTCGCCGATTGGCCAGCCGTGCGCGAGGAAGCCGCCGCCGCGCACAACGACCGCACGTCCGAATATCTGCTCGGAACGCCCCTGCTGGCCGATTTCCTCGAAGAGGGGCTGTCGATGCTGGGCTATTCCTGCGAGGATTTCGAAATGGGCCGCCTCTGAGGCGCTGGGCGAGCCTTCACGTTGGCCGCGCCGTCGCTCCTGGCCACGAGATGGCGAAGCGGCGATCCGGCCCAAGGTCGACGCGAACCCCGAACCGCTCGCTTTGTCGGGCAAGGGTTCGCGCGAGCCATGAGGCGTCGTGCGCGTCGGGGGGGACCAGCCGGAAGTTCCGGATCTGGAGCGGTACGATCTCCAGCGAGACAAGACCTCCGCTCCCCGGGTCGAAATCGGCAAAGTACATCAGCGGCAGGTCGTCCCTGTATTGTTCATATCCGCTGATCCCCTCATAATCGTTGAGGAAGTCGCCGCAGCCGTAGAGAATCAGCCCGCCGTGGTAGACCTCCAGCGCTTTGGCGTGATGCGACGAATGCCCGTGCACGACGGAAACGCCGGCGGTTTCCACGAGCGTGTGGGCGAAACGCCGCTGGCTTTCGGCAATCTCGTAGCCCCAGTTCGACCCCCAATGCACGGACGCCACGACCACGTCGCGTGGCCTTCTGGCGGCGGCGATCTGAGCGCACACGCTGTTGGCGGTCGCCTCCGAAAGGTTCGGCAAAAGGTTCACGCCCGCGGTCTGGGGGCCTGCGGCCCAGTCGCGCGGCGTGCCGCTGGTGGCCGATGCAAACGAGTAGACCAGAACCCGGCCCTTGCTCCCCGCCTCGAGCACGGCCGGGGCGCTGGCCTCGGCGGCATCGTGGCCGGCGCCTGCATGGCTGATCCCCAGTTCCTTCAGGGCGGCCAATGTGTCGAGAAGGCCGCGACGTCCCCAGTCGAGAACGTGGTTGTTGGCGAGGGTGCAGCAATCGATGCCAGCGGCGGCCAGGCAGCGGGCATTGGGCGGGCTCACGCGATAGTTGATGCCTTTCGGGAGGTAGGTTTCGCTATAGGTGATGCTGGTTTCCAGGTTGACGACGCGCGCGTCCGGGCGCATCTGCTCCAGTTCGTCCAGTGCCGCACCCCAGATATAGGCAGGTGGCACATTGCGCGGGATGGGCCCGTGTGCAGCCTCGGCGAGGCGCACATAGTCGATGGCGGACCTGGTGTAGCCCTCATGCAGGGCCGGGTCGCAGGGATGCGGCAGGATCTGGTCGATCCCGCGGCCGATCATCACGTCTCCGCACAGGAAGAGCCGCAATGTTTGCTCCGCTGCACCATTTTCCTGAGGTTCCTTGCCGAGCACGGTCGGGTAACCTGCCGCTTCAGCGTCGGTCGCCGCCTGCGGCATGGGCGACGCTGCTTTCCGTTTCCGACGGCGCCTTGTGGCGAAGGCGCATGAGACCGGCCTCGACCCGCGCGAAAACCAGGCTCTTGCGATCATATCCGGAAAGATCGATGCCGAACCGGTGCGCCGTCTCCGTCACTTCGGGCAGAGGCTCGGGGTTTGCGGCGGGCCAGAACGGGCGCAATTCGCGCAGGAAGATGTTGGCTGTCACCGGGCCGACGCCGTAGAACTCGTCGATGCGTTGCTCCAGTTCGGCATTTGTGTGCGCTTGCGCCTCAAGCTTCGACAAGCGGCCGCCATAGTCGTCGAGCAGCTTGCGACAATCCCGCAGCACCTGGTCGGATTTCCTGTTATCGTAGCGGACATAGCCGCCTTCGCGCATGATCGGATTGACGAGAAAGTCCCAGCCGGCGTCGACGATCTTGCGCGGCGTGGTCAGGCCGTGCCGTTCGAACGCATGATAGGTATTCCGCGAGATTGTCTCCGAGATGTGGCCGCCGAAGAGAATGCTGGCCAGAAACCAGCGGAAATAGGTGTCGTCTGCGCGCGCACCAAGGTCGAGGCCAAGCTCCTCAGAATAGAGCCGGGTGCCTTCAAGCTGTGCGACCAGCGAAGGTGCGGCATCGCTTCTGCGACTGGTGCGGGCGGTTTTCGTCATGGGCTTGCCCTCGGCATGTGGGCTTCTGTCCCCAAGGGGAGGAGCCGGGCACGAGCCGATGATGAGCGCACCGGCACCTCGCCGCACTGATCGGGGTCAAATGGCGGCAAGCCTTGCCGAGCCGGGCAAGGCTTGCCGCCTGCGGAGCTGCCGCCGGGCTCTCCTAATCGGAGACCCCTTCTGCCGGGCCGGCGTGCATGATGTCGTCGTTTTCGGGACCGTCGACGATCAGATAGCCGGCCAGGCCGCGCTCGGCGCGCGAGAGCGCATGGTCGACCAGAACGTAGTGCCCGCCGCGGTCTACCTTGAAGTCGACGATCGTCGCACCGCCGGGCGGAACGGTCGTGGTCTGCACGCCGGTCAGGGCTGGTGCGCCGACGCTGCCCATCGAATAGACATTGTCGAAGATTTCCCCGATGACGTGGAAGGACGAGGTGAAGTTCGGTCCGCCCACGCCGAAGAAGATGCGCACCGTCTC
>JAEWHN010000016.1 GCA_023387775.1 Pseudomonadota bacterium | reverse complement strand
AGCCCGAGGAGGTGCCGCTGGCGAGGTCGTCCATCTCGGCCAGGCACACCGAATAGCCCCGCCCGGCCGCATCGCGCGCAATGCCGCAGCCATTGATGCCGCCGCCGATGATGAAGACGTCGTGGAGCGCTGTGCCCAATAAGTCCTCCCGACGATTTCGCGTCGTAACATTTTGTCTTATTACGAAATCTCAAATCGATTATTTCGAAATAATAATGCGTGTCAAACGAAATATACTTGAACGGAAACTGCAACGATCACTGTTTCAGCAGCGTTTTCTTTTTGATACTGTCTGGCAGAACAGCGCGCTCAAACCGGCGGAAATGGCCAAGGTGACAGGATTCAAAAAAGACGCTGTTTATCAGTATCTTGGTAGTTTTTTAGCGAACTAGGCGTGTGATGCTGCCACGAGATTGGGGAGTTGTACTCGGACCGATCTTTCGTTTTCTATCTAAAGTCATCAAAACGAAAGTGCTCGCTTGCGGTGGTTAGGTAATCGGCTAGGGCGAGTTGTCCGGGTGCCCTGCGCAAGGAAAGGTCGGCGGCGCGGGCGGGATCGGGGCGCGCCAATTGCTCAAAAGGGCTTGATCCACGCCACAAGCAATCTTGCGGGCTACGCAGGGTTTCGCTAACGGTGTGTGGCCACAAGGCGGCATCCGGCCGCCCGTTTTTCTAGAGGGGACACCCGTGACGCGGCACAACTATTTCTTCACAAGCGAATCCGTTTCCGAAGGCCACCCCGACAAGGTGTGCGACCGCATCTCCGACGAGATCGTGGACATGGTCTATCGGGAAGCAAAGAAGGCCGGCATGAATCCGTGGGACGTGCGCGTGGCCTGCGAGACGTTGGCCACGACCAACCGCGTCGTGATTGCCGGTGAGGTTCGGGTGCCCCCGACGCTCTTGAAGATTGGCAAGGACGGCAAGCCGGTGCTCGACGCCAAGGGTCACCCGGTGATCAACCCGTCGAAGTTCCGTTCCGTCGCTCGCCGCGCCATCCGCGCCATCGGCTACGAGCAGGAAGGCTTCCACTGGAAGACCGCCAAGATCGACGTTCTCCTGCATGCGCAGTCGGCCGATATCGCGCAGGGCGTCGACAAGGCCCTCGATGCCAATGCCGAGGGTGCTGGCGACCAGGGCATCATGTTCGGCTATGCCTGCCGCGAGACGCCGGATCTAATGCCGGCGCCGATCTATTACAGCCACAAGATCCTTGAACTGCTCTCGGCGGCCCGCCATGAAGGCAAGGGCGACGTCGGCAAGCTGGGTCCCGATTCCAAGAGCCAAGTGACCGTGCGCTATGTCGACGGCGTGCCGACAGAGGTCACGCAGATCGTCCTGTCGACGCAGCATCTCGATCCCGAATGGGATTCCAGGAAGGTCCGCGCGGTCGTGGAACCCTACATCCGCGAGGCGCTCGGCGACCTGAAGATCGCCGACAACTGCAACTGGTACATCAATCCCACCGGCAAGTTCGTCATTGGCGGCCCCGACGGCGATGCGGGCCTCACCGGCCGCAAGATCATCGTCGACACCTATGGCGGTGCCGCGCCGCATGGCGGCGGCGCCTTCTCGGGCAAGGACACGACCAAGGTCGATCGTTCGGCCGCCTATGCCGCGCGCTATCTCGCCAAGAACGTGGTGGCGGCCAGGCTGGCCGACCGTTGTACCATCCAGCTTTCCTATGCCATCGGCGTGGCGCAGCCGCTGTCGGTCTATGTCAATCTGCACGGGACCGGGAAGATCGACGAGGCGGTTCTGGAAAAGGCGTTGCGCGAAGTGATGGACCTGTCGCCCTCGGGCATCCGGCGCCGTCTCGACCTCAACAAGCCCATCTACGCCAAGACCACCGCCTATGGCCATTTCGGCCGCAAGCCGGGCCGCGACGGCTCTTTCTCCTGGGAGAAGACCGACCTGGTCAAGGCCATCAAGGACGCTGTGGCGGCCGAACACGCATTGGCGGCCTGAGGCTTCGGGCCGCCGCAATTCCGGACTGTTTCAATGAATGCTGAACCCCGGCGCAGCCGCTCGACCGAAGCCTTTTTCGGTCGGCGGCACGGCAAGACCATCCGTCCTCATCAGGCTGCGGCGCTGGAGGCCGGCCTTGCCAAATACCGGATCGACCTGTCCGAGCCGGCGCCCGCCGATCTTGGCGCGCTGTTTGCCGCGCCGGTAAAAGGCGTGCGGCTCGAAATCGGCTTCGGCGGCGGCGAACATATCTACCACATGGCGTCGACGCACCCGGACATCGGCTTCATCGGGGTCGAGCCTTTCGTCAACGGCATGGCCCGGCTGATGACTGCGCTGGCCGAAAATCCACTGCCGAACCTGCGCGTCTATGACGATGACGCCACCCGGTTGCTGGACTGGCTGCCGCAGGCTTCGCTCGTGGGCATCGATCTGCTCTATCCCGACCCGTGGCCGAAGAAGCGGCACTGGAAGCGCCGTTTTGTCAGCGCGACCAATCTCGACCGCTTTGCCCGCGCCATGAAGAGCGGGGCTAAGTTCCGCTTCGCTTCCGACATCGACACTTATGTCAACTGGACGCTGCTGCATTGCCGCGCGCACCCGGCCTTCGAATGGCAGGCCGCGGATGCGGACGACTGGCATCGCCCGTATGAGGGCTGGATACGCACGCGCTACGAGGCGAAGGCCGTCCGCGAAGGCCGCACGCCTGCCTATCTGACCTTTCTCGGGGCGTAGGCCGGGCGGCCTCTAACTGCCCGCTGTTTGTTCGATTTCTGTGGTCAGGCGACGATTACGTGCCCGCCTACGGCGCAGCGGACTTGAAAATTGCCGATCTCTCGGCTATATCAGGGTAAATTCTTGGTCGGTATGGCGAAGAGTGGGTCCACCCGGTCCCGCTCTTTTTTGTTACCGGCCCGAGGCTGGAAGCGAAATGACAGAAGAGACAGGCATCGCCGGAGATGACCGGATCATCCGCGAAAGCGGCGTTGAGGCGCGCGTGGCGGGCATCATTGCGCCCGTGCTGCGCGCTACGGGCTTCCGGCTCGTGCGCGTGCGTCTCTCGGGTCAGAACGGCCTCACGCTTCAGATCATGGTCGAGCGCGACGACGGCACCATGACTGTCGAGGACTGCGAGGAAGTGAGCCGCGCGGTTTCTCCGGTTCTTGATGTCGACGATCCGATCGAGAAGGCTTATCATCTCGAGGTTTCCTCGCCCGGCATCGATCGCCCGCTGGTGCGCAAGGGTGATTTCACGACCTGGGTCGGCCATCTGGTGAAGCTGGAGACCTCCGTCCTGGTCGGCGATCGCAAGCGCTTTCGCGGCCGCATCGGCGAGTCCGACGAGGATGGTTTCGTGATCGAGCGCGACCAGCCCGCCTATGGCGAGGAGCCGTCGGTGCGGATACCTTTCGAGGCGGTCTCCGACGCCCGGCTGATCCTGACCGACGACCTGATCCGCGATGCGCTGAGCAAGGACAACAAGGCGCGCAAGGAAGCCAAGAAACGCCGTGGCGAGCCCGACGAGGACGGCGCGGAAGACGAAACCGAAACCGAAGAGTGATTGAACGGCCGGCTCGACGGCAGCGTTCAGGGAGACCAAGATGGTAGTCAGTGCGAACAGGCTTGAGCTGCTGCAGATCGCCGATGCGGTCGCGCGGGAAAAGTCGATCGACAAGCAGATCGTGATCGCCGCGATGGCCGATGCGATCCAGAAGGCCGCGCGTTCGCGCTATGGTCAGGAAACCAACATCCGCGCCGACATCAACCCGCAGACGGGCGAGATGAAGCTGCAGCGCCTGATGGAGGTCGTCGAGAACGTCGAGGACTACGCGACCCAGATCTCGCTTGCCGAGGCGCGCGAGCGCAATCCCGATGCGCAGGTAGGCGACTTCATCGCCGAGCAGTTGCCGCCGATGGATTTCGGCCGCATCGCAGCGCAGTCGGCCAAGCAGGTCATCGTGCAGAAGGTGCGCGAGGCCGAGCGCGACCGCCAGTACGACGAATACAAGGATCGCATCGGCGAGATCGTCAACGGCACCGTCAAGCGCGTTGAATACGGCAATGTCATCGTCGACCTGGGCCGCGGCGAGGCGATTATCCGCCGCGACGAGCTGATCCCCCGCGAGAACTACAAGTATGGCGACCGCGTGCGCGCCTATGTCTACGACGTTCGCCGCGAGCAGCGCGGTCCGCAGATTTTCCTGTCGCGCACGCATCCGCAGTTCATGGCGAAGCTGTTCACCATGGAAGTGCCGGAAATCTATGACGGCATCATCGAGATCAAGTCGGTGGCTCGCGATCCGGGCTCCCGCGCGAAGATCGCCGTCGTTTCGCGCGACTCCTCGATCGATCCTGTGGGCGCCTGCGTCGGTATGCGCGGTTCGCGCGTGCAGGCGGTGGTGGCCGAGCTCCAGGGCGAGAAGATCGACATCATCCCGTGGTCGCCTTCGGCAGCCTCCTTCATCGTCAATGCGCTGCAGCCGGCGGAAGTCGCCAAGGTGGTGCTGGACGAGGAGGCCGAGCGCATCGAGGTTGTGGTGCCCGACGACAAGCTTTCGCTGGCCATTGGCCGTCGCGGCCAGAACGTGCGCCTGGCTTCGCAGCTGACCGGCTGGGACATCGACATCCTGACCGAGCAGGAAGAATCCGAACGCCGCCAGAAGGAATTCGTCGAGCGCTCGACGCTGTTCATGGAAGCGCTGAACGTCGACGAGATGGTCGGTCAGGTGCTCGCCTCGGAAGGCTTCACCAGTGTCGAGGAAGTTGCCTATGTCGATTCCGACGAGATTTCGTCGATCGACGGCTTCGACGAGGACACCGCCAGCGAGATCCAGACCCGCGCCAAGGAATATCTCGACCGCATCGAGGCCGAGCACGATGCCAAGCGCACGGAGCTGGGCGTTTCCGACGATCTGCGCGAGCTGCCGGGCATCACCACCGCCATGCTGGTGGCGCTGGGCGAGGATGGCGTGAAGACGGTCGAGGACTTCGCCGGCTATGCGGTCGACGATCTCGTCGGCTGGAAGGAGCGCAAGGACGGTGAAACCAAGTTCTACCCCGGCGTGCTGGCAAGCTTCGGCGTCACCCGTGCCGATGCCGAGCAGATGGTGCTTGCGGCCCGCCTGAAGGCTGGCTGGATCACCGAGGAAGAGGCCGTCGCCGAAGAGAGCACGGCCGAAGCCTCCGGTGAGTGAGGTGAGCGCACATCGAACCGGATATGCCCTTGGAAGAGATGAACGATCGCACATGCATCGTCACGCGAAAGACCGCCGAGCCGGATGAACTGATCCGGTTCGTCGTCGGTCCGGATCGTGCCGTCGTGCCGGACCTGAAAAGAAACCTTCCCGGGCGCGGTTGCTGGGTCAGCGCCGATCGCCTACATGTAGACAAGGCGGCCGGGAAAAATCTTTTCGCCCGGGCGTTCAAGCGCGACGTCGTCGTTTCGCCGCAACTCGGCGAGCTGGTCGATAGGCTTCTCGCCAAGTCCGCGTTGGGCGCTTTGGGGCTGGCTCGCAAGGCTGGCGCTGTAGCGCTTGGCGCCACAAAGGTCGAAAGTGCGGTCCGCAGCGGCCACGCCCTTCTTGTTCTCCATGCACGAGAAGCTTCGGAAGACGGCCTGCGCAAGATCACCCAGGCACGCCGTGCGACAGCCTATGCTGGCGGGCCGGAAATCTATGCCTATAAACTTTTTTCGGAAACCGATTTGAGTTTGGCATTGGGTGGCACAAATGTGATACATGCTGCGGTTCTTGCGGAGGACGCGGGACGAGCGGCGCAGAAGCGCATGGTTGCGCTTGACCGATACCGGGGCGGATCCCCGGATGAGCGGGCAATGTTTGCGGCGATTGCCGAAGAAGATGATGCCGCAGAGGATGTGGAATGAGCGATACTAAATCGGGTGACGACAACACTTTGAGCGTCAACACGAAGAAGACATTGACGCTGAAGCGCCCCGGCATCGAGCAGGGCACTGTGCGCCAGAACTTCTCGCACGGGCGCACCAAGTCGGTCGTCGTCGAGACCAAGAAGCGCAAGTTCACTCTGCCTGGCGAAAAGCCGGAGCCAGCGCCGGTGTTCACGCCCAAGCCCGCGCCCAAGCCGCAGGTGCAGGCCGCACCCGTGGTGGAGACGCCGCGGCCCGCGCCCAAGCCGATGGCCGAACGGTCGGGCATGGTGCTGAACGAGCTTTCGTCCAGCGAGATGGAAGCGCGTCGCCGCGCGCTCGAGGGTGCCGTTGCCCGCGAGGCTGAGGATCGTGTCCGCGCCGCGGAAGACGCAAAGCGCCGTCAGGAAGAGGAAGAGCGCCGCCGCCGCGAGCGCGAAGAGTCTGCACGCCGCCAGGCCGAGGAAGAAGCCCGCCTCCAGGCCGAGGCCGAATCCCGCCGCCGCGCCGAGGAAGAGGCCCGCCGCCGCGCGCCGCAGGCCGAGGTTGTCGACGACGAGCCGGTCGAGGCCAAGAGCAAGAGCGCGCCTTCGCCGCGCAGCGCTACGCCGGTCCGGCGCGTGGTTACGCCTGAGGTTGCGCGTCCCGTCAAGGCCAAGGGCGAGGAAGATCGCCGTCGCGGCAAGCTTACCCTGAACACTGCGCTGTCGGATGACGATGCGCGTTCGCGCTCGCTGTCGGCCATGCGCCGCCGCCAGGAGAAGTTCAAGCGGGCGATGCACCAGGAGCCTCGCGAGAAGATCGTGCGTGAAGTCATTCTGCCTGAGACGATTACGGTTCAGGACCTTGCGAGCCGCATGTCGGAACGCGCGGTCGACGTGGTCAAGTTCTTCATGAAGCAGGGCCAGATCCTGAAGCCGGGCGACGTGATCGACGCCGATACGGCCGAGCTGGTGGCATCGGAATTCGGCCACACCGTGCGCCGCGTTGCCGATTCCGACATCGAGGAAGGCCTGTTCAACATTCCGGACCGTCCGGAGGACATGCTGCCGCGTTCGCCGGTCGTGACCATCATGGGCCATGTCGACCACGGCAAGACCTCGCTGCTCGACGCGCTCCGCAATTCCAGGGTGGTCACCGGCGAAGCCGGCGGCATCACCCAGCACATCGGCGCCTACCAGGTCGAGAAGAACGGCCAGAAGATCACCTTCATCGACACGCCCGGCCACGCCGCCTTCACGGCCATGCGTGCCCGCGGCGCGCAGGCCACCGACATCGCCATCCTGGTGGTGGCGGCCGACGACAGCGTGATGCCGCAGACGATCGAGTCCATCAATCATGCCAAGGCGGCCGGCGTGCCGATCATCGTTGCGATCAACAAGATCGACAAGCCGGCGGCCGACCCGCAGAAGGTGCGCACGCAGCTTCTGCAGCACGAGGTGTTCGTGGAATCGATGGGCGGCGACGTGCTCGAAGTCGAGGTGTCGGCCACCAAGGGCATCAATCTCGACAAGCTGCTCGAGGCGGTCCTGTTGCAGGCCGAGGTTCTCGACCTCCAGGCCAACCCGAACCGCACCGCCGAAGGCGTCATCGTCGAAGCCAAGCTCGACAAGGGCCGCGGCCCGGTTGCCACCGCGCTGGTCCAGACCGGCACGCTGCTGGTCGGCGACATCGTCGTGGCCGGCAACGAGTGGGGCCGCGTCCGTGCGCTCGTCACCGATCGGGGCGAGCATCTGAAGGAGGCACTGCCGGCCACGCCGGTGGAAATCCTGGGTCTGCAGGGCACGCCGCAGGCGGGCGACCGCTTCGCCGTGGTCAACAACGAGGCCAAGGCGCGCGAGATCACCGAATATCGCCAGCGCAAGGCGCGCGACAAGGCGGCCGCACGGCATGCCGGCCAGCGTGGCTCGCTCGAGCATATGATGATGCAACTGCAGACGAGCGGCCTGAAGGAATTCCCGCTCATCATCAAGGCCGACGTGCAGGGCTCGGTCGAGGCCATCGTTACGGCCCTCGACAAGCTGGGCACCGACGAGGTTCGCGCCCGCATCGTGCATGCCGCTGCCGGCGGTATTACCGAAACCGACATCTCGCTTGCCGAGACTTCGGGTGCAGTGGTGCTCGGCTTCGACGTTCGGGCCAATCCGCAGGCACGCCAGGCGGCCGAACAGGCCGGCATCGACATCCGCTACTACAACGTCATCTACAGCCTGGTGGATGACATCAAGGACGCGATGTCGGGCCTGCTTTCGCCGGAGCGCCGCGAGACCTTCATCGGCAATGCCGAGATCCTGGAGGTATTCAACATCACCAAGGTCGGCAAGGTCGCCGGCTGCCGCGTCACCGAAGGCAAGGTCGAGCGTGGCGCGGGCGTGCGCCTGATCCGCGACAACATCGTGATCCACGAAGGCACGCTGAAGACCCTGAAGCGCTTCAAGGACGAAGTGTCGGAAGTGCCGGTCGGCCAGGAATGCGGCATGGCCTTCCAGAACTACGAAGACATCCGCCAGGGCGACATCATCGAGTGCTTCCGCGTCGAGATGATAACCCGTAAGCTGTAAGAGGCTCGCCTCCTCTCCCGGGAGGAGGCAACTGCCAAGCGCAGAAGGCCTCGCCAAGTTGTGGACGTTTGATCCGCCCCCTCTCCCGCAGGGGAGGGCGGATCGCGTTTGCGATGACCGTTTCAGATCATATCGAACCGATCAGCCGAAAGGCATAGACAGCCATGTCACGTTCCCATGCTTCCGGGCCTTCCCAGCGTCAGCTTCGCGTCGGCGAACAGGTGCGCCATGCCCTGTCGGAGATGCTCCAGCGCGGCGAAGTGCGCGACGATATCGTCGAGACGACCGTGATTTCGATCTCGGAAGTGCGCATGTCGCCCGATCTCAAGATTGCAACCGCTTTCGTGTCGCCGCTTGGCGCGCCTGACGACGAAGCGGTGGTGAAGGCGCTGAACCGGAACGCGCGCTTCATCCGCGGCCGCGTCTCGCCGGCGCTCAGGCAGATGAAGTACATGCCCGAGTTCCGCTTCCGGCTCGATACGAGCTTCGACAATTTCACCAAGATCAATGAACTGCTCAGGTCGCCCGAAGTGCAGCGCGACCTGGAAGCCGACGACGACAAGGAGCATGAATAGTGGGCCGCCGAGGCAAGAAGAAAGGTCGTCCGATTTCCGGCTGGGTGGTGTTCGACAAGCCGGTCGGCATGGGCTCGACCGAGGCTGTGTCCAAGATCAAGTGGCTGTTCCAGGCCGAAAAGGCTGGCCACGCCGGCACGCTGGACCCGCTTGCCTCCGGCATGCTGCCGATCGCGCTGGGCGAGGCGACCAAGACCGTGCCCTATGTGATGGACGGCGCCAAAGTCTATCAGTTCACGGTCGCCTGGGGCGAGGAGCGCTCCACGGACGACCTCGAAGGCCCGGTCACCAAGACCTCCGACAAGCGCCCGACCGAGGCCGAGGTCCGGGCTCTGCTGCCGAATTACACCGGCGTGATCATGCAGACGCCGCCGCAGTTCTCTGCAATCAAGATCGCCGGCGAACGCGCCTATGACCTGGCTCGCGAGGGCGAGACGGTCGAGATTCCGGCGCGCGAGATCGAGATCGGCCGCCTCGACCTGATCGAGACGACGCCCGAAGGCAACTCGGTGTTCGAGATCGAATGCGGCAAGGGCACCTATGTGCGCTCGCTGGCGCGCGACATGGGCCGCGACCTCGGCTGCTACGGCCATATCGCGGCGCTGCGGCGCACGGAGGTGGACCCCTTCACCGACGAGGATTTCGTCACGCTCGGTGAACTGGAAGCTGCGGCCCCTTCGGCCGAGGACAGGAATTCCGGCGCGGAGCTCGATTTCAGCGCGCTCGACGAGTGTCTGCTCGACACCGGTGCGGCGTTGGATTGCCTGCCCCAGGTGCCCGTGAACGACGACGCCGCAACGCGGATCAGGCTGGGCAACCCCGTGATCATCCGTGGCCGCGATGCGCCGGTGGAAGCCGACGAGGCCTGCGTGACCTCGCGCGGCAAGCTGGTGGCGATCGGTGCTATCGAGGCCGGCATGTTCAAGCCGCGCCGCGTTTTCACCGCGTGAAGGTCGCTGGTTCGGCCAGTTTGCATTAGCGCTGGCCTTACCACGCATTTTGGACTATATGCGCCGCAGCATTGTGCCAATGTGGCGCAGTGCATGCATCGGCCCCTGCTGGACGACATCCCGGCTGAGGGCATCTTGTTTCCTCCAATTCGAAAGGAAAAACGCGATGTCGATTACTGCCGAACGCAAGAAGCAATTGATCGCGGAATTCGCCACCGTCCAGGGCGACACCGGCTCGCCGGAAGTCCAGGTCGCGGTTCTGTCCGAGCGGATCAAGAACCTGACCGAGCACTTCAAGGGCCACAAGAAGGACAACCATTCCCGCCGTGGTCTTTTGGCTCTGGTTTCGCAGCGCCGCAGCCTGCTTGACTACCTCAAGCGCAAGGATGAGGCCCGCTACCAGACGCTGATCGAGAAGCTCGGCCTGCGTCGCTAACAGCTTGATCGGCGGACCTCGTCAAAAGGTCCGCCGATCTTCCATTCGGGGTCGGCCGCAGTGCCGGGTCCGCAGGCGTCAAGATGCCGGACGAGTTTCCTGGCACATCGGTCGCCGAACCGGTTCGGCAGGAGCAGAGGGCTCTGCTGGGCCGCCCATGGGCAGGTCATGGGGCAGGATTGCAGGATGCCTGGCGCGCTGTTGACAGCGCAGAATGTCCAGACACCCCGTTGTCTTGCCCGTGGCTCGTCCGAAACAAGCCAGGGAAGAATGCGCTCGCATGTTGCGCGCTGCGCTTCCCGCATTCGAAGGACATGTCATGTTCAACCAACACAAAGTGGAAATCGAGTGGGCGGGACGTCCGCTTATCCTCGAAACCGGCAAGATCGCCCGTCAGGCCGACGCCGCCGTACTAGCCACCTATGGCGAGACGGTCGTTCTCGCCACCGTCGTCTCGGCCAAGGAGCCGAAGCCGGGCTTCGACTTCTTCCCGCTGACCGTCAACTACCAGGAAAAGACCTACGCTGCCGGCAAGATTCCCGGCGGCTACTTCAAGCGCGAAGGTCGCCCGAGCGAGAAGGAGACGCTGGTCTCCCGCCTCATCGATCGCCCGATCCGTCCGCTCTTTGCCGATGGCTACAAGAACGACACGCAGATCGTCGTCACCGTCGTCCAGCATGACCTCGAGAACGACCCGGACATCCTGTCGATCGTCGCCACCTCGGCGGCCCTGACGCTGTCGGGCGTGCCCTTCATGGGCCCGATCGGTGGCGCCCGCGTCGGCTACATCAACGGCGAGTACGTGCTTAACCCGCACATCGACGAAATGCCGGAATCCAAGCTCGATCTCGTCGTCGCCGGCACAGGCGACGCCGTCCTGATGGTCGAGTCGGAAGCCCAGGAGCTTTCCGAGGATGTCATGCTCGGCGCCGTCATGTTCGGTCACAAGGGCTTCCAGCCGGTGATCGACGCCATCATCAAGCTGGCCGAAGTCGCAGCCAAGGAACCGCGCGAGCACAATCCGGAAGACCTTTCGGAGCTCGAGAAGGAGATGCTGGGCATCGCCGAGGCCGACCTGCGCGAAGCCTACAAGATCATCGACAAGCAGTCGCGCTACGCCGCTGTCGACGCCGCCAAGGCCAAGGTCAAGGAAGCCTTCGCTCCCGTGGGTGAAGAGGCTCCGAAGTGGTCGGCCGAGCAGGTCGCTACCGTGTTCAAGGAGCTCCAGGCCAAGATCGTGCGCTGGAACATCCTCGACACCGGCTCGCGCATCGATGGCCGCGACCTCAAGACGGTCCGCAACATCGTCTCCGAGGTCGGCGTTCTGCCCCGCACCCACGGCTCGGCGCTGTTCACCCGCGGCGAGACGCAGGCCCTGGTGGTCGCCACGCTCGGCACCGGCGAGGACGAGCAGTATGTCGACGCGCTGACGGGCATGTACAAGGAAACCTTCCTCCTCCACTACAACTTCCCGCCCTATTCCGTCGGCGAGACCGGCCGCATGGGTTCGCCCGGCCGTCGCGAGATCGGTCACGGCAAGCTTGCCTGGCGCGCGGTGCGTCCGATGCTGCCCTCCGCCGACCAGTTCCCCTACACGCTGCGCGTGGTCTCGGAGATCACCGAGTCCAACGGCTCGTCCTCGATGGCGACCGTCTGCGGCACCTCGCTGGCGCTGATGGATGCGGGCGTTCCGCTCCAGAAGCCGGTGGCCGGCATCGCCATGGGCCTGATCAAGGAAGGCGAGCGCTACGCGGTGCTCTCCGACATCCTCGGCGACGAGGACCATCTCGGCGACATGGACTTCAAGGTGGCCGGCACCTCCAACGGCATCACCTCGCTGCAGATGGACATCAAGATCCACGGCATCACCGAGGAGATCATGCAGGTGGCGCTCGGCCAGGCCAAGGACGGCCGCCTGCACATCCTGGGCGAGATGTCCCACGCGCTCTCCGAGGGTCGCAAGGAACTCGGCGAGTTCGCACCGCGCATCGAGGTCATGCACATCCCGACCGAAAAGATCCGCGACGTCATCGGCTCGGGCGGCAAGGTCATCCGCGAGATCGTGGAAAAGACCGGCGCGAAGATCAACATCGAGGACGACGGCACGGTCAAGATCGCTTCTTCGAACGCCAAGGAGATCGAGGCGGCCAAGAAGTGGATCCACACCATCGTGGCCGAGCCGGAAGTGGGCGAGATCTACGAGGGCACGGTCGTCAAGACCGCCGATTTCGGCGCGTTCGTGAACTTCTTCGGTCCGCGTGACGGCCTGGTCCACATCTCCCAGCTTTCCAACGAGCGCGTCGGCAAGACCACCGACGTCGTCAAGGAAGGCCAGAAGGTGTTCGTCAAGCTCATGGGCTTCGACGAGCGCGGCAAGGTTCGCCTGTCGATGAAGATCGTCGACCAGGAAACCGGCAAGGAGATCGTCCGCGAGAAGAAGTCCGAGGACGAGGAATCCGTCGCCTGATCCAGGCAATCGTTTGATGTTTCGAGCGGGCGTCCCGAAAGGGGCGCCCGTTTTCGTTTCGGCCGAGTTTTCGTTTGCATCAGCGGGGCGGAACCGACTACTTGCCCGTCATGACCAGAGACACGCTGAAAACCCTGTTCCACCCCTTCGAGGCGGATGCGCTGCCGCTGCCTGCCGCAGGCGAGCGCGTGCTGTTTCTTGGTGCCGAGCCAGGCTTCCGGCTGCCGGAGGGCTTTTCACCCGAGCTGACGCTGGTCCAGGGATTTCGCCCCTGGTTCAAGCCGCTGGAGGCCTCTGAGAGCCGCGTTACGCCTTTGCCGGAAGGAGAGGGCTACGACGCGGCGCTTGTGCTCTGTGGCCGCCACAGGGGCGCCAACGAGATCATGATCGCCGAGGCGCTGGAGCGTGTGCGCGCGGGTGCGCTGGTGCTGGTGGCCGGCAGCAAGGACGACGGCATCGCCAGCCTGCGCAAGCGTGTCGACGAGCTCCTCACGGTCGAGGGGCAGATGCCGAAGCATCACGGCCTGGCCTTCTGGTTTCGCAGGCCGGACGAAGCCGGCGCGGCCGTGGAGCGGCTGCGCGCCGGCAATGGCGAGCGGCTGCTCGAGGGGCGCTTCGTCACCGCACCCGGCATGTTCTCGGCCGACGAGATCGATGCAGGCTCGCGGCTTCTGGTCGAAAACCTGCCGGACAAGGTGTACGGCGCGGTCGCCGATTTCTGCGCCGGCTGGGGCTATATCGCGGCCGAGCTCGCCGATCGCTTTCCGAAGATGTTCACGCTCGATCTTTATGAGGCGGACTTTTGTTCGCTCGAGGCGGCAAAGCGCAACCTCGCCGCGACCGGTTCGATGCAGAAGAACTTCTTCTGGCACGATCTTCAGGGGGAGCCCGTCTCCCGCCGCTACGATTTCGTCTTCATGAACCCGCCTTTCCACCAGCGCCGGGCCGCCGAGCCGGATATCGGGCAGGGCATGATCAAGGCTGCCGCCGCAGCACTGAAGCCGGGCGGACGGCTGATCATGGTCGCAAACCGCCAGCTTCCCTATGAGAAGTCGATTTCGGCGGCCTTCTCGGACCAGCGGGAACTGGCGCGGACGAACCTGTTCAAGGTCTTGAGCGCGCGCCGCTGAGCAGCCACTTCCTCACCGTCGCCAAAAGAAAACGGCCGGTGAAGCCGGCCGTTCGCATGTCGATCACGAATACTGGCGATTATTCGCCGCTGTCGCTCTGCTTCAGCTCTTCCAGCGTGGGCATCGAGACGATGTGATAGCCCGAGTCCACATAGTGGATCTCGCCGGTCACGCCCGAGGAAAGGTCCGACAGCAGGTAGAGCGCCGAGCCGCCGATCTCGTCGAGGGTGACGGTGCGGCGCAGCGGCGAATTGCGCTGCTGGTAGGAGAACATGTGGCGCGCGTCGGCGATGCCGGCGCCTGCCAGCGTGCGGACAGGCCCGGCCGAGATGGCGTTCACGCGGATGCCGCGCGGGCCGTAGTCGTCGGCCAGATAACGCACGCTGGCCTCCAGGCCGGCCTTGGCGACACCCATCACGTTGTAGTTCGGCATGACGCGGGTGGAGCCTGCGTAGGTCAGGGTCAGCATCGAGCCGCCGTCCTTCATCAGGGCGGCCGCGTTGCGGGCCACTTCGGTGAAGGAGTAACAGGAGATCACCATCGTGCGGATGAAGTTCTCGCGTGTGGTGTTGGCGTAGAGCCCCTTCAGCTCGTTCTTGTCGGAAAAGCCGATCGCATGGACAATGAAGTCCAGGCCGCCCCACTTGTCGCCCAGCGTCTCGAAAACCGAGCTGACGGAAGCGCTGTCCTCGACGTCGCAGGGCAGGATCATCGTGGCGTTCACCTGTTCGGCCAGCGGCTTGACGCGACGGCCGAACGCTTCGCCCTGATAGGTGAAGGCCATTTCGGCGCCGTGCGCCGCAAGCTGCTTTGCGATGCCCCAGGCAATCGAGTGGTCATTGGCGACCCCCATGACGAGGCCGCGCTTGCCTTTCATCAAACCTTCCATCGGAAGAATATCCTCAGCCGTTGTAACGCTGGAAAACGAGCGTGGCGTTGGTGCCGCCGAAACCGAAGGAGTTCGACAGCACAGTGTCGATCTTGGCGTTGTCGATGCGCTTGCGCACGATCGGCATGCCTTCGAATTCCGGATCGAGTTCCTCGATATGGGCGCTTTCGCCGATGAAGCCGCCCTGCATCATCAGGATCGAGTAGATCGATTCCTGCACGCCGGCTGCGCCCAGCGAATGGCCGGTCAGAGACTTCGTCGAAGTGATGTTGGGCATCCTCTCGCCGAACAGTTCGCGGATGGCGCTCATCTCCTTCGAATCGCCCACCGGCGTCGAGGTGCCGTGGGTGTTGATGTAGTCCACGGAGCCGGAAACGGTTGACAGCGCCTGCTTCATGCAGCGCACAGCGCCTTCGCCCGAGGGCGCCACCATGTCATGGCCGTCGGAGGTCGCGCCATAGCCGACCACCTCAGCGTAGATCTTGGCGCCGCGTGCCTTGGCATGCTCCAGTTCTTCCAGCACCAGCACGCCCGCGCCGCCGGCGATGACGAAGCCGTCGCGGTTGACGTCATAGGCGCGCGAGGCGACCGGAGCCCGGTCGTTGAACTTGGAGGACATGGCGCCCATGGCGTCGAACAGGTCCGACATGGTCCAGTCGAGATCCTCGTGGCCGCCGGCGAAGACCATGTCCTGCTTGCCCCACTGGATCAGCTCGTAGGCATTGCCGATGCAGTGCGCCGAAGTCGAGCAGGCCGACGAGATCGAGTAGTTCACGCCGTGGATCTTGAACCAGGTGGCAAGCGTGGCCGAGGCGGTCGAGGACATCGCCTTCGGCACGGCGAACGGCCCGATCCGCTTGGGGCTGCCGTTCTTCAGCGTGGTTTCGGCGGCTTCCACGATGGTTCTGGTCGAGGGGCCGCCGGAGCCCATCACGATGCCGGTGCGCTCGTTGGTGATGTCGCCCTGTTCCAGGCCGGCATCTGCGATCGCCTGCTCCATGGCGACATGGTTCCAGGCGCCGCCGCGCGACAGGAAGCGCATGGCGCGGCGGTCGACCAACTCGGTCGGATCGAGCGTTGGCGCTCCCCATACCTGCGAGCGGAAGCCGTGTTCGGCAAAGGATTCGGAGAAGCTGATGCCCGATTTGGCGTCGCGCAGAGAGGACTGCACCTCTTCGGCGTTGTTTCCAATGGAAGATACGATACCCAGGCCCGTAACAACGACGCGTCTCATGAGTGCTCCTTCAATGGCCGGCGCGACGCTGGGTCAGGCCGCCGCTTCCTTGAACAGGCCGACGCGAAGGTCAGTGGCCTTGTAGATGGTTTCGCCGTCGGCCTTCAGCCAGCCGTCGCCAATGCCGAGCACCAGGCGCCCGCGCATGACGCGCTTGAAGTCGACGCCGTACTCGACCTTCTTGTTGGCCGGGGTGACCATGCCGGTGAACTTGACCTCGCCGGTGGAAAGCGCGCGGCCCTTGCCGGGCTCGCCGAGCCAGCCGAGGAAGAACCCGCTGAGCTGCCAAAGGGCATCGAGGCCGAGGCAGCCCGGCATCACCGGATCGTTGATGAAATGGCAGGGGAAGAACCAGAGGTCGCGGCTGATGTCGAGCTCGGCGCGCACGAAGCCCTTGTCGAATTCGCCGCCGGTGTCGCTGATCTCCGTGATGCGATTGAACATCAGCATCGGCGGATAGGGAAGCTGCGCGTTACCCGGGCCGAACAGTTCGCCGCGGGCGCAGGCAAGCAGCTCCTCGTAGTCGTAGCTGGATTTCGAAACCGCCATAAATATCTTCCCCGTGTGGGTTCCGGACGTGCCGTACGTTCGCCCTGTTCAGTACCACAGACTGTTTCCGCTCGGAAACCGAAGTTTGCGATTAACCCGACCGCCTGTCCGGGTCAATGTGCGCCTATTGATCGCGTTGCCCTGACGGAATATATGTCAGACAAGATACGGGCTTGCCGCATTCGTATATATGCACGGGCAAGCCTGCTTATTAGCTGGAGCGGATTTGGCAGATTGATGGATTTGACCGTCCCCGACGAGATGGCGATAGAACAGCGCGTGCGTGACGCGGGGCTGCGGCCCACGCGGCAACGAGTCGCGCTGGCCAATCTGCTGTTTGCCAAGGGCGACCGCCATCTGTCGGCCGAAGAGCTGCATGAGGAAGCGGTTACGGCCGGCGTGCCGGTTTCGCTCGCCACGGTCTACAATGCCCTGCATCAGTTCACCGAGGCGGGCCTGCTGCGCATCCTGGCGGTCGAGGGGTCGAGAACCTATTTCGACACCAACACTTCCGACCACCACCATTTCTTCATCGAAGGCGAGAACAAGGTTTTCGACATCGTGTCCGGCCCGGTGAAGGTGCTCAACCTTCCGGAGCCGCCGGAAGGCCTGGAAATCGCCAACGTCGATATTGTGGTGCGGCTGCGTCCGAAGCGGCCTCTCTGAACCGACACCCACTCGACAGCCCATCACCGCAGAAGCATGTCCGCTAGCAGGCGCGGGCACCGCCTTGGACAGGCGCGGCACCCGTGCTGGCTCGCCGGTCCGGTCAATCCTTGACGATTTCGCCCGGATAGGCGCCCCAGACCTGGTTCTGGCGCAGCCACCCGCTTACGCCATCAAAGGTCATTTCGCACCAGTCGCCGTTGCACGACTTGATCTTGCCGACCACGCCGGGGTCGATGATGGCCACTGCGCGCGCCTCGGGGTCCGGCTTGGCCAAAAGGTTGATCTTGGCATCCTTGCCGCGCTGCCAGGGGGCGGTCATCGCGGTTCGCTTGCCTGAAAGGAGCGACTGGTTGATCCAGCCTTCCGCGCCCTCGGCGTCGCGCACGCGGCGCCAGTTGTCGTATTCCTGGATGATCTCCATCGGCAGGCCCGGCTTCATGTAGAGCCAGTCGACACCGTAGTTGACGCCGGGGCCGATGCGTGAATTGACGCGGCCGGATTTCAGGCTGACGAAGCGCGGGAGGGGCAGCCCGCTTGGCCCCAGCGTCACCTCTTGTGACGGTGCTGCCTCGCTCGCGCCGATCCAAGCGCCGGTCGACAGGAGTGCAAGACTGGCCAGAACAGCACCAACGATCGCGCGTGACGACATGAAACGAGACACCTTCATTCTTTTTCTTCGGCCGCGGCGCCGGCGGGGCGCACCTGCCCTTTTTCTTTGTGTTCGGCGGCACCGCTTGTTACAGAGACAGTGACCCCAAGGCTGGTTTCAAGTTTCGCCCGTCTTGGTTAAAGAGGTCTCAACGGGATCCGCATTCGAGGACGCAATGGCAGGCAAAAAGAAGCCTCTCGTGGTGATTACGCGCAAGCTGCCGGACCAGGTCGAGACCAGGATGCGAGAGCTGTTCGACGCGCGGCTGAACCTCGAAGACCGGCCGATGAGCCAGCCCGAACTGGTTGCCGCCATGAAGGAAGCCGATGTTCTCGTGCCGACCGTGACCGACCGCATCGATGCCGCGCTGATCGAGCAGGCAGGTGAGAATCTCAAGCTGATCGCCAATTTCGGCAACGGCGTCGACAAGATCGACGTGACGGCCGCTGCCAAACGGGGAATCACGGTCACCAACACGCCCAACGTGCTGACCGAAGACACCGCCGACATGACCATGGCCTTGATGCTTGCCGTGCCGCGCCGCCTGGCCGAAGGCGCCACCCTGCTTGAGGGCGGCGGCAAATGGGCGGGCTGGTCGCCGACATGGATGCTAGGCCGACGCATCTGGGGCAAGCGGCTCGGCATCGTCGGCATGGGCCGCATCGGCACCGCCGTGGCACGCCGCGCCAAGGCCTTCGGCCTGTCGATCCACTATCACAACCGGAACCGCGTGCTGCGCAGCGTCGAGGACGAACTGGAGGCGACCTACTGGGAAAGTCTCGACCAGATGCTCGCCCGCATGGACATCATCTCGGTTAACTGCCCTTCCACGCCGGCAACCTTCCACCTGCTTTCGGCGCGCCGGCTGGCGCTGATGCAGCCCTCCGCCTATCTGGTCAACACGGCGCGCGGCGACATCATCGACGAGGATGCGCTGGTCAAGCTGCTGCAGGAGGGCAAGATCGCCGGTGCGGGGCTCGACGTGTTCGAGAACGAACCCGTGGTCAATCCCAAGCTGGTCAAGCTTGCCGCCAAGGGCAAGGTGGTGATCCTGCCGCATATGGGCTCGGCCACCATCGAGGGCCGCATCGACATGGGCGAGAAGGTCATCATCAACATTCGCACCTTCATCGACGGCCACAGGCCGCCGGACCGGGTGCTGCCGATTCGTCTCTGAAGCGGCGAGTCGACAGCCGCTGGTTCTTCGGTCGCGTCAGGCGGGCTTCTGCCGCCTCAGCGTGCGTCTGAACCGCTGACCGCCGACGTGATCTCGCCTTCAGCGCTCACCTTCACCCTGCGACCTGCGAAGACAGCAAAATGCTGGCGGTCCAGCCTCGCGGCGACGGGCGTCGGCCAACCCATCTCGCGCGCCACGATCAGGCCCAGCAGCAGGATCGCGTCGGGCTCGTGCAGCACCAGTGCGGCCGGGGCGTTTCCGCTGTGCGCCAGCTCCATCAGCACGGCGGATGCCGAGGACGAGCCGATGGTGCCGGGCAGGAAAAGCACGCGGCCGGCAATGCACGCACCATGTTGAGGGTGACGCACATCGGCGATCCGGCCTGTCTTCGGGTCCACCCCGCCCCAGAAGGAGATCGGTGCGGTCAACACCAGCGCTTCACCGGCCCCGCCCGCACCCGGCACCAGGATTTCGCCGCGAAGGCCGCTCATCGGCCAAGCTCCGCAAATGAAGGCCTGCCGGCAACCGCGCTTTCCACGCAGTCGGCAAGCGAGCCGTAGAGCACGCCATAGCCAGTGTTGCCGGGAGCATATTGCGCGAACTTGCCGGAATTGGTCATCAGCACGCCGTCGCGCCTGTCGGCGAGGATCGGCGTGACGACGACGCAGGTGTCGGCGACGATGACGACGCCACAGGCCTCCAGCGCCTTGCGGCGGCCGTCCTTCTCCAGCGCCGACAGCACGTGCCGCCCGGTGCAGGCATGGACAGGCACGGCAAGCCGCCGGCCGGCAATTAACCGCTCCAGCGCATCGAACTCATCCAGCGACAGATGCGGGCTGCCGATGGCCACCGCATCAATCCGGTCGGTGGTTTCTGCCGTGGAGAGCCGCCGGCGTGCCTCGGCCACCATGTCCGGCGTCACGCGAATCGCCGTCTCGGGCTCGATATCGGCAAAGGAGGCCGCCTCCGGCGTGACGCCGGCGATGTGGAACAGGCCGACCGCGCCCGAGGAAGCCGCCGCTGCGCCGAAGGCTTTCAGCGCGTCCTCGCCGGGATGATTTCTCACGCCGACGACAATGCCGATGGCGTTGCCCACTTCGCGGCCATAGAGGCTGCCGAGCACCGGCCAGACCGTTTCAGACGCCAGGAATGCGGCGGGCATGGCGGAAATGTCGAAGACCAGCGTCGGGCGCCGATTCTCCGGCCGGTGCAGGCCGTAGTCTGGCGCCCGCCCGCTGATCGCGCAGGCGATGTCGAGGAAGTCGCCATAGCGGTTGGTGCGTGCGCCCAGCACCGAGTTGCAGAACACCACCGCGTTCGATTCGCCCCAGGCGACGTCCGTGCCCAGCGCCGGCCGGTGGCCGGCTTGATAGGGCGCGCAGGTCCAGCTCTGTTCGCAGCCGAGCTTGCGATAGGCCTCCATCATCCGCCGCGCCATGCTGCGCGCCGGCTCCTCCAACCGCACGCGCGAACAGCCGGTGAGGTCGAGCGCGCCGACATTCAGCGTCGAGCGCACGGCAACGCGGGCGCCGCCCTCCACGAGCCGCTCGGCGAACAGCGTGCCCGAATCGCCATGATAGAGCGCGCCGTCGATATGGGCGGATGCGATCGGGATCAGTCGGGGCGCGCCGAGCAGACGCGCGCTGTCGGCCACGATGCGCATCGCCATGGCCTTGCCGTCGCTGCCGGCGGCGATGGCGCGTTCCTCGGCGGAGAGCTCAAGGCTCAAGCGGGCACCTTTTGAGTCGCGGGAAATCCGGGGTGCGCCGGACCCTCTTGCTGCAGGTTCTCCGAAGCTCCGCTGGCCGAGTGAGGTCCACGCCTCATTTCGTCCGCTTCCTGTACCGCACAGTGTCGAATCGGGCTGCCAGCGCATCGTAGAGCAGCAGCCGGCCCACCAGCGGCTCGCCGATGCCGGTGATCAGCTTGATCGCTTCCATGGCCTGCAGCGTGCCGATCACGCCCGTCAGCGCGCCGACAATGCCGGCCTCGGCGCAGGAGGGCACGAGCCCGGCCGGCGGCGGCTCGGGGAAAAGGTCGCGATAGCCCGGGTTCGGCGTTCCGTCCGCCCCGGTTTCGAATGGCTTCAGCACCGTCACCGAGCCGTCGAAGCGGCCGACAGCGGCATGCACAAGCGGCCGCTCGGCTGCCGCACAGGCGTCCGCAACGGCGTAGCGCGTGGCAAAATTGTCGGAGCCGTCGACCACGAGGTCATATAGCGCCACCAGCGCCCGGGCGTTCTCGTCGGTCAGGCGCATCTCGTGCAGTTCGACCCCCGTGTTGGGGTTGATCCGGGCGAGCGCGGCCTTTGCGCTCTCGAGCTTGGACAGGCCGACCGACTCAGTATCGTGGATCACCTGCCGTTGAAGGTTCGACAGCGAAACGGTGTCGTCGTCGACGAGGCCCAGGATGCCGACGCCGGCCGCCGCAAGATATTGCAGCACCGGCGCGCCGAGCCCGCCGGCGCCGATGACCAGCACGCGCGCGCGCTTCAGCTTCTGCTGGCCGGCGCCGCCGATCTCGGGCAGCACGATGTGGCGCGCATAGCGCTGGAGTTCGTCGGGGGTGAGGGGGGCAGCGGGGGCGTTCATGGCGCGATCATATCGGTGCCGCCTTGTCTTGTCAGGCGTCTTCGGTGGGCCGGACCGAGCCGTGGTCGACAGTCAGGAACTGCGCCTTGCCGCGCAGGCTCGAGAACAGTGAGGGCTCGGTG
>JAEWHN010000321.1 GCA_023387775.1 Pseudomonadota bacterium | reverse complement strand
ACTCAGCCCTGCCCGGCCTCGCCGGCTCTGGGGTGCGTTCTATTGGCGTTTTCGGCAGGGGTCAAACCATGATCCGACCTGTTGCCCAGTTGTCTCGTGCGAGCCGTACGGCAGCAAGTGCCCGGTTTTCCCGTGATTTCGGCAACATCTTGAAAACATAAAGTGAAACTGCCGCGTTCTAGTTTTGACACATTCCCCGTGTTAGTGGTTTCTACCCGTTCGCAATTGCGAGCCGTCGCCCGTCGACGCCAAGGATAAACAAAAACGAGGATGGACCATGCGTAGCCTGATCGGCGCTCTTGCCGCTGTCATGATGATTTCCAGCGCCGCCTTCGCCGCCGAGGCGGAAGGCAAGATCAAGGTGGTCGACCGCGACAAGCTCACCATCACGCTCGACAACGGCAAGTCCTACAAGCTGCCCGGCGAATTCGACGTCGATGCGCTTGAGGAAGGCATGGACGTCCTGCTCGCCTACGATCAGGTCAACGGCGTCAACATGATCACCGACATGCAGCTGCCGGAATAGCTTTTTCCGGGCCCCGCGGCCGCGCGAAGAAGCTCCCGCCGCCTGCGTACAAGCGCCCGAACCTCAGAGCCAGTCCAGACTGCCGTTTTCGAACCGCAGCACACGGTCCTGCGGAATTTCCAGCGCTGCCGCCAGGTGGGTCGGTATCGACTGAGCCAGTCGGAAGATGACGCGCAGCACGCCGCCATGGGTCACACAGACCGTGGGGTGCTTCAGTTCCTCAAACCAGGGCCTTATTCGGCCGAGCAGCATCTCATAGCTCTCGGCGTCCTCGCCCGGCGGCACGAAGCTCCATTTGTCGCGCTCGCGCTCCTCCTTGCAGCCGGGATAGCGTTCTTCGAGCTCAGGGAAGGTGAAGCCCTGCCATTCGCCGAAGCTCACCTCCACCAGCCGCGGATCGGTGCGATATCCGTGTGAGGCGAGCCCCATGGCCGCGCGTGCACGCTCCATGGTTTCGCGCGTGCGCCGCATCGGGCTGGCGACGAAGTCGAATTCGTGCGGCTCGGCAATCAGTTCGGCCAGGCGCTGACCATTGCGGTCGGCCTGGGCGCGGCCGACCTCGGTGATGTCGGTGTCGGCCTGCCCCTGCAAGCGCTCTTCGGCATTCCAGGCCGTCTGGCCGTGGCGCACGAAATAGACAAGCGGAAACATGACGCCCCGCACGCCTCCCGAAAGCTGCGGACGTCAGTCCTTGACGGTGGAAATGTCCGGGGCGTCCACGGCCTTCATGCCGACGACGTGGTAGCCCGAATCGACGTGGTGCACCTCGCCGGTCACGCCGCGCGACAGGTCCGACAGGAAGTAGAGGCCGGAATCGCCCACTTCCTCCGGGGTCACGGTGCGCTTCAGCGGCGCGTTGTACTCGTTCCACTTCAGGATGTAGCGGAAGTCGCCGATGCCGGAAGCGGCCAGCGTCTTGATCGGGCCGGCCGAGATCGCGTTGACGCGGATGCCCTTGCCGCCGAGGTCGACGGCCAGATAGCGCACGCTTGCCTCGAGCGCGGCCTTGGCCACGCCCATGACGTTGTAGTGCGGCATCACCTTCTCGGCGCCGTAATAGGTCAGCGTCAGCAGCGAGCCACCATCGGTCATCAGCGCCTCGGCGCGCTTGGCAATGGTGGTGAAGGAATAGACCGAGATGTCCATCGTGCGCAGGAAGTTGTCGCGCGAGGTCTCGACATAGCGCCCGTCCAGCTCCTCCTTGTCGGAGAAGGCGATGGCGTGGACCACGAAATCCAGCTTGCCCCACTTCTTGGCGACGTCCTCGAAGACGGCGTCCAGGCTTTCCGCGTCGGTCACGTCGCAGTGGCCGGCCAAATGGGCGCGCTCGCCCAGTTCGGCCACCAGCGGCTCGACGCGCTTCCTGAAGGCCTCGCCCTGATAGGTCAGCGCCAGTTCGGCGCCCTGATCGGCGCAGGCCTTGGCAATCCCCCAGGCAATCGACCGGTTGTTGGCCACGCCAAGGATAAGGCCGCGCTTTCCGGCCATCAGGCCCTGTCCAACCGCCATGTGATCCACTCTCCGCATTCTTTACAACCAGGAACAGCCCCTATCGCACAGCAACAGGGCGCCTTCAAGCGCCCTGCGCGAGCAACAGTGTTCACCGTGAGCGAAATCGGTCAGGTGGTGGTCTTCCGCATCAGCGCTTCAAGCTCCGGATCGGGGCTTTCCGGCAGCATCACGCGGACGTGGACATAGAGATCGGCATGGCCGCCGGTCTTCTGGGTAAGGCCGCGCCCCCTGAGGCGCAGCATCTTGTCGGAACTGGACCATGCCGGCACGGTCACCGCCAGCCGTCCGGTCGGCGTTTCGACCGCAAGCTTGGCGCCCAGCACCGCGTCGCGCAGTGGCACGGGAAGGTCCACATGCAGGTCGCGCCCCTCCACGCGGTAGCGCGGGTGCTTCTTGAAGCGTATCTTCACCAGTGCATCGCCCGGGCCGCCGATGCCGGGCTCGCCCTGGCCCTTGAGCCGAATGGTCTGGCCGTCCTCGACATAGTGCGGCAGCTTGACCGCCAGCTTGCGGCCGTCTGGAAACAGCGCCGCGACCTTCTCAGCCCCCGCGACCTCCTCGATGCTGACGTCGAGCGTGGCATTGAGATCGGCACCGGGGGGCGCCCGGTGCGCGGTGCCGCCCGCGCCGCGCTGCGAGAAGGCCTGACCGAACAGCTCGCTGAAAATGTCGCTGTCGCTGTCAAACGGGCTGCCGCCATGGCCGCCGCTGCGAAACTCGAAACGCGAACCGCCCGGCCCCTGGCTCTGGCGCCGAAAGCCCGCAAAGGGATCACCGCCCGGTTGGCCCTCAAAACCGTGGAATTTCGGCTTGCCCTCGGCGTCGATCTCGCCGCGGTCATATGCGCCTCGGCTCTTCTCGTCGCCGAGGATCTCATAAGCCTGGTTGGCGGCGGAAAACCGGTCCTTCGCCTTGGGATCATTCGGATTCTGGTCCGGATGATGCTTCTTGGCGAGTTTCCGGTACGCCGACTTTATCTCCTTGGCTGACGCGTTCTTCGAAACGCCCAGCACTTCATAGGGATCACGCATGCCTTCTGCCTGCCGGAATAAAAATGAATTGGAACTTGTTCACTATATGCTCCTCGCTAGGAACAAATTCCAGAGGTGGTGAAGCGCAAGTCTCGCGCGGCGAGCGCTGCACACTCAGGAAGCCGGCTGGAAGTTCATCATGCGCCAGGCGCCGGAACCAGCCATGCAGGCCTCGCCGTGATAGAGCCCGACGCCGTCATAGCTCTCGCGCGATGTGGTGAATTTCCGGCACAGTGCGCCATTGTCGCGGCTTTCCACGAGGCGGGTGATTGCTCCGCGCGAGCCCGTGTCGGCATTGGCCCAGGCCAGGGCGCCGCCGCTCAGCCCTTCCATGTCGGCCGCGGAAACGGCGTTGCGGATGGTGGTTTCGTCCGAAATCTGCTCGGCATCGGCCGCCAGCGCGGCCGGAGAGACCGTGCCGGTCACCAGCGTGCGGTCCACCTCCGCCTTCTCCAGACTGAAGCCGCCAGCCGCACAGGCGCAAAGCGGGAGAACGGCCGCCAGCGTCATCGCTTTCAGGCAACCAGACCAGGCACGTACCGACACACCACCTCTCAATTCTTGCACACCGCGCGACAATGGCCCTTCGCGGCCATCGCATCGATCGGAAAATATGCCGGGACCGCATTAACAAGCGGTTTACCTGATTTGCAACGAAATCAACACCTTGGAAAAAAGGCGTTTCCCCACCCACGACCGTGGACAAGACGCCAATGAGAAAGCCCGCCCCGAAGGCCGGGGCGGGCTCTGGCGCGGCGGCAACCAGCGATTGCCTTGCGTCGCTGTGTGCCAGCAGGAAGGAATGGCTCAAGGAGCCTCAGTCTTCATCGCCCCCATGACCATGACCATGCCCATGCTTGTGCTTGCGGTGATGGTCCTTGTCGCCATGGTGGTGTTTGCCGTGGTCTTTATCCCCGTGGTGATGGTTGCCTGACTGCCCATTGTTGTTGCCGTTGTTGTTCCCGTTGTTCGAGCCGGTGTTGTGGTTGCCGTTGTTGTTGCCGTTGTTCGAACCGGCATTGTGATTGCCGTTGTTGTTGCCATTGCCAGAACCGGTGTTGTTGTTTCCGTTTCCGTTGCCGTTGTTCGACCCGGTATTGTTGTTACCGTTGCCGTTGCCGTTGTTAGACCCCGTATTGTTGTTTCCGTTGTTATTCCCGTTGTTCGAGCCGGTGTTATTGTTGCCGTTGTTGTTGCCGTTGTTGGAGCCAGTATTATTATTGCCATTGTTGTTGCCATTGCCTGACCCGCCTGTGGAGGCGCCGGCCGCCGCAAAAGCCGTCATGGCGAGCACTGCCGTTGCGGCGATAAGCAGCTTTTTCATTTTGAATTCCTTTCATGGACATGACCAATTGGCACGGATGCCTCAAACGTCAGGCAATCAACTCGGCTTCACGAGGCCTTGACGCGACGTAGCATCTTGAAAGCAGCCGCGTTGCAGGACAAATCAGGTTAAATACTCGTCGGCGACAGGATGATTTCGTTGCCCGGCCACGGTGTTAACGCCGTCAATTCGGGACAATTTTAATGAAATCCTTCCGATTACTCGTGCTCAACTTCGTCTTTTGCCGACGCAGCGCCGGGCAATTCAGCACGAGAGAAAGGACGTTCTCCCCGCACCTGCCAGCGGTAAATCCTGACAGGCCGCGGCAAACCCGCATGCACCACATGGGGCGCAACAGCTTCCGCTGGCCGGATCGTCAGCCGCACTTGCGGTGGAGGCCCCGGAAAAGGTAACCAAGACATGGCGACGCGGTCGAAGCCCTCGGCTTTCGGCCCCGAATCGGAACGCAGTGGAACCCCAACCCGGCGAATTGATCGAAAAATGATGGAAGCAAGCGGCGACTTCACCGAGAGTTCAGAACCGTTCCGGCTGTTTGCGACGTGGCTTGACGATGCCAGCAACAGCGAGCCGAACGACCCCAACGGCGTTGCGCTGGCAACCGTCGACCCCGACGGCATGCCGGATGTGCGGATGGTGCTGCTCAAGGGCTTCGACGAGAAGGGTTTCGTCTTCTACACCAATTTCGAAAGCGCCAAGGGCCGCGAGCTCCTTTCCACCATGAAGGCGGCCATGTGCTTCCACTGGAAGTCGCTGCGCCGCCAGGTGCGGGTGCGCGGGCCGGTGGAAATCGTCAGCAACGAGGAAGCAGACGCCTATTTCGCCTCGCGCCCGCGCGGCAGCCGCATCGGCGCCTGGGCCTCAAAACAGTCGCGTCAGTTGGAGAGCCGCTTCGCTCTCGAAAAGGCGGTGGCGGAATACACCGCCCGCTATGCCATCGGCGAAATAC